>NZ_JBWKGY010000001.1:575173-920842 GCF_056433525.1 Streptomyces sp. NPDC044704
CTTCATGGCCGACAACCTCACCGCGCAGGTCCGTTCCATCGCGGAGGTGACCACCGCGGTGGCGCAGGGCGACCTGTCGCAGAAGATCCGCGTCGACGCCCGGGGCGAGATCCTGGAGCTGAAGGAGACCATCAACACGATGGTCGACCAGCTCTCCGCGTTCGCCGACGAGGTCACGCGCGTGGCCCGCGAGGTCGGTACCGAGGGCAACCTCGGGGGTCAGGCCACCGTCCGCGGGGTGTCCGGCACCTGGAAGGACCTGACGGACAACGTCAACGTGATGGCGTCCAACCTGACCGGACAGGTGCGCTCCATCGCCCAGGTGGCCACGGCCGTGGCCCGCGGTGACCTCTCGCAGAAGATCACGGTCGAGGCCAAGGGCGAGGTCGCGGCGCTGGCCGGCGTCATCAACACGATGGTCGACACCCTGTCCGCGTTCGCGGACGAGGTCACGCGCGTCGCGAGGGAGGTCGGTACCGAGGGCCGGCTCGGCGGCCAGGCCCGCGTCCCGAACGTCGCCGGGACCTGGAAGGACCTCACCGACAACGTCAACTCCATGGCGAACAACCTCACCGGTCAGGTCCGCAACATCGCCCTCGTCACCACGGCGGTCGCCAACGGCGACCTGTCGAAGAAGATCGACGTCGACGCCCGCGGCGAGATCCTGGAGCTGAAGACGACCATCAACACGATGGTCGACCAGCTGTCCTCCTTCGCCGCCGAGGTCACGCGCGTGGCCCGCGAGGTCGGCAGCGAGGGCCGCCTCGGCGGCCAGGCCGAGGTCGAAGGCGTCTCCGGCACCTGGAAGCGGCTGACCGAGAACGTCAACGAACTCGCCGGCAACCTGACCCGGCAGGTCCGCGCGATCGCCGAAGTGGCCAGCGCGGTCGCCGAGGGCGACCTCACCCGCTCGATCACCGTGGACGCCTCCGGCGAGGTCGCCGAGCTCAAGGACAACATCAACTCCATGGTCGGCTCGCTCCGCGAGACGACCCGCGCCAATCAGGTACAGGACTGGCTCAAGTCGAACCTGGCGCAGATCTCCGGCCTGATGCAGGGCCACCGTGACCTGGCGGTCGTCGCCGAACTCGTCATGGACGAACTGACCCCCCTGGTCGAAGCCAGCTACGGAGCCTTCTACCTCGCCGAGGAAACCGACGGGGAGACCTGGCTCACCCTGATCGGGTCCTTCGGCCGGCCCGCCGGCAGCCCGGCCGCCCGGCGGGTGCGCAGCGGCGAGACCCTGGTGGGCCAGGCCGCCCGCAGCCGGCGCATCCTCAGCACCGAGAACGTACCGCCCGGTTACCTGATCTCGTCCGGGCTGGGCGGCGCGGCTCCGGCCAACCTGATCGTCCTGCCCATCCTCGTCGAGGACCAGGTCCTCGGCGTGATCGAGCTCGCGTCCTTCACGTCGTTCACGCCCGTGCACCGCGACTTCCTCGGCCGCCTGATGGAGACGGTCGGCGTCAACGTCAGCACCATCGTCGCCAACGCCCGCACCGACGAACTCCTCGGCGAGTCCCAGCGCCTCACCGGCGAGCTGCAGGCCCGCTCGGAACAGCTGCAGGTCCAGCAGGACGAGCTCCAGCGGTCCAACGCCGAACTGGAGGAGAAGGCCGCCCTCCTCGCCACGCAGAACCGGGACATCGAGACGAAGAACCTGGAGATCGAGCAGGCGCGCCAGGAACTGGAGGACCGGGCCCAGCAGTTGTCCCTGGCCTCGAAGTACAAGTCGGAATTCCTGGCCAACATGAGCCACGAACTGCGCACCCCGCTCAACAGCCTGCTGATCCTCGCCCAGCTGCTCTCCCAGAATCCCGGCCGCAACCTGACCCCGAAGCAGGTCGAATACGCCGGCATCATCCACTCCGCCGGCTCCGACCTCCTCCAGCTGATCAACGACATCCTCGACCTGTCGAAGGTCGAGGCGGGCAAGATGGACATCAACCCGGAGCGGGTGTCCCTCAAGAACCTCCTCGCCTACGTGGAAGCCTCCTTCCGCCCGCTGACCACCCAAAAGGGCCTCGAATTCGACATCGTGACCGCCCCGGGCGTGCCGGTGGACCTGCTCACCGATGACGCGAGGCTCCAGCAGATCCTGCGCAACCTGCTGTCCAACGCGGTGAAGTTCACCGAGAGCGGCCGGGTCCAGGTCCGGATCGAGCCGGCGCACGCCGCCGAGCTCCCCCCGGAACTGGAGCGCTCCGGATCGGTGGTGGCCTTCAAGGTCGCCGACACGGGCATCGGCATCGCCGAGGAGCAGCTGGAGGTGATCTTCGCCGCGTTCCAGCAGGCCGACGGCACGACCAGCCGCAAGTACGGAGGTACGGGCCTGGGCCTGTCCATCACCCGGGAGATCGCCCGGCTCCTCGGCGGCGCCGTCACGGCGACCAGCTCACCCGGCGTGGGGTCGACGTTCACGCTGTACCTGCCCGTCTCGGGGGACACCGACGTCCCCGAGCAGAACGCGGGGGCCCCCGCGGAGGTGAGCCCGCCCGGATCCGTCGAGGACTCCGCTGCCGACGCCGCCGGCGCGGGCCCGGCCGGGGACGAACGTCACCCCCGTCGGCTCCTGGTGATCGAGGAACGCCCCCACGGGCTCCTCAGTCTCGTCGCCGAGAGCGCCGCTTCGGACCTGATCGCCGGACGGCCCGCCGTCGACGCGGCCGAGCGGGTCGAGGTCATGACGGCCGTGACCGCGACGGAAGCGGCCACGATGCTCGCCCAGACACCCTTCCACTGCGTGGTCCTCGAACTGGGCGCCGGCGACGAAGCCCTGACCTTCCTCAGGGCTCTCGCCGGAGACACGGCCCTGGCCTCCCTGCCGGTCCTCGCCCACGACAACCGGCGCATGACGGGAGAGCTTCAGGACGAGGTCGCCCGGCACGCGACGGGACAGCGCCTGGAAGTACTCGCCAGCCTGGACGAACTGCGCGAACGGATCACCCTGCACCTGTCGGTCGACCGGCTGCGCGACGTCCTTCCCCTCGTGCGGTCCGCGGGCGGCGCGCTCCCGTCGGACCACGCCCGGGTCGACGCCAGCCTCGCGGACAAGTCCGTCCTGGTCGTCGACGACGACCCGCGCAACCTGTACGCCATCAGCGGCATCCTCGAACTCCACGGCATGCGCGTCCTGCACGCCGAGAACGGCCGCAAGGGCATCGAATCCCTGACGAGCACCCCCGGCATCGACCTGATCCTGATGGACGTCATGATGCCCGAACTCGACGGCTACGCCGCGACGGCGGAGATCCGGCGGATGCCCCAGTACGCCGACCTGCCCATCATCTCGGTCACCGCCAAGGCCATGCCGGGCGACCGGGACAAGAGCATCGCCGCCGGATCGAGCGACTACATCACCAAGCCCGTCGACGCGAACGACCTCGTCGACCGGCTCCGCCAGTGGCTCCTGCCCCAGGACGCCCCGGGAGCCCCCCGTGCCTGACTCTGCCGAGGTGGGCCGGCTGGCCGCCACCGTCGAGCGGCTGCGCCAAGAGGCCCTGGAGGCCCAGGAAGCCGCCGACGGGCGCGCCCTCGTCGAACTCGCCAAGGGCGTCCTCGTGGGACGCCTGGGGTGCGGCCCCGGCGAGGCCTCCCGGCAGTTGGCCAAGCTGGCGGAACGGGCGAACGTGACCGTCCTCGCCCTGGCGGTCGACGTCATCAACCAGGCCTCCCGCGACCACGTCAGCGAGGCCGCACAGCTGTTCCTCAAGGCCGCCGACGGAGAACCCGCCGCCGACGGCGACACGGCACCGGCCATTCGGCTGAGGGCCGCGGAAAGCCGCGTGCTCGCGGCCACCGACGCGCAAGCCGTCGCCGCCGCCCTGCTCGACAACGCGCTCCGAGCCCTGGGCGCCCAGGCCGTCGCGATCTGGTCGGTGGCACCGGACTCCTCACTCGCGCTCGTCGGCCAGGCCGGATTCACCGCACAGGACGCCGACCGCTGGCGCCACGTCCCGCCCGAAGTGGCCACCTGCGCACGGCTGGCACTGACCAGGCGGGAACTCACGGTCGTGGACTGCCTCGCCGACTCGGGCATCCCCACCATAGGAAGGCGGCACCACCCCAACGGCGGGCGCGTCATGGTCCCCGCCGGGACCGGCGGACGCATCATCGGCGTACTGGAGGCGAGCTGGCCGGAATCAGCGCCGCCGCGCCAGCCCCGGATCCTGCGCCAGCTGGAAGCCCTCGCCGAACTGTGCGCCCACACCCTGGAAGAGGGTTCCCCCGCCCCCGCACCCCTCGCTCCCGGTGCACCGGACCTCGCGGGCATCGCGGAACTCGCCGACCTGGCCGACCAGTTGTACGACCCCGTCCTGGTCCTCGCGCCCCGCCTCGACTCCGCCGGACGGCTGGCCGACTTCCACATCCACCACACCAACCACCGGTTCGTCGACCCCGCCGGACGCCCCCGCTCCATGGTCACCGGTACGCACTTCCTGGAGGCCTACCCCGCGGCCGCGGAGGACGACGGACTCTTCTCGAAGCTGGAACGCGTGTACGCCACCGGCGAGCCCTGCCAGGCACCGCGCACCACCTTGACGGCCGTCGTCGACGAGGTCCCGCTCACCTCCGTCGCCGACGTGAGCATCACCCGGCACGGCACGGCCCTCCTCCTGATCTGGAAGATCGAGGACGAGACCGCGCGACTCGCCAGCCTCCTCCAGCACGCACAGCGCCTGGGCCGGGTCGGCGGCTTCGAGCAGAACGTCAACACCGGCGAAATCAGCTGGAACGGCCAGCTCTACGCCCTGTTCGGCCTGCCGGCGACGGCCTCCCCGATTCCCCTGGAGGAACTGGCCGGCCACGCCCACCCCCACGACGTCAACTCGATCGGGCGGTTCCTGCGCACCCTGCTGCACACGCTCCGGGAGTCCTCCGTGGACTTCCGCCTCAAGCGCGCCGACGGCATCATCCGCCACATCCGCATGGTGGCGGAACCCGTCCTGGACCAGCACGGACGCCTGTACTCCGTCCGAGGAGCCTGCCAGGACGTCTCGTCACAGCACTGGACCGAGGTCGCGCTGGCGGCCACCCGCGACCAGCTCGCCGACAGCGAGGCCGAATCCGCGGACCGCACCAAGCTCGCCCTTCAGCTCCAGCACGCGATCATGCCTCCCGCACCCGCCCCGCTGGAGGTCCCCGGCATCCGCATCGCCGTGCGCTACCGCCCGGCCGAAACCCAGTCCCTCGTCGGCGGCGACTGGTACGACTCCGTCGTCCTGCCCGACCACAAGATCCTCCTCAGCGTCGGGGACGTCGCCGGGCACGGCATCCACGCCGCGACCGGCATGGTCGTCCTGCGCAACGCCCTGCGGGGGCTCGCCGTCACCGGCGCCGGCCCCGCCCAGCTGCTCTCCTGGCTGAACAGGGTCGCCCACCACCTCACCGGCCAGCTCACCGCGACCGCCGTGTGCGGAATCTACGACCCGGCCACCCGCACCCTGCGCTGGGCCCGCGCCGGCCACCTGCCGCCCGTCCTGGTACGCGGCGACCACGCCCTGGCCTTCCCCCTGACCCCGGGACTCCTGCTCGGAGCCCTGCCCGACGTGGAGTTCACGGAAGAGGAGGTGCAGCTGGAGCGGGAGGACATCCTCCTCATGTACACCGACGGCCTCGTCGAACGCCGGGACGTCTCCGTGACGGACACGCTGGCGCAGCTCCTCGCCGTGGCCTCGCGGTCCGGGGGCTCACTGGAGAAGCGCCTCGACAACCTGCTGACCTACAGCGCTTCCGACACCGATGACGACACCTGCCTCATCGGGGTGCAGGTGCGCTGACCCGCCCGGGCCCGTCGGGCGACAGGGACTCCCGGAACACCCGTGCGGAGCGCGGGTTCTGGGCGCACTGCCACACACCGTGCGGGCAGTAGTCGGTGATGCTGTGGTACAGCGGCTCGTGCTCGGCGATCCACGCCAGCATGCGCCGCATGTAACCGGGGTTGTCGCCGTTGCGGAACAGCCCCCATTCGGGATACGAGATCCGCTTGCCGTGCGCCTTCGCGAAGTCGACCTGCCGCTGGAGTCCGTAGGGCTGCGTGACGTACTCGTCGAAGGTACCGCCCGGCGGCTGGTCGTAGCTGTCCATGCCGATGACGTCGACCACGTCGTCGCCGGGGTAGCACCGGGTCCAGGCGATCGCGTCACCGCCGCGGTTCGGGGCGAAGTCGAAACGGAAGCGCTGCCCCTCGACCGAGCGCATGGCGGCCACGATGCGCCGCCAGTACCTCTTCCAGTTCTCCGGGTCCGGCCGGCACCGGTGGGTGTAGTCGAAGCCGTTCATCTCCCAGCCCAGCACGATGACCGTGTCCGGCACCCCGAGGCCGACGAGCCGCCGGGCCAGCCGCTGGAAGTGGTGGTCGTACTCGCCCCGGGCGCCGGAGCGCAGCAGCTCGGCGACCCGGCCGTCGGGGACCCGGGCCTCGTTGTGCTCCAGCATGGGCACGTTCAGGACGAAGAGCCGATCGGCCCGCGCCTTGCGCCACCGGGCCCAGCTGCGCAGGGAATCGGGTGCGCCCTCGATGTTCGACCAGGTGTCGCCGGGCAGGTAGGTGTGCCCGGCGCGCAGCTCGGCGCCCCCGAGCCATTGCGAGAGCTTCTGCATCCTTTCGACCCCGGGCGAGCCGTAGTGGAGATAGGCGCCCACGGCGACCTCGCCCGCGACGTCACCGCGGGGACCTTCTCGCGGCGGTGCCGTGACGGCGCCCCCGGTGACGAGCAGGCCGGCGGCGACCGTACTGGTGCAGGCGCCCACCAGCCAGCGGCTCCGACGGGACATGGTGCCTCCACAAGATCCGCGGACCGATGTGTCTGGCAGTGACGTTAGGCATCTCATCCGACTCCCGGCCTGTCCGGTGTCCCGATGCTGGGCCATTGGTGCCCGCCGGCCGCCTCGGCTTGGCCCGACCGGGCGAAATCCGTCACCCCCGATACGGCGCGACGGCGTGGCCGGGCGACACGGGGAGCCGGAGCACCAGGCGGGCCCCCTGCGCCGCGTCCTCGGCCGTCAGCGTCCCGCCGTGGTGGGCCGACAGGTCGCGGGCGATGGCGAGACCCAGACCCGCACCGCCGTGATCCCGGCTACGGGAGTCGTCCAGGCGGGTGAAACGCTCGAAGACCCGCTCCCGGTCGGCCGCCGGGATGCCGGGACCGTCGTCGGTGACCTCCAGCACGGCGCTGCGCGGCCCCGGGCCGCCCGTGGTGCGCAGGGTGACCCGCACGCACCGGTCCGCGTACCGCTGCGCGTTGTCGAGGAGGTTGGTGACCACCCGGCTGAGCCACAGGGCGCTGCCGGTGATCCCCACCCCGTCGTCCAGGCGCAGGTGTACGGGAACCCGGTCGCCCAGCCGGGCGGCCACGGCTTCCTCCACCAGGGCGGTCAGGTCCAGTTCCACGGCGGCCACGGGCTGGGCGGCGTCGATGCGGGCGAGCAGCAGCAGGTCGGACGCGAGGTGCTGGAGCCGTTCGATGTCCTGGAGGGCCCCGCCGATCAGCTCGGGCCACAGCTCCGGGTCCCGGACCGCCAGGGCCACTTCCAGCTGCGTGCGCAGGACGGTGATGGGGGAGCGCAGTTCGTGCGAGGCGTCGGCGATGAACTGCCGCTGGCGCACCCCGGAGGCCTCCAGCCGGTCCAGGGTGGCGTTCATGGTCTGCGCCAGACGGGCCACCTCGTCCTGGGTGGCGGGCACCGGCACCCGGCGGTGCAGATCGCGGTCGGAGATCTCCGCGACCTCGGCCCGGATCGCCTCCACCGGCCTCAGCGCACGGCCGGTGACCCGCCACGTCACCAGGGCGACCGTGGCCAGGAGCAGGGGCATGCCGATCACCAGGGCGGCCGTGGCGGTGTCGTCGGCGGCGTCCGCGTCGCGCAGGGAGGCCCCGGCGTAGACGACGGCGGGGCCGTCCGGGGTGTCGGTGATGACCTGGACGACCCGCTGACGGTGGTCCCCGCCCAGCGGCCGGACCCGCCAGGTCTGGAAGCGGGTCCCGGGTACGCCGGGGCCCGCCGGGCGGAACGCGGGGACGCCGATGAGGTTGGGGGTGGCGAACAGGACACGGCCGTCGGCGCCCACCACCTGGACGAATTCGACGCCACGGGCCGTCAGCCGGACGCGGTCGAGCCGGCCGGCCGCGGTGAGCTGCGCCACCGTGTCGGCCTGCCGCCGCGCGTCGTTCTCCGCGTTGCGCAGCAGATTGGCCTCCAGCAGTCCGAGCAGCGTGAACGAGGCCAGCGCCAGGGCAGCGGCGACCACGAGACTCGCTCCCACGGTGGCCCGGGCCCGGACCGTGGTGGGCCACAGCCGGCGCAGCCCGGGCCACCGCTCCAGCGCCGTGCCGGCGACCGCGCGCACGGCGGCGGCCGGGCGGCCGGCCAGCAGGCGGCGGCGCAGGAGGCGGCCGTGTCCGAGGAGGCCGCGGGCGGGGAGGTCGCGGGCGGGCAGGTCGCGGCCCCGGAGGCCGCGGACGCGGGGACGCTCAGCCACCGTCGGCCGCCAGCCGGTAGCCGGCCCCGCGTACGGTCTCCAGCGCGGCGCGGCCGAACGGAGCGTCGATCTTGCGGCGCACGGCGCTGACGTGGACCTCGACGACGTTGGGATCGCCCTCGAAGGCGCTGTCCCACACCTGTTCCAGGATGTCCCGTTTGGGCACCACCTCGCCCGAGCGGCGGGCCAGGCACTCCAGGACCGCGAACTCCCGGGCGGTCAGGCGTATCTCGGCGCCACCGCGGGCGCACGACCGCCGGGCGGGATCGATCACCAGGTCGCCGCACCGCATCACCTGCGGGCGCCGAGCGCCCGCGCGCCGCCCGAGCGCGCGCAGCCGGGCGACCAGGACCAGGTAGGAGAACGGTTTGGACAGGAAGTCGTCGGCACCGGTGTCCAGCGCCTCCGCCTCGTCGTACTCGCCGTCCTTCGCGGTGAGCATCAGGATCCCCGACTCGTTGCCGGCCGTCCGCAGCTTCGCGCAGACGCGGTAGCCGTTCAGCCCGGGCAGCATGATGTCGAGCACGATCAGGTCGTAGTCGTGCTCGGAGGCCATCCACAGGCCCTGGAGCCCGTCGTGGGCCACGTCCACCGAGAAGCCCTCGGACTGAAGTCCCCGTTGCAGGGCCACGGCCAGCCGCCGTTCGTCCTCCACCACCAGTACGCGCATGCCGAACAGGGTCTCAGGCCCGGGCCGCGGCAGGCTGAAGAGGTCTTCAGGTGGCTTCAGCTGGGCTTCAGCATCGGCTCGGCATGCTCGGGCACCTAGCCGGGCGACGTGCCCGGTTGTCCTGAGGAGTACCTGTATGTCTGATGCGTCGACCCCGCCGCCCGCGCAGCCCGTACCGTCCGAGCCGTCGGAGAACGGGACCCCGGCCGCCAGCCCCCGGGAGCGCACGGCCCTGGGCCGTCTGGTGCCCCGGAGCAACGGCGCCCGATGGGCGGCACTGGGCGCGGCCGTCGTGGTCGTCGGGGGCGCGGTGACGGCCGTGGCCGTGGCCGAGCACCACCACGACCGGACGGACCGTCCCCGCCTCGCCTGGTCGGTGCCGGGGGCCGACGGCCCGGTCGAGCGCCGTGCCGAAGGCGCGGGCCCCGGCCGTCCGGCGGGCCCCAAGGAGCACCGGGTGTTCGGCGCGCCGGAAGCCCCGGGCGGGCGGGGCGGCGACTCCCGGACGGCCCCGGCGCCACTGCCCTCCCTGGCCATCGGAGAGGCGGCCGCCAAGGCCGCGGCGGCGGTGACCGGCGGCAAGGTGGAGAGCCTGCGCGTCGTCGCACAGGAAGGCGGCGGCAGCGCCTGGCTGGCCGTGGTCCTCGGCCCGGACGGCGTCCGGCACGCCGTCACCGTCTCCGGCACGGACGGGACGGTCTCCGGCAACACCCCGCTGGCTCGGTAGAAGTTACCGCTCGCCCGGACCGGACGGCGCCGCGCGCGCGGTGGGTAGGGTCGGGTGCATCCGACCGAGGAGGATCAGAGTGACGAGCATCGTCATCGCGCAGACGACCGTGAACGACGAGGACAAGGCGTACGGCCTCGCGCGGGCCGCGGTGGAGGCCCGCCTGGCGGCCGGTGCGCACGTCGACGCGCGGATGACGACCTTCTACTGGTGGAAGGACGCGGTGCAGCACGAGCGGGAGTACCGCGTCTCCTTCAAGACGACCGAGGAGAAGGCCGCGGAGCTGGAGGCCTGGGTGCACGCGAACCACCCGTACGAAGTGCCGCAGTGGATCCTGCTGCCGGCCGTGCGGGCCTCGGAGGAGTTCCTGGCGTGGGTCGTGCAGGAGACCACACCCAGGTAGCTCCGTCCGTGGGCCGCCGCGGCCCTGCCCGCCGGGGCCGGAGCCGCGGCGGGCCCGCCGGTCAGCAGGCGATGGCACCCTTGCGCAGCGCGTGTCCGCCGGTGTTGCTGTCGTCGGCCCAGTACACGGGCTTGGAACCACCGGCGCATTCGGCGGCCCCGGACACCGAGAAGCCCTCGTTGTTGAGGTCGGGCATGCCGCTGGGACGGTCGTAGACCGCGGTGGTGGCGAAGACTCCGGACGCGTTGACCCGCATGGTCCGGTGCGCGCCGCCGCAGGTGTCGTCGCAGACGGCCCACAGACGCGCGGCCTGCGGCTCCCACTGCACCTCCATGACGCCGTCCAGGCCGCTGTCGACGGAGGCGACCCGGGTGAACGTGCCCGTGTCCTGCAGGACGTACCCGTGGATCGTCCCGGTGCCCTCGACCCCGACGAAGAACACGCCGCCCGTGTGAGCGCCGTACCCGCTCGGGTCGTAGGCCGAGCCGGTCGACTCGTCCTTGAAGCCCGCGCCGGTCAGGTAGGCGTCGGGAACCCAGGTGATCCCCTCGAAGCCCAGGTTGGATCCCACCGACGGCAGGGAGGAGGTCAGGTTCCACTCCCTGGTGGCCGTCAGCGTGGTGCCCGTACCGCTGACGTCGTACCGCAGGACCGACAGGCGGCTGGTTCCGGAGGAGGCGCTGTTGCGCTCACTGGCGACGAACACACCGCCCGCGGCGCCGGCGCCGGTGACGGTCACGCCCTCACCGTCGGGGCTGCCGGAGCCACCGCCCGGGAAGCGCAGCGCCTTGCCGGCGGACCACCCGTTCGCGGTGTCCGGGGTCCACCCGCCGGCGCCGTTCGGGAGCAGGCGCCACAGCTTCCCCGAGTTCTGCGCAGCCCACATCACGCCCCCTTCCTGATGGAGGCCGCTGAGGTCCTGGCCGAACACGTTCGAGGCGTCGGCCGTGGACACCGAGCCGCTCCCCGGCCAGGCGACGGGCGTGCCGCCACCGCCACCGCCGCCGCAGTCGTTCGGGGCGCCGAGCGTCACCCCGGCCGCCTTGAACGCGCCGACGCCGTCGGCGCACCGCGACCACGAGGGGCCGGAGTGCTCGCTCCAGGTGAAACCGTCGACCAGCGTGCTGCCGTCCGGCAGGTACAGGCGCGCCTTGTCGGCCGAGCCCAGGCCGAAGGAGGCGTGCACGTCGAAGGCGCGGACCGCTCCGGGAGCCAGGGTGACCCCGGAGGAGATCTTGTACTTCGAGCTGTTGCTCTCGTCCTTCAGGATCCATCCGGAGAGGTCGACGGCCGCGGTGCCCTTGTTGTACAGCTCGATCGAGTCGTCGACGCTGCCGGTGGTCACCACCTCGTTGATGCGGATGTCGTCCGCCGGGGCCGCGTGGGCGGCGGGCGCGAGCACGGCCCCGGCGGCCAGAGCGGGGCCCGCGACGGCCACGCAGAGGATTGCGAGGCGACGACGCCACTCGGGCGCGCGTACTTCGGGCATGGTGTCCGTCCTCAGGGGAGTGGTGGCTGGGCGGAACGAGGGTCCCGACGCCTGCGGAACGGCTCGCCACCGGCAGGGGGTTCTCGCGCGAACGGCGGCGGAATTGCCGGACACCTGCGCAGCTCCACGGGACGACGCCGGGGCGGGCCGGCCCCCGCCCGGGCCGGCCCCCGCCCCGGCCCGAATCCGAAAGCGAGTCCTGTTCCTCACGCTACAGGTGGGTTTAACCCCTCTGCCGCTTCCGGGTCGTGACGCCCCGTTAAAGTGCCACGTGCACCGACCCGTTGCCGCCGGGCCCCGCACCGCAGGGTGCGCCCGAACCCCATCCGACCGAGGAACTCCGGTTGTCAGGACCCAAACCCCCGGCGCGAGCCGCCCGGCCCACGCCCGCCTGGGCACGCACCCGCTACTGGTTCGACACCATCGTGGCCCGCGGAACGGCGGTCCTGATCGGCTGGCTCGTGCTGATGTGCCTCGCCGTCGTCATCCCGGCCAGCGCGGCCCTGGTGTGGGCCGACGAAGACGGTCCCACCAGCCTCTCGGGCCGGATGCTGGCCGTCTGGGTGAGCGTCGGCCAGACCCTGAAGATCGGGGGTGCCGTCGGCAGTCCCGTGTACGTGCTCCTTTCGGTGGTGCTGGCGCTGGTGGCGCTGCTGTTCGTCTCGACGCTCGTCAGCCTCATCACCACCGGCCTGAACGACAAGGTGCTCGCGCTCCGGCGGGGCCGTTCCACCGTCCTGGAGTCGGGCCACACCGTCCTGCTCGGCTGGTCCGACCAGGTGTTCCCGATCGTCTCCGAGCTCGTCGTGGCCAATGCCAACCGGCGCCGGGCCGTCCTCGCCGTCCTCGGCCCCAAGGACAAGGCCGAGATGGAGGACGAGATCGGCACGGCGGTCGGGCGGCTGGGCCGGACCCGGCTGATCTGCCGCAGCGGCGAGACCACCGACCCCGCCATCGTGTCCCTGGTCACGCCGGAGACCGCCCGCGCCGTGCTGGTACTGACCCACGACGGCGAGGACGGCGACGCCCACGTGGTGAAGACACTGCTCGCGGTGGAGGCGGCGGTCCGCGGACGGGGCCGGCCCGGCGTGGTCGCGGCGGTCCGCGACGGCCGGCACAAGCGGGCCGCCGACCTGGCCGCCGGCCCCCACGGCCACGTCCTCAACATCGAGGACGTCACCGCCCGCCTGATCGCGCGGACGTCCTGCGAACCCGGACTCTCCCTCGTCTACCGCGAACTGCTCGACTTCGACGGGCACGAGATCTACACGGTGCCCGCCGGCCGCCTCGCCGGAAGCTCCTTCGGCACGCTCCTGTTCGCGTACGCCGATTCCAGCGTGATCGGCCTGCTGCGCTCCGACGGGCGGGTGGAGCTCAACCCGCCCTGCGACAGCGTGCTCGGCGACGACGACCGGATCGTGGTGATTACCCAGGACGACGACACGGCGGTCGCGGCGGACGGGCCGCTCCCCGTCGACGACGGGGCGATCGTCGCGGCACCGCCCGCGCCGAGGCCCCCGGAGCGGTTCCTGCTCCTGGGCTGGAACCCCCGCGCCCCGCGCATCATCGAACAGCTCGACGAAGGCGTGCCCGACGGATCCCTGCTGGTGGTGATGGCCGAGGGCGAGGAACACTTACAGGAGGCGGACCGCTGCGCCCGCGTGCCGGGGCGCCGGATGCCGGTCACCGTCCTCGAAGGGGACGTGACGGACCCGGACGTACTGGCGGGCCTCGACGTGCTGACCTTCGACCGGGCCGTCGTCCTCGGCTACGACGGCCCGGCCGCGTACGGCAGTCCGCGCGGCGGTGACGACGGGACCCTGGTGACACTGCTGCACCTGCGGGACCTGGAGGAGGCGGCGGGACAGGAACTGGCCGTCGTGACGGAGATGGCCGACGACCGCAACCGGCTCCTCGCACCCGCCCGGGACGGCGCCGACTTCATCGTCGGCAGCCGTCTGATCAGCCTCCTGATGACGCAGATCGCGGAGGACGGACACCTCGCGGCGGTCTTCGACAGCCTGTTCGCGTCCACCGGACACACCCTGCACCTGCGTCCGGCCCACGACTACGTCGTGACCGGGCGGCCCGTCGGCTACGCGACCGTGGTGGAGGCCGGGCGCCGCCGGGGGCACTGCGTCATCGGGTTCCGCTCGCACCCGGACGGGCCGGACGACTCCGCGCACGGTGTACGGATCAACCCGGACAAGCGCGAGTCGGTGTGCTTCGGGCCCGCGGACGCGGTGATCCTGCTGGCGGCCGGCCCGCGCTGCTCCGTGCCCTTCCCCGCGCAGCCCGACGTCCGCGTGGCGGAACGGGCCGGGGATCGATGACCCGGTTCCCGGGACCCTGGGGCACCGATCGTCAACTCCACCTGTGCGCAAGGCCGTCCACGGTGCGGCCGGGGAAGGGGAGGGGCTGTCGGAATCCTTGCCGGTTGGGCCTCCTTCGCGAATGATGCTCCGGGCGTTCGGATTTCGGCACGGGTCGAGGCCCGTCCGCCCACCCGACCGCACCCGACCGACCAGGAGGCGTACCTTGCGGACGTACCGTCGCACGCGGAGATCGTTCGTGGTCGCAGGCGCCGCCCTCGCACTCGTCGTAGGGGTGGCCCAGCCGGCCTTCGCCGCACCGCCCCCGGCCCTGCCCGCCCAGGCCGAAGCGATCGAGCTGACCTTCCAGCCGGCCTACGACTACGACACCGACGGCTGTTACCCGACACCGGCCATAGGCCCGACCGGCGTGCTGAACGCCGGACTCAAACCCACCGGCGCCCTCAACGGAAGCTGCCGGGACGCCTCGGACCTCGACAACACCAACGGCTACTCCCGTTGGAAGTGCAACAACGGCTGGTGTGCCGTGGCGTACGCCCTGTACTTCGAGAAGGACCAGGCCATACCCGGGATCAGCCTCGGAGGTCACCGCCACGACTGGGAGCACGTGGTGGTGTGGATCCAGGGCAACGAGGCCAAGTACGTGGCGACTTCGGCCCACGGCGACTTCGTCGTCCACGCACGCGACCAGATCCGCTGGGACGGAACCCATCCCAAGATCGTCTACCACAAGGACGGCGTCAGCACCCACTGCTTCCGCGCGGCGAACAGCAACGACGAACCGCCCGAGAACCACGAGGGCGCCTGGCAGTTCCCCGCGCTCATCGGGTGGAACGGCTACCCTCCCGGCTTGCGGGACAAGCTGACCCAGGCCGATTTCGGCAGCGCGCACTTCGGCCTGAAGGACGGCTCCTTCGCCTCCCATCTGGCCGAGGCCAAGCCGGCCGGAATCCCCTTCGACCCGAACCTCTAGCCGGACCCGGGCGAAACCGTCCCCGGGCGAAACCGTCCCCGGGCGAAACCGTCCCCGGGCGGAACCGTCCCCGGGCGGAACCGTCCCCGGGCGGAACCGTCCCCGGGCGGAACCGTCCCCGGGCGGAACTCCTCGCGGGCGTACTACTCCGAAGACGGCCGGCAGTAGCGGTGTACGAGATCGGCGTGTCCGGGGAAGCGGTGCAGCAGGTCCTGGGTCTCGCCGAGGGTCATGTCGGCGTAGTCGAATCCGGGCGCGACGGCTTCGCTGATCAGGGCGTGGTCCCCGGAGGTGAGGTGGGAGGCCTTCCACACGCCTCCGGGTACGGGGAGGGTGAGGGACTGCCCCTGGCCCGGGTCCTGGCCGAGGACCGCGGTGGTGTGCCGGCCGTCCGGGTGGAGCAGGTGATAGGTGACCGGTTCGCCGTGGTGGTGGAAGTGCAGGATGTCGGACTCGTTGAGGTGCCAGTGCCCGATCGGTGACCAGTGCGTGAGCAGGTACTGGATGGAGGTCAGGGTGTAGCGGTCGCCGCGGGCCGTCCGGATCGGGGGGCGGTGGTCGGCCTGGAAGGTCCGCCGGAAGTACCCGCCCTCCACGTGTGCTTCCAGGCCGAGGGCGTCGATCCAGTCGTGTGCTGTGAGCACGTGTCCTCTTTCTCTCGCTCGATATCCGGTCCGGATGAATTCGAGTCGGAGGCCGTAACGGTTTCCGGCCCGTCGGATGAACCCTATGGTGCGGGACGGCCGGAATCCGGTGCCTTCGACCGTACGACCTGCCGGAATTCAAGCATCCGGTTCCCGAGCCCGCCTTTTCGTCTTGATCGATCCGGTGGAGAAGAGCAGGTCAGCGACGTGTAAAGGGAAATATGGTCGAAGTCTGCGCGAGAATCCCTATTCCCCTGCACGTGCATCACGGGAGTTTCGTTGCGGCGGACGATGCCTCCCTGTACAACGGATCGAAATTCAACGCCGACGGATCGAGGATTCACCACCGTGACCACCCGACGTCCGGACCACCACCACGTTCCGTTGCCCGCGACGGCCCCGTCCTCCTTCACGGCGACCACGGTCGACGTCGTCGCCGCCCCCGGTGACGGCCCGCACCTCCTGCACCGTGCGGCCCGCCGCCTGTGCGACGCCGTCGGCCCGCACGCCGTCCTGGGCCAGAGCGCGGGTGAACTCACGGTGCAGCTCGCGCCGGACCTCCACGCGGCGATGTTCGTCTCCACCGAGATGCGCCGCGACACCGCGGGAACGTCCCTGCTGCGCCTCACCCTGCGCCTTTCGGGCAGTGCCGCGTCGCGGCCGGAGGACTCCCTGGACCGCTGGGCCGAGATCTGGCACCGCCAGCCCCTTTCCGTACAGGAATCGGAACGGGTCGCGGGCGAACTGCCGCTCATGAGCGCTGCCGTCGACCGGCTGCGCGAAGGGAAGCCGCTCGCGGGCTTCGCGGTCCTGGTCACCGGCCACTTCCTGACCGATCTCGTCCATCTCGTCGCCTGCCTGGCCGAGCTGGGTGCCCCGCTGGACGCCATGACGGTCCTGCGCAAGGACTACGCCTACCAGTGGCGCCACCGGGTCCACGGCCACCTCGACGCACTCGGCGTACACGTCACCGACGCGACGGACGCCCGAGCGGTCGCGGAGCACACCGCCCGCGCCCGGAGCAAGGGCTTGCGCTGCCTGGCCCTGGACGACGGGGGCTACGTCGTACCCGCGCTCCTGGACCAGGGCCGCCACGGGGCCGTGCCGGGATCCGCGGTCGGAGACTGGGCGGGCGTGGTGGAACAGACCATGTCCGGGATCTACAAGCTCCAGGGCCGCGAGGAGGAGCTGCCCTTCCCGGTCTTCTCGGTGGCCCAGTCCCGGCTCAAGGGCCGCATCGAGTCGTACTGGATCGCGGAGAAGGCCGTCACCACGGCCCTGGAACTGCTGCCCGCGCTGAAGATCGAGGGACAGCCCGCACTGGTCATCGGGTACGGCAACGTCGGCGCCCACATCGCGGCCCTCCTCACCCAGCGCCGCATGCGGGTCGCCGTGTACGACGCCGACATCCTCCACCTCATCGAGGCCCACGAGAGCGGCTACACCACCGCGCGCGCACTCGGTCCCCTGCTGACCCGGCACGAGCCCCTGCTCGTCTTCGGGGTCACCGGACGCACCAGCATGTCGACCCGCGAGTACGCGGCCCTCAGGCGCTCGGTCTACCTCGCGAGCGTCAGCAGCCGCGACATCGAGTTCGACCTCCCCGCACTCGAAGCCGCCGCCACGCAGGAGCCGGCGGCCCGGCCCGTGACCCACCCCGCCTACCGCACCCACGCACTTCCGGGGGGTGTGGACGTGACCGTCCTGGCCGGAGGCCGCCCCGTCAACTTCCACGAGACCGACAGCATCAGCAACCTCCACTCCGACCTCGTCTACGCGGGCATGCTCACCGGCGCCTGCGCCCTCGCCACCCGCCCCGCCCCACCCGGGCTCGATCCGGCCTGGGCCGACGCGGTCCTGGACGCGTCGGGGCTCCTCCACGACTACTACGAGCGCTACGGCCCCGGATCCCCGGCCGGTTCCGACCCGGCCGCACGGCCGGGCCCCGCAGAGGGGTACGAGCAGTGACGTTCGGTGAGATTCGGGCGGCTCGGGGGTGAGCCGCCCCATAGGACCCACGTCACATACGACCCGGGGTAGTAGGCCTCGCGGGCCGGTACGGTGCCCCGTGCCCGGGGCTCCGGCCCGCACCCCGCCGGCGGGCCGGGGGTCCCCGGCTGCGAAGGCGGGTAGTAAGCGGGCTCGTTGCCAGGGGGGTGGGGGGTCGGTAGAACTGGATGTGTCGCCGGGCGGCCCGGGCGCTTCACTCACCTGCCGCTGACGAACCCCTCTCCACCGCGTGAAGGGATCACGCATGCCTTCGGCATGCCGCGACCGCCCTTGTTCCCTGTGGAAGGTTTCCTCGTGTCGAACGCTGTCATCCGCCGCATCGCCGCTTCGAAGAAGACCCTCGCGGGTGCCGTCGTCGCCCTCGGCGTCGCCGGTTCGATGCTCGCCACGGTTCCCGCCCAGGCGGCCCCGACGAGCGCCAAGGCGATCGCCCAGCAGATGATCAAGGACCCGGCGCAGTTCGCGGCGTTCAACAACATCGTTTCCCGTGAGAGCGGCTGGAACCACACCGCCACGAACTCCTCCTCGGGCGCCTACGGCCTGGTCCAGGCCCTGCCGGCCTCGAAGATGTCGTCGGCCGGTTCGGACTGGAAGACCAACCCGGCCACCCAGATCAAGTGGGGCCTGGACTACATGAACTCCCGCTACGGCAGCCCCGTCGGCGCCTGGAACTTCTGGCAGACCCACCACTGGTACTGAGCCACCAGCGGACCCGAGAACACATCGCGAGACGCCCGGCCGGGACACCCCCGCCGGGCGTCTTCGCGTACCCGGGACGCCGGATGCCGATCCGCGGGTCACCCGCAAGCGGTCCGGCGAGCAGGGCCCGCCCTGGCGGGGGCGGCTCAGTCCTGCCGGCGGCTCAGTCCTGCCAGTAGAACAGCAGCGTCTGGATGTCCAACGGGTCGCGACGCCCGAAGTAGTACACCCCCAGGCCGGTGACCCGGATCGCACCGACGCTCTGGTCGATCCAGCGGAAGCCCGCCGATTCGAGGGCGCGGCGCACGGCGGGATCGTCGTCGTGATCGGTGGCGAAGCGGCCGAGCGTGCTGACGAGCACCTCGCCGCCGCACGCGCCGTAGCCGATCACGTCGTACGTACCGTCGCCCTGGTGGTGGGCCTCTCCGCAGGAGACCGGCGGCTTCGGCGTGAGCCCCGCCGCGGTGAGCGCGGTCACGGCCCGCGAGGTCCGCTCGGCCGCGTCGGTACCGGAGGGCGGCTCGGTGCACAGCGCCTCGATCCGCCACCGCGGATCGCTGCGCTCCGCGCACCCGTGCCCGTACTCGTGGACGATCGCCGCGCGCAGCTCCTCGTCCAGGCCGGCCACCTCGACGCGGGGCCGTCCCAGTGCCTCGTACACCCTGCGGGTCTCGGCGGTGTCATGGGTCAGGCGGTACAGCGCGTAGGCGGCCCACAGTTTCGCCTCTTCCGTCGGCGCCTCGGTGAGGTAGCCGCGCAGCCGTTCCGGATCGGCCAGGAGGGTCACGGCGAGGTGGGCGACGCCCCGATCGGGGTCGGCGAGCGCGTCCGTGACGTCCTCCCCGGCGCGGTGCCGCATCCGGACCCCGAAGGCCCGGTCCTCGGGCCGGGCCCCGCCGAGATCGGCGAGCACCGCCTCGACCCCGTACCGGGCGGCCAGTGCGTCCAGCCCGGCCTCGCCGATCACCTGCCGGTGCCCCCACGGGCTGAAGGCCAGCGTCGCCAGGGCCTCCGCCGACGTACGGTCGCCGAGCGCGCCCCGGGCCTTGAGGATCGCCTCGGGCATGCCGTACGCGCTCTCCTGGAGCCGGTCCTCGTGCCGCAGCCAAGGCAGCAGCTCCGGCCGGTCCGCGAGGAGCTCCAGCAGGGCGATGCGCACCGAGCCCGACTGGCCGGCGTCCTGGACACAAGCGATCAGCTCGGCCACGTGCCCCTCCGGCACCCGCCCGGCCAGCGCCTCCACGCAGGCCTTGCGGCGCCACCACGGTTGTGCCGCATCGGCCGCGCACCGCGCGACGGGGTCCGGGTCGTACGCGCGCAGGCCCGCGGTGTCGGTCCGCCCGGCTCCGGGCGTCAGCGTCTCGATCGTCTTCGGCATCCGGGGATGCTACTCGGCGCCGTCGGGCGGCTGCGCCCACCATCGAACGGGCGGCCGCGCCCGCGGCGACGCGCGTGACGCAACGCGTTGGGGAAGCAGGGGGGGGTCGCGCTGACGCGGGTGCGGGCCGGTGTTCGACATCGCCCGGCCCGGGGGCCGGATCGAGCCCGGCCGGGCAGGTCCCGGCGCATGCCCGCTGCGGCGGCGGGGAAGACGCCTCCCGTACAGGACGGGACGGAAGTGACCGAGGACTGAAGGAGCGGCGGCAGTGATTCGAAAGTTGCAGGCTGTGGCGCTGGACTGCGCCGATCCGGTGCGGCTCGCGCGGTTCTACGCGGATCTGCTCGGCGGCAAGGTGGTCGCGGACCCGGAAGAACCCGACTGGGTCGAGGTGCGCGGGTTCGAGGGAACGCCACTGGCCTGCCAGCGGGTGGACGGCTACCGGCCGCCCGAATGGCCCGGCCAGCGGCACCCGCAGCAGATCCACCTGGATTTCGACGTGGACGACCTCGAAGGGGAAGAGGAGCGGGCGCTCGCCCTCGGCGCGACCGTGCTGGAGCGGACGGACCAGATCCGCCCGGAAGCCAACTGGCGGGTCTACGCGGACCCGGCGGGCCACCCGTTCTGCCTCTGCCTCCACTGACCCGGAACCGGCGGGACGTCGAACCCGTGGGATCCGGCAATTGCCCATCGGCGAACGGTTGTTAACCTATGGCCAGCGGTCGGGGGAGTGTGGGGCGATGCGACATCGCCGCCGTTCGTCATGCCGTTCTGTCCGAGGGGCGTGCCGGCTCCCAGTCGCCGGAGCCTCCCCGCATCCCCACTCTCCGAGGCGAAGACGACGATGACAGCGACCAGCATCACCCGAGCGATCACCGACCTGCTGTTCACTCCGGGAAATGACCTGGCCGAAGCCCTCGACCGGCACTTCACCTCCGACTACCGCCAGCGCACCAACGGCGTGTGGAGCGACCGGACCGCCTTCACCCAGCACATCACCCGCCTCCGCTCCCTGATCCGCAGCGGACACATAGAGGTCCACGACGAACTGCGCGACGGCCTCCGGTACGCCGACCGCCACAGCGTCACCCTCACCCAGCACAACGGAGGCACCTCCCGCACCGAGGTCTACCTCTTCGCCCAGCTCGCCCCCGACGGCCGCTTCCAGCGCGTCGAGGAGACCACGCTCCTGATCACCGGCGAGCCGGAAGACGAGAACCTCGGTCTCGTCAAGTGACCGGAACAGGGCCTCGGTTAGGATCTGCCACGACGTAGCCACTCCGGCGGCGGACCGGCCCCCGGAGTGCCCGACGCGGCACCTCCTCCCACCCGGCGCGGCACCGACCAGCCCGCTCGGAGCTGTCCGCGGGATCGGCAGTCCGGTGCCGGAACGAGGGGGAAGCCGCCATGGTGTCCGTGGGAGAAAGACTCAGCCGAGCGCGGGTACGGGCCTTCGTCGGCAGGGACGACGAACTCGAACGCTTCGACCGGGCCCTGGCGGGCGATCCCCAGGCGCCGTTCGCGTTCTACGTGTGCGGCCCCGGCGGCATCGGCAAGTCGACGCTGCTGCGACGCCTGGCGGACCGTGCCCGCACGGCGGGCCGACTGCTCGTCGAACTCGACGGCCGGTTCGTGAACCGGGACCCCGCCGATTTCGAGCGCGCCGCCGGCCCCTTCCTGGACGTCCCCGGCACCGTGCTGCTCGTGGACTCCTTCGAGCACTGCCAGTGGCTGGAAAGCTGGCTGTGGCACCACTTCCTGCCCCGCGCCGCGAACGACACCCTGGTCGTCCTGGCCGGCCGGCGCGCACCGCAACCGCAGTGGACCGCCGACCCCGCCTGGTCGCCGCTCCTGCACGTCACCGAACTGGGGGCGTTCTCCGAGGAACAGGCGCGGAGCCTGCTGGTCGCGGCGGGGATCCGGCCGGAACTGCGCGACCGGGTGCTCCGCTTCGCCGGAGGCAACCCGCTGGCCCTGTCGCTGGCGGCCGCCACGGGATCGGAGGGCTGCGGCCGCGAGGAGATCTGGGCCCCCTCGGCGGACGTCCTGCGCATCCTGCTGGCGGGGCTGATCGGAGAGGTACCCACGGCGGCCCACCGCCGCGCCCTGGAGGTGGCGGCGCAGGCCCATTCGACGTCCGAGGAACTCCTCGCCGCGGTACTGCCCGACGAGGACGCCCACCTGCTCTTCTCCTGGCTGCGGGACCTGCCCTTCATGGAGTCCACGCACCGGGGACTCCACCCGCACGACGCCGCACGCGAGACGCTGGCCGCCGACCTGCGCTGGCGGGCACCCAACGCGTTCGAGACGATGCGCCGCCGTCTGGCGGACGAGTACCTGCGCCTGCTGCGCGAGGCACCCGACGAGCGCGTGTGGACCGTCACCGACGAGCTCTTCTACCTCTTCCGGGAGGCGGAGTCCCTCACCCGGGTGCGGACGTGGTCGCGCGAGGACGAGGTCCACGACCGGCCCCTGCACCCGGACGACCTCGACGCCGTGCTGCGCATGGCCGAGGAATCCGAAGGACCCGCCTCCGCGGACATCGTCCGCTACTGGGCGCGGCGCCAGCCCCAGGCCTTCAGCGTCTACCGCCTGGTGAACACGGGCCGGATCGTGGCGTTCACCGCCCGGCTCGTCCTGCCGGCCCCTCCCGACCCCCAGGACCTGGCCACCGATCCCGTCGTGGCCGCGGCCTGGCGGTACACCGACACCTCCGTACCGGTGAGCCCCGGCGAGCACATCGGCATCAGCCGGTTCTCCGTCTACCCCGAGCGGTACCAGGTCCCCTCGCGGGTCATCGACCTGAGCAGCTCACGCGCCCAGGCGGAGGCGGCCCGGGCCCGCGGCCGCGCGTACGGCTTCGCCGCCTGGCAGGACGCGGAAACCTGGGCCGAGCGCGTCAAGGGCTCCCTCGCCGACACGGGGGCCCGGCCGCGCGTCGGCGCCCACACCTACGGACTGTTCAGCGTCGACTGGCGCCGCATATCCGTCGAGGCATGGCTCCAGCGGTTCATATCGACCACCGACGAGCCGGCCCCGTCCGGGCCGTCGCCCCTCTCGCGCACCGGGTTCGACCAGGCCGTGCGCGAGGCCCTGGCACACTGGCGGGACGAGCGCGCCTTCGCCGCCTGCGGCCTGCTGCGGACCCGGCTCGCCGCCGACCTCCCCCAGCCGGTGGCCGAACTCCGCGCCCTCCTGCACCGGGCCGTCGACGACCTCGCCCGCGACCCGCGCGGAGTGCGGGCCCGAGAGGCCCTGATGGGGGGCCACTTCTCCGGTGCGCCCACCCAGGAAGCCGCCGCCCGCCGCCTGGGCCTTCCGTACGGCACCTACCGTCGCCACCTGCGCCAGGGACTCGACCTGCTCTGCGAGGCCCTGTGGCAGCAGGAGCTGCACGGCCCCCGGTAGCCGCCCGGGACCCGCGACCCGGCAAACCTTTCCGGCCACGGCACTAGGGCCTGTCGTCAAACTCCCGTCTGCCCCGCGACGCCTGGCACGCGCTCTCGCCGCACCGGGCGAAAGCCAAGTACGTCCAGTACGCGGGCTTCCGCCCGGCGCACCGAGAGCACGCACCAGACGCCGCAGGGCCGCCCTCCGGGCGACGACGGGAGTTTGACGACAGGCCCTAGCGCGGTTTCCAGTCGAGCCGGAGCACGGCCACGTCGTCGGTGTGCCGGCCGGCGTTGAGGGCCCTGGTCTCCCGGATGAGACTGTCCAGGTGCGCCGCGGGGTCCGCCGACGGCAGACGGTTGATGAGGGGCAGCAGCCCTTCGGCGCCGAGCCTGCCGCCGGCTTCGCCGTTGTGCCCTTCGGTCAGGCCGTCGGTGTACAGGGTGAGGGCTCCGGCCTCCGGGAGCGGCACGACCGTGGCGGGCCAGTCGCGCTGTCCCGGGACGAGGCCCAGCGCGATGCCGTGTGCGGCGGCCACCTCACGGGTCCCGTCCGGGGTCGTGAGCAGGGGCTCGTGGTGCCCGGCCAGGTGGAACGTGCCGGTGGCGGACCGCTGGTCGAGGGTGAGCAGCGTGCACGTGGCGAACAGGGGCTGGGCGCCGCGCTCGGCGACGAGCAGACGCTCCATGAGGCGGAGCAGGTCGGTGCCGCGGTGTCCGCCCAGCACGAGCGAGCGCCAGGCGATGCGCAGGCAGACGCCGAGGGCCGCCGCGTCGGGGCCGTGCCCGCTGACGTCCCCGACGACGGCGTGCAGCAGCCCGTCCTCGCCTTCGACGACGTCCAGGAAGTCCCCGCCGAGCAGGGCCAGTTCCGCACCGGGGAGGTAGCGGGTGGTCACGGTGACGGTGGAGGTGTCGAGCATGGGCTGGGGCAGCAGCCCGCGTTCCAGGCGGGCGTTCTCCTGCGCGCGCAGCCGGGCCGACTGGGCCTGCGCCGCGGCACGCTCGGTCTGGCTGCGGTAGACGGCGTAGCGCACCGTGCGGCGCAGCAGGTCCGCGTCGACCTTGCCCTTGACCAGGTAGTCCTGGGCCCCGGAGGCCATCGCCTCGGAGCCCGCCTGCGTCTCGGACAGGCCGGTCAGGACGATCACCGCGGTGTGCGGAGCCAGACCGCGGACGGTGGTGACGGCGTCGGTTCCCGACACGTCCGGCAGGTGCAGGTCGAGCAGCACGCAGTCGATCGTGCGGGTGGTCAGCTCGGTGCGGGCCTCGGCCAGGGTGGGACGGGTGGTCAGCTCGAACCGCAGCCCCGTGTCGTGCAGGAGCTCCTCGACGAGCAGCGCGTCGCCCCGGTCGTCCTCGACCAGCAGGACCCGGTACAGGGGTTCGGCGGTGGCCGCGTCCTGTGCGACCGGCGTGGTGGCGGTCACGGATTGGCCCCCGCGTCCGCGCGGCTCGCCTCCGGCAGCGGCGAGGGACCGGGGCTCGGCGGAGGCTCGGGCGCCAGGGTGAAGGTGATGCGCGTGCCTTCGTCGTACTCGGTGTCGACGCCGATCGTGCCGCCGTGGAACTCGACGATCTTCTTGCACATCGCCAGACCGATTCCGCTGCCGGAGTAGGTGTCCTTGGTGTGCAGCCGCTGGAAGATGACGAACACCTTGTCGGCGTACTCCGGGTCGATCCCGATGCCGTTGTCGGTCACCGTGAAGCGCCACAGGTCGCCTTCGGGGGCCGCGGTGACGTGGATCTCGGGCGCCTGGCCGGGGCGGCGGAACTTGACCGCGTTGCCGATCAGGTTCTGCCAGAGCATGCCCAATTGCGTCGGGTCCGCGACGAGCGTCGGCAGCGGGTCGTGGGTGATCGTCGCCCCGGCCTCGTCGATGCCGACGCTGAGCGCGGACAGGGTCTGCTTCAGCACCTTGTCGAGATCGAGGCTCTGGTGGGTGTTGTGGACCCGGCCGACCCGGGAGAAGGCGAGGAGGTCGTTGATGAGGGTCTGCATGCGGTTCGCGCCGTCGACCGCGAAGTCGATGTACTGGTCGGCCTTGGCGTCGAGCTGGCCGCCGTAGCGCCGCTGGAGGAGCTGCGTGAAGCTGGACACCTTGCGCAGCGGCTCCTGCAGGTCGTGGGAGGCCACGTAGGCGAACTGCTCCAGCTCGGCGTTGGACCGCTGGAGGTCGGCGGCCTGTGCGTCCAGGCGCAGCCGTGCCTCCTCGGCGAAGGCCAGTTCCCGTACGAGGCGCCGCCGCATGAAGTCGATCTCGCTGCCGAGGCGGCGCAGGTCCGCGGGACCGGTCTCCGCGATGGGATGGTCGAAGTCGCCCCCGGCCACCGTACGGGCATCCGCACCGAGCTGTTCGAGCGGCATGGTGATGCCCCGGCGCAGACCCTCGAAGATCAGGGCCGCGAGCGCGAGGATGAGTACGGCGATGGCCGTGAACACCCCGTTGCGCAGCGACATCGTGGCCAGCAGGTCCTCCCGCGACCGGGCCCGCTCCGCCCGCAGCCGGTCCTGCTGGGCGGTCATGGCCGTACGGAGCTCGTCGAAGGCGGTCTTCCCCTCGGCGGCGCGTTCCGTCGCCAAGGGCGAGGGGGATCCGGGCGGCGAGGCCGCGACGGGCCGGGCGATCCGGTCCTGCCACCGCTCCAGAGCCTTCTGTACGGCCGCGAGGTCCTCCAGGGCGGCCTTATCGCCCTGCAGCAGCTCCGACAGCCGCGAGATGTCCGTTTCCTGCTCCGCGAGCCCCGCCCGGTAGGGGGCGATGAACTCGGAGGTGCCGGTGAGCCCGTACCCGCGGATCCCGGTCTCCTGGTTCAGTACGGCCGCTTCCAGCCGGATCGCGCTCGTCAGCGCGGGGGACCTCACGTCCACGAGTTCTTCGCTGATCGAGGCCGTCCGGCCCAGCACCCAGGCTCCCGTCGCCCCCAGCAGGGTCAGGACCACCAGGGAGGCGGCCACACCCACCCGCAGCCAGCGGCGGGTCGTCCACGCGGCGAGCCTCCGTGAGCGCGGGCGCTCCTGATCGCCGTTCATCCTGTGAACTCCTCGTCGAGTCGGCCGCCTTTGAAAGAGCGCGGGCGTGCATACTCTAAAGGGGTTCCGACAACCGTTGTTGTCCAGGTTCCCCGGGGCGCCTAAGGTGCCGGGTATGCCTGGCAAGAACTTCGTACTGCGGACCACCCCGCCGGAGACCGCCGCCGTCGCGGACGCGGCGGTGGGTTCCCTGGCGCGGCGCCTTGCGCGGCAACTGCTGGAAACCCCGGCGCATCCGAAACCGGACGACCCGGCACAGGCACTGACGCTCCTCCACCTGCTGGACCACATCCAGCAGGCCACCGCACGCATCCAGCAGGAAGCGGCCGAGGCGGCCGCCCGGGCGGGTGCCGGCTATCCACAGATCGGCTCCGCCTGCGGGATGACCCGCCAGGGCGCGCGCCGCCGCTGGCCGGGGCTGTTCGACCACTCCAACGAAGCACCCACGGAGCATCCGATGATGACCACCCCCGCCCGCCCCTTCGACGTCCTGCTCGTCGAAGACGACATGGCCGACGCCATGCTCATCGAGGAGGCCCTCTCCGAGCGCGGGGCACGCAACCTCGTCCAGGTCACCGACGGGGTCGCCGCACTCGAACACCTCCGGGCGCCGGGCAGCGTGCGCCCGGACCTGATCGTGCTCGACCTCAACATGCCCCGCATGAACGGCCGGGACCTGCTGAAGGTCCTGAAGAACGACGACGACCTCCAGACCATCCCCGTCGTCGTCCTCACCACCTCCTCCGCACCGGACGACGTCACCGGCGCCTACAGCAGCCACGCCAACGCGTACGTGACCAAGCCCGTCAACCTGGAGGAGTTCGAGCAGGCCGTCCAGAGCATCGACGCCTTCTACCTCGACACCGCCACCCGGCCGCCCCGCGCCTGACCTCCCGCCCCGCCGCCTGCCACCCCGCCCGGCCGGAACCGGCCGGTCACGGCCGCTCCGCCAGCAGGTCGGCCATCCGGCGCATCACGGGCACGGGCAGCGCCGTGTTCACGGCGGCGGAGCCCGCGGTCCGGGGGTCGAGCAGCAGCCGGAGCAGGACCTCCCGCGGAAGGGCGGGGTGCCGGGCGGCGAGGGCCCGCACGGAGGAGTCCGGATCGTCGAGCAGGCGCACCGCGGCGGCGGGGGAGAGCCTCGGGTCGCCCGCGGCGTCCTGCCGCACCTCCTCGGCCTCGTCCCGGCTGAGCCGGTCGACCAGCTCGGGCGTGGACCCGGGGTCGCCCAGGGCGAGTCGCCGGAGCCTCGGGTCCGGGTCGGTGGCATGGCGCAGGAGTCCCTCGCGCGGGAAGTTCGGGTGGCTGCGCGGGCGCCCGGGGAAGCTCAGGCTGCCGTCCCACCAGCGCCAGACCTCCAGGAGCAGGTCCGGCGGCGCGTCCTCGCAGGACTCGGCGAGGAAGAGCCGCACGACCCGGTCCTCGTCGCCCGCCAGCCGTGCGACGACGTCCGGCGGCAGGTGCCGGGCGCGGGCGACGCTGCTGCGCACGTGGGGATGGCCGGAGGCGGCGAGCCGGCGCATGGCCCCGGGGTCGTCGTGGAGTTCGGCCACCCAGGGCAGGAGGTGGTGGTGCCCGTCGCCCGGACCGGCCGCCAGGCGGACGGCGGCCCGCTGCTCCTCGGTCAGGTCGGCCCGCACGGCGAGCGCGCGGCGGACCTCCTCGTGCTCGTCCTCGGCGAGGAGGGCGATGGCCGCCGGGTCGAGACGGGGACTGCGCGCCAGCCTCTCCCGGACCTCCGCGGACCCGTACGAAGCCAGCCGCGCGGCCAGTCCGGGCGCGAGGCGACAGGTGTCCAGGGCGCGGCCGGCCGTGCCCCCGAGCCGCTCGAAACCGGCCTCGGACAGCGGATGGTCCCGGTGGTGGCGGAGCCGGGCGGCGGTGCGGACCCGCTCGTCGGGGTCGGCTAGCAGGCCCTCCCGCACCGGTGGGGGGAGGTGGGGCCAGACCGGGTCGCAGGCGGCGGCCCGGACGGCGGGAGCGGGGTCGGCCGCGAGAATGCGGAGCAGAGGCACGGGAAGCCCGCGCAGCCGGGCGGCCTCGGCCCGGACCAGAGGGGACGCGTCGGCGGCCAGCTCCTCCATCGCCGCGTCGGCCAGCGGCTCCCCCCGGTCGGCGGCGAACTCCACGAACAGTGCCCGCCGCGCCCCGCTGCGTTCCCCGCGGAAGAGCCGGGCCCACTGTTCCGGGGTCAGCTCGTGCCGCGCCTCGACGACCCGGCCGCGCACCGCCCGGTCCGGGTGGCCGACCGCCGCATCGAGGACGCGGGCCGGTAGGTCCTCGCGCCACAGGAAGTCGGGGGCGACGTCGAGCAGCCGGACCAGCAGTTCCTCGGGAGCCGCTCTGTTGTGGCCGAGGAAGGCCCAGCCGTCGACCGGCTCCGTCAGCTCGTCGGGTGTCATGTACGCCATCCTGCCCGGTCCGCGGCCGACCGCCGTGGGGGACCCCGAGGGCGTGCGGGGCCGGTGGTGGCGGTTGCCCCGCACGGCGACTCGGTCCACCGGCTCCGGCCCACCGTCACGGGCCCTCGCGGTCCCGGCCGGCGGTCAGCGCAGGCGCTTCCAGAAGGGCGGGACCTCGCCTTCCGTCCGGTTGGCGTGCGGGGTGACCTCGCGGGGGGTGATCGACCAGGGGCTGTCGCACTTGATGACCAGCAGTCGCGCCCCGCGCGTCAGCGCCACCGTGGTCCGCCCCGACTTGTACCCGCTGCACAGGTTGCGGCGCGAGGCGCTGCGCCTGATGGCCTCCAGCTCGAACCAGTCGTCCTTGCGGTTGCGGTGCCTGACGGCGAGGTCGACGGCGGGTCCGGCGTACGCCAGGACGTCCGGACCGAAACCCTCGACCCGTTCGGAGACGTCGCGGAGCACCGAGATCGGGCTCACGGTGATCTTCCACTCGCCGTGTGCCTTCACGCGCAGCCGCAGGGGCCCGTTCCCGTCGTGGTCCACGATTCCGCGCCCGCTGAAGTCCTCCAGCCAGCTGCTGAGGACCGAGGGGGACTGCTCGTGGTTGCGGTGGTTCAACGCCGCGATCTCGATGAGGCTTTCCCCCACCCTCACCACGTCGACCACGGCGAACCCGGCCGGCATGGGCACCTCCACCCGGACGATGTCGTTTCCCTTGCCCTCGTGCGTGAAGACGGGGAAGTCCGGCCCGAAGTCGGTCGGGAGGTTGTTCAGCCGTGTGGTGATGGTGCCCAGGAGCGGGGAGTCCGTCTTGGAGACGGGTGTACCGGCGGGCTCGGTGGCCGTGGCCGTGGAGGTGGGGGCCGGTGATGCCGCTACGGCCTCTGCGGCCCCGGACGGTTCCGGCTCCGGGGGCACCGGAGCTGCCGCCGCCGCCAGGGGCGGGGCGGGCGGGGGAGCCTCGGGGAGCCGGGGCGCGGGCGGCGGCGCGGAGGCCGACTCGGGCTCGGCCTCTTCCTCCTCGACCGTGAACCCGTAGTCCGTGGCCAGCCCCGGAAGCCCCGAGTCGTACCCCTGCCCGACGGCACGGAACTTCCAGCCCCCGGCCCGGCGGTAGAACTCACCCAGTACGTAAGCGGTTTCGGTCGTCGCGTCGTCCTCGTCGACCGAGTACACCACCATCCGTTCACCCGTCACCGTGCTGACGGCCTCCACGTACAGCCCCGGTACGTCCCCGAAGGTTCCGCCCTCGGCGGAGGCCGCGATGAGGATCCGCTCCACCTCCGGCTCGACCCCGGCCGGGTCGATCTCCAGCCAGTCCGCCGTCCGGCCGTCCTCGCCCTGGGCGTTGCCCAGGAGTTGTACGGCGCTGGTGGCGTGCGCGCGCTGGTTGTAGAAGACCAGGTCGCTCCGTCCCCTCACCTGACCGCTGTCGTCCAGCAACAGTGCCGCCGGGTCGAGCTCGGGCACACCGGGCCCGGCGGCACGACGGACCACGGCGACCCGCATGGGCTCGCCGGACACGGGCAGGTTGCCCCCCTTGATGATCTGCGTCATGAGGGCATCGTCGCAGGCCAGTTGGCCGTTCGTCGAGCGTTTGTTCCTTTTGGGAGGTGACCGTCCGGTTGCTGGACGCACCCCCGTGCGGCCCGTGCCGCAGGCGACGGCGTCAGCAGGGGGCGTCCCCGGGGCGGCTCGGTGCCGGGCCCCGGGGACGGGAGGGTCAGCCCGCGCTGCCGTCGAGGGCGCTGTCGGGGATCCAGGAACCGTGGATCCCGGCGGTCACCCGGCGGGGGAGGTGGACGACGGCGATCCGGCCGAGGCCGGAGGCGTCCAGCACCAGGAGTTGTGAGGCGTCCTGCTTCAGGTCGGAGACGACGGTGAGGAGGTAGCCGTCGTCCTCGTTGGTCGCGCCGGCCGCCGGGACGAAGACGGCCTCGCTGGGCAGGCGGGCATCGCCGACCTGGTGGATGCGGCGGGCTCCGGTGGTGCGGTCGTACTTGACGACGCCGTAGCCGCCGAAGCCTTCCTGGTCGGGGAAGGACACCGCGTACTGGTACCGGTTCTCGGCCCCCAGGTACTCCTCGTTGAGGGTGGGGAACTCCACCGCGAGGTCGTCGATGATCCGTTCGTCGACGGTTCCGGCCGTCATGTCGATGGTCCAGCGGCGGGTGTAGGAGCGCGTGTTGGGTTCGCTGCCGCGCCCGGGCGCGCCGACCCACCAGTTCCACGAGAGCTGGAATCCGTCCCGGTCGACGGTGGGGCCTTCCAGGACGATGCGGCCCTGGCCGTCCTCGTACGCGTTGCCGACGTGCAGCATGTTGCCGGGTTCGACGGAGAACCAGCGGACGTGCCGGGCGCCGTCGTCCCCCCGGGGCATGACGCCTATGCGGGAGGGCTGCCGGTCGCTCCAGGCGTAGGGGATGCCGGAGTGCTCGGCGGGGTCGAAGGTGACGTTGCCCTCGACGAAGACCACGTGGCGGCGGGTGATGGCGAAGTCGTGCTTGAGGGAGGCGGTCGCGCCGGGGATCTCGACGCTGTGGGTGATCGCACCCTTGGCATCGGCGACGTAGTACGTCAGGAAGGGCGGGAAGGGTGAGGATCCGAAGAAGTGGAGTTCCCCCGTCATCGGGTCCTCCTTGGGGTGCGCGGTCATCGCGGTGCGCAGCCGGCCGTCGAAGTCGTGGGCACCCACCGTCTCCAGGTCCGGGGTGAGCTCGAAGGGGAGGTTCGCCTCGCACAGGGCGAGCAGCCGTCCGGCGTGCTCGATGACGTGGGTCCCGGCGGTGCTCGCGGTCAGGTCCGGGCCGTGCTCGGTCATGTAGGGGGCGCCGTCGAGGGCGGGGGTGTGGACCCAGCGGTTGCGGTACCACTCGGCGCGGCCGTCGCGCAGCCGGATCCCGTGGACCATGCCGCTGCCCTTGAACCAGTGGGTGGGGGTGATGCCCGGCTTGGGGTTGTGGCTGTTGCGGATCAGACGGCCGGTCAGCTCGGGGGGCAGGGCGCCTTCGACGGTGAGGCCGGTGGCGGTGATCTCGTCGGTGACGGGGGTGTAGTGGCCGTTCAGGTAGGGCGGGGTGGTCATGACGGGTCCTCGGATCTCATCGGTGGCGGTTGCGGTGGTCGTCGTCTTCGTCACGCGGGGTGGGTGCCGTCCCCGGCGGGCTGCTCGGCGTGTGCCTTGAGGCGGTCGAGCCAGCTCTGGAGGGAGGCCTTCAGGGCCGAGGAGAGCGCGTCGACCGCGGCGTCGACGGGCTCCCCGCTCCAGGACTCCTCGGTGCGGACGAGGACGCCGGCCCCGGTCGGTTCGAACGTCCAGACGTGGATGCCGACGATTCCCTCGACCGTCCCGCCCCAGACGATCCGCTGTCCGGGGACGAGTTCGTGGATGGTGGAGGTGATGTGCATGCCGTGGGTGAGCCAGACGAAGCTGCTGCCGACGGCGGCGGGCCCGTCGAGCCGGGCCCGGTCGATGTCGGCGTTCCAGGCGGGCCAGTTGTCGATGTCGGTGTGCAGTGCCCAGACGGTGGCGAGCGGGGCGTCGATCACCGTCGCCAGGGTGACGACGACGGGGGCCGTGGTGTCGATGGTGTGCATGCGGTGTCCTTTTCGGTTCTCGGTACGGGAAGGGCTGACGGGTCGGGATCAGGTGGCGGGTGAGCGGTCCGCCGCCCGGGCGGGGCCGGGCGGTGCGGGGTCCGTGCCGGTGTGGGGCGGGACGGCGCCGGGTGCACGGCGAGCCGCTCGGGTGAGGGGCAGGGCGAGGAGCGCGGTGGCGGCGAGGACCGCCGCGGAGACCGCGAACGCGGCCCGGTAGCCGGCGGTGAGGGCCGCCACGTGGGACTGGTGGGTGGCGGCGTGGGCGGTGACGGAGCCGGCCAGGGTGGCCAGGGCGGCGAGGCCGATCGCACCACCGACCTGGCGGGTGGTGTTCACCAGTCCGCCGGCCAGGCCCGCGTCGTGCTGCGGCACGCCGTCCACGGCGAGCGCCGTGAGCTGGACGAAGGCGGCGCTCAGGCCGAAGCCGACCAGGACGCTCGGACCGAGGACGTCGACGAGGTAGCTCCCGTCGGCGCTCATCCGTGACAGCCACAGCAGCCCCGCGGCCTCGGTGAGCAGGGCAGCGGTCAGGGTCGCGGTGACCCCGATGCGCTGGGAGACGCGCGGCGCCGCGGCGGCGCCGAGCATGTTGGCCAGGGCGAGGGGGAGTTGGCCCGCTCCGGTGGCCAAGGGGTCCATGCCGAGTACCTGTTGCTGGTAGAGCGGCAGGAAGAAGAACAGGGCGATCCACACGGAACCCAGCAGCGCCATCAGGAGGTTGCCCGCGGCGACGCGGCCGGTGGTGAACAGCCTGGGAGGCATCAGGGCGTGCGGCCGGCGACGCTCGATCAGGACGAAGACGGCGAGCAGCGTGACGGCGCCGAGGAGGCCGCCCAGCACCCGGGCGTCCGTCCAGCCCGTGCCGCGTGCGCTGGTCAGGGCCCAGACCAGGCAGGTCAGGGCCAGGGTGACGGTGACGGTGCCCAGGAGGTCGAACCGTCCGGACCCGCGGCCGACGGCCCGCGGTACGAGCTTCACCACGGCGACGAGCACCAGCACCGCTCCGAGCGCGACGGAGTGGAAGATCCAGGGCCAGCCCCACGCCTGGGTGAGCACACCGCCCAGCAGGACGCCGCCCGCTCCCCCCGCACCGGAGACCGCGCCCCACACCCCCAAGGCCCTGCCCCTGCCCGGGCCGGGCGGGAACACGTCCATCGTCAGGGCGAGCGCGGCCGGGGCGATCGCGGCCGCGCCGAGACCCTGTACGGCGCGGGCGGCGATCAGCACGCCCGGCGAGGCGGCCGACCCCGCCGCCACCGAGGCCCCCGCGAAGAGGGCGAGGCCCACGGTCAGGACCCGGCGGCGGCCGAAGAGGTCGCCCGCCCGGCCCCCGGCCAGGAGCAGCGCACCGAACGCCAGGCCGTAGGCGTTGACCACCCACGTGGTGCCCCCGTCGGACAGGCCCACCCCGGCGCGGATCTGCGGCAGCGCCACGTTCACGATCGACGTGGCCAGCATGACGGTGAACTGCGCCGCGGCCAGGGCCGCGAGGGCGGTCCCCGGCCGGGGCGCTGGGGGTGCCTGGTCCTTCGTGCGTCCAAGGTTCATGGCACACAGCCTCGTGTCCGGCGGTGTTCACATTCCATGCCCTGCGGCGGCGAGCACTGTCCAGTCCTGTCCACACCTGTCCACCCGGCTGCGGAGCACGCTGCTCCGCAGCCGGACCTCGCCGGCCCGGGTTCCCCCGACACGTCCCGGGCCGGAGGGACTCAGCGCTTGAGCGTGAAGGTGAAGTCGCCCGAGAGCTTGCCGCTCAAGCGGACCGTCGACACGAGGTTCCCCTCGGTGAGCAGTCTCTCGACCTCGGCTCGCGGAAGGCCGAACCCTTCGGCGATCAGCCGCACCGGCCGCACGGGTATCCGCGCCGCGAAGCGGACCGAGACCTCGGTCGCCTCACCCTCCGGCCGGTGCGGCTGATCCGGCTGATGCGGTGCCCCGATGTCGAGGCGCCAGGCGTCGTCCCAGTCGAGGGCGATGCGATTGCGGCGCCGTACGACCGGGTCCTGGAGCAATTCGGCTGCCAGAGCGGGGTCGTTGTCGTGCAGCCGGTCCAGGAGCTCGGGTCGTACGGAACGTACGTTCACCCGCTCCAGGACGGTGATCCTGGTGGTGTCCCCGCACCCGGTGCAGAGTGCGAGGAGCCAGACGTCGAGGAGCTTGTGGTTGGCGTTGACGCGGAATTTGCCGTTCGCCCGGAAGCGCCCGGAGGCACACCTGTGGCAGCGGCGGAGAACGATCGGCAGGCAGGTGGGTACGACCACCCAGGTTTCGGACACAGAGATACACCGGTTCCAGTGAGAAGACCGCAGCGAAAAGGAGCACGGCGCACAGGTGCGACGCGCGACGGTTCAGCGCTCGGGGGGTCTCACTTGGTGTACAACGGCACGTCCTTGACCGGGCGGGGGTGGGTGGGAGCACGGTAACGGCGCACGGGAGTGCGGTTCCACTGAATTTCGGGAAGGTGGGTCCGGCTGTCCGGGAGGGCCGCCCCCGGCCCCGACGCGACCGGGGAGGCGCGCGCGTTCAGCGCGGGGTCACCCAGTCCGGGACCCAGGTCCCGGCGGCGTCGGGCCCGGCCGCTCCGGCGGCGAGGTGGGCCCGGAGGGTGGTCAGTCCCGGGTGGGGGTTGTCGCGGTGCCAGAGCAGCGAGTGCGGGTAGACGGGCGTCGGGTCGGTCACCGGGATGCGGCGCAGGCCGTGGCCGGCGGGCCAGACGAGGCGGGTGTGCCCGCCCATGAAGGTGGCCAGGGCCGGCGTGTCGGCGACGGTGTCGAGCAGCGCGTCGGAGCCGAAGTTGGGGCCGGTCGCCTCGATGGTGAGGCCGAACTCGGCGACGAGGTCGTCGTAGAAGGCGGCCCACTCGGAACCGGGAACGATGCCGGGCATCCAGATCCGGTGCCCGGCGAGCCGGGCGAGCGGCACCGACCGGGCGCCCGCCAGCGCGTGGGCGGGGCCGGTCAGGAGCTGGAGCGGCTCGTCGAGCACCCGTACGGACCGGAAGTCCGCGGGCAGGGGCCGCCCGGGCGCGGAGACGGCGCGGAAGGACGCGTCGATCGCACCGGACCGGATGGCGGCGACTGCCGCCTCGATGTCGAGCAGCATCACCACGTCGAGCTCGATCTCGGGGTGCGCGCGGTGGAAGCCGCGCATCAGGCCCGACGCCGCACCTCGCGAGGCGATCACGTCGACGCGCAGCGGACGCCGGCCGGTCCGCACGGAGGACACCGCGCGCTCGGCGACGCGCAGCAGCTCGCGCGCGTGGGGAAGGAACGCCTGCCCGTCGATGGTGAGCTCGGCGCCGCGCGCGGTACGGGTGAACAGGCGCACTCCGAGGCTGCGCTCCAGCGCGGCGATGCGTTTGGAGACCGCCTGCTGGGTGACCGCCAGCTCGGTGGCGGCCTCCTGGAACTGCCCCGCGTCGGCGGCGACGACGAAGGTCCGGACGGTGTCGAGATCCATGCCGACACCCTAGGGGCACAACGGTTGGTTGTGGCCGGTGGCGCTGCGGTTGTTTGATCCCCGCGTGCCGCGCGCGCTTTGATGCTTCCGGTCGCGGATCGGTTGTGCGGGTGCCATGCGGCTGCGGCCGAAGGCAAGGACAAGGGCAAGGGCAAGGGGCGTCGGGGGCATGAGGGGCGGGCACCGGCTGGGGCGGCCGTTCGGCTGGCTCTGGGCAGCGTACGGAACCAGCGCGCTCGGTACGTGGCTCTCCTTCGGAGCGTTCCCGCTGATCGCCATCCAGGTGCTGCACGCCGGACCGGCCGAGGTCGCCGCGCTCTCCTCCGCGGGTGCCGCGGTGGGTGCGGCCGTGGCGGTCCCGCTCGGCCCGTGGGTGGAGTTCCGCCGCAAGCGGCCGGTGCTGATCGCGATGGACCTGGTGCGGTGCGGGGCGCTGCTGACCGTCCCCGCCGCGTACGCGCTCGGCGTGCTCACCTTCGTCCAGCTCCTGCTGGTCTCGGTCGTCGTCGCCGCGGCCGACATCTCCTTCCGCGCCGCCTCCGGCGCCTACCTCAAGACGCTGCTGCCGGCCGAGGACCTGCTCGTCGCCAACGCCCGGTTCGAGTCCACGGCCTGGACGACCACGATCATCGGACCGCCGCTGGGAGGCGCCGCGATCGGGCTCCTCGGTCCGGTGGCGACGGTGGTGGCCGACGCCGTCACCTACCTGCTCTCGGCCCTGGGCATCCGCGCGGCGGGCGGGAACGAGCCGCCGCCCCAGTACCGGGAGGCCGGACGCATGCGGGCCGCGGACCTGCTCGACGGCTGGCGGTACGTCCTCGCCGACGCCACCTTGCGTCCGCTGCTCTTCAACACCACCTTGTTCAACGGCCTGGTGATGGCCGCGCAGCCACTGCTCGCCGTCCTGATGCTCGGCCCCCTCGGATTCGCGCCGTGGCAGTACGGCCTCGCCTTCGCCGTGCCCTCGATCGGCGGACTGCTCGGTTCACGGCTGGCCCAGCCCCTCGCCGCCCGGTTCGGACAGCACCGGGTCCTGGTCGTGGCCGGGTGGATGCGCGCGGTCTGGCCCCTCGGCCTGGCCTTCGTGGGACCGGGCACCGCAGGGCTCCTGCTGGTGATGGGCGTCGAATTCGGGCTCATCCTCTGCTGCGGGATCTTCAACCCCGTCTGCGCCACCCACCGTCTCCGGCGCACCCCGACCGGCCGGGTGGCCCGCACACTGTCCGCCTGGGCCGTGACGTCCAAGGCCTCGACCGCGCTGCTGACCGCCGCCTGGGGCGTACTGGGCGCCCTGCTCGGCCCGCGGACCGCCCTCGCCCTGGCCGGCGTGATCCTCCTGGCGACCCCGTTCCTCCTCCCGCGCCGCACGGCGGGCTGACGGGCGCCGGCCCGGCGGTGGGGCAGGCCGGCCCCGGGACCGAGGCGCTGTCACGCGCGCGGAGATCCGCCTATCCTCCTCGTGACTCCTGGTACGACGACACGAAGGACACGGGCATGAGCACAGGCGGGGGCGCCGGCGAGGCGCCGTGGAATCCGTACGGGGCGGGACAGCCGCCGACCGTGCGCCGGCTCACCTTCGGACGCCTCTTCAACCCGATCGCCGTGGCGCGCGCGGTGTTCACGCCGTCCCGACCGGACCGCGTGCACGATCCGGTGGTGAAGAGGGCCCAGGTCATCCGGACGGTCATCGGACTGGTCGCCATCACCTGGATGATGCTGTCCTACGGGCTGGCGGCGGACGCCGACGCCGTGGTGCACGACCGCTTCGATCAGATCCGTACCACCCTCATCGTGCTGGCGGTGACCTTCCCGATCGCCGTCGCCGCCTTCGTCATCGCGGCCCGCCCGCCCAACCGGAGGCTGTACCTGCGCCGCGTGGGCAAGCCCGCGGGGGCTCTGCTCGCGCTGGTCGTCGCGCTCGCCGTGCCGAGGCTGATCACGGGGCTCGGCTACGTGGACGCGGAAACGGACTGGACGGCGTCCGCGGGGCGGGTGGTCCTGCTGTTCGCGCTGGGCGCGTTCCTGTTGTGGCTCGCCCCCTTCGTCCTCTACGGGATCGCGCAGTCCCTCGTGCACGTCTTCCGGACGGCGGACCTCCACGAGACGGTTCCGCCCCTGCTCGCGACCCTCCTCGTATGGGAAGTCGCCCTCTTCGACCTGTTCCGAGGGGCCTACGACGGCGTGCCGCCGGGCGTGCGGCTGGCCTTCGTGCTGGGAGCGCCGCTGACCGTCACCGCCGTGGCGATGTGGGAGCTGCGACGCCTCCGCATGCGGCACGGCATCACCCTGCGCGGCGCGCTCCTGCGCTGAACCGGGCCGCGTCAGGCGTGGGCGCCGACGTTCACGGGGCCGAGGGTGAAGGCGGGCCGGGCTTCGAGGACGCCGCCGATCCTTTCGACCTGCTCGCCGAGTTGCCGGTGCTGACGGGCGGTCAGGGGGCGGAGCGGTTCGACGGTGATCGAGACCGTGCCGCCCGTCTTCTTCTGCTGCCACACGCCGGCCACCACGCCGTCGATCAGGAGGACGGGGAAGTTCCCGGCTTGGCTGCTCCTGGCGAGCGCCCGCTGCCGCGCCGCACCGGGGAACAGCAGTTCCCGTGGCTGCGAGCCGACCGTGAACGAGTCGAAGTGCGGCAGCAGCAGGACGCCCCGCGCGCTCTCGCCGGGTTCCGCGTCCGCTCGGGAGGTCCAGGCACGGGTACCTTCCAAGGAGACCTCGGTCAGGCCGGCCGCTTCGAACAGGTGGCGGGTCCAGGCGGGCGTGGTGGCCAGCCACCGGGCGAAGTGCTGCGAAGTCGCCGGCCCGTAGGAGTGCAGGTAGCGGCCCAGCAGCCAGTCGACCGCCTCGGACGGCGGGGCGGGGGCGAAACCGGGCAGCCAGCGGCCGGGGTTGGTGTACGTGGTCCTGCGGCCCTTGTCCGGGCCGAAGCACAGCACACCCCTGTGAGCGGCGGTCGCGACCATCTGCCGCCAGCGCGGCCACATCGTCTGGAACGCGGGCATCACCGGATCGACGGCCCACGCCCCGACCTGCTCGGCCAGTGCTCCGGTCAGCTCGTCCACGGTCAGCTCCGCCTCCGCCAGGATCACTCCGATGGCGACGACGAGTTCCTCGGTCTGTTCCCCGGTCAACCGCGCCTCGGGCGCGAGCCGTCCGGCCGCCGGTACCGCTCCCAGGGCCCCGCACCACAGGCCCAGCTCCGCCGCCGGAAGCAGATGGACCGTACCGCGCGGCCCGAACGTCTTGATCAGGCTGTGCTCCGACCACAGCGCCTCCCGCACGTCGGTGCGCGTCACGCCGTCCAGCCTCAAGCCGATCGACACCTCGGCGGCCGACAACACCTGGGCGTGCGCGCCGCACATCGCTGCCGCCGCCTCCGCCGGAGTGCCCAGCGGCGACGACAGGCCGTGCCGCCGCAACCGTCGTCCGCAGACTTGCGCCCATGTCAGATCCACGCCCGATCCTAAGCATCCCGCCGGCCGGCTGACGGCATCTCCGCGCGGACACCGTACGGATCCGCCCCCACACCGGCCGGCCGTGCGGGGAGGGCGGGACCGGCCCGGGCACCGTAGGGTTCACCAACGCCGTCGTGACCGGGGCGGCGCCAACGAGGGCCGCCGCCACCGGGGTTCGCGCCCGGCGCCGTCCCCCCTTCCCGCGCAACGTGATGCGTACCAGTACCTGGAGAGGTCTTCGCCGTGCCGCACTCCGATTCCCGTTTCAGCGTTCTGTCCGAGGGGTTCGCCACAGATCCCTACCGCCACTTCGGACAGTTGAGGCAAGGGGCTCCGGTGCACTACGAGCCGGCGATCGACAGCTACTTCCTCTCCCGCCACGACGACGTGAAGCGCGTGCTGACCGACCACGAGGCGTTCACGACGGAGACGCTGCAGGTGCGGGCCGAGCCGGTGATGCGGGGGCCGGTCCTGGCGCAGATGACGGGGGCCGAGCACACCGCCAAGCGGAAGATCGTCGTCCGAGCCTTTACCGGTGCGGCCCTCCAGGACCAGATGCGCGCCGTCCACGCCAACGCCGCCGACCTCCTGGCCCCCTTCCTGGCCCGGGGCCGGATCGACCTCGTGAACGACTTCGGCAAGCCGCTCGCCGTCCACGTGACGCTCGACGTGCTCGGACTGGACAGGAAGGACTGGCGGCAGGTCGCCGCCTGGCACAGCGGGGTGGCCGAGTTCATCACCAGCCTCGCCCTCACCCCCGAGCGACGCCGGCACTGCCTGGACTGCGCGGAACAGCTCGAGGCCTACCTCGTCCCCGTCATCGAACAGCGCCGCCGCCACCCCGGCGACGACCTGATATCGAAGCTCTGCACCGCCGAGTTCGACGGGGTCGCCATGAGCAATCGCGAGGTCACCGCACTGATCATCAACGTGCTCGCCGCCGCCACCGAGCCCGCCGACAAGACGCTGGCCCTGCTCTTCAAGCACCTGATCGACCACCCCGAGCAGCTGACGGAGGTGCGCCGCGACCTCGGGCTGCTTCCCGCCGCGATCGCGGAGACCTTGCGCTACACCCCGCCGGTCCAGCTCATACCCCGCCAGGCGAAGGAGAGCGCGGTCTTCGCCGACACCGCGGTCCCGGCCGGTGCCACGGTCTTCTGCATGATCGGCGCGGCCAACCGGGACCCCGGTGCCTTCGCCGCCCCGGACACCTTCGACATCCACCGCCCCGACCTGGGCACGGCCCGCTCCTTCACCGCGGCCGCCCAGCACATGGCCTTCGGTACCGGACTCCACCAGTGCGTCGGCGCGGCCTTCGCGCGGGCCGAGATCGACACCGTCGCCGCGATGCTCCTGCCCCTGCTCGACGAGGTCCGCTACAGTCCCGGCTTCCGCTACCGGGAGACCGGCCTGTACACGCGGGGCCCCGTGTCCCTGTCGCTGGACTTCGCTCCCGTCCACGCGTTTTCGCCGGATCGGCGACCTCACGTCGGTCCGGGCGTCCTGCCCGCGTGAGGAACACGTGGAAAGCCCGGCAGACCCTCCGTGGACGCCTACGTGGCGGCCGCGCGAACCTGGAACCTGCCGGGACGGCCGGTCAGCCTCCGGTCGTGCCGTCGAGCATCTCGCGCAGGATGTCCAGATGGCCGTTGTGGCGGGCCGTTTCCTCGGTGAGGTGAAGGAGGATCCAGCGCAGGTCGACGTGCACGCCGTCGCGTACGGCCCGTACGGCCCGTTCGTCCAGGCCGCGCCCGTCGACGAGTTCGCGGTAGCGGGCGCTCTGTTCGGCGTACTCGCCGAGCAACTGCGGGAGCGGGAAGTCGACGGCGATGCGCATCTCCCGGTCGGGGTCCTCCTCGGTCCAGGGCCCTTGGTCCTCCTCGCCGAGGAACACCACCTGGAACCAGTAGTACTCGACCCAGCGGAGATGGTTGATCACCCCGCTCATGGTCATCAGCGGTGAGCCCGGCAGGAGCGCCTTGCGCGCGTTCTCCGCGGAAACGCCCCGGCACTTGGCGCGGGCGGTGTCACGGGTGTAGTCGAGGAACGTAGTGAGCTGAGTGCGCTCGTCCCATGCGGAAGGAGTGTCATCGATTCTGGTCATCGCGCGAAGCGTCCCCGATCAGCGCGACCGTTGTCGAGGCATTTACGGCGGCCCCCCCGCGCGCGGGCCGGGGGAGACCGGGGCCGAGCGGGTCATGGTCATTAATCTAGGGAGCCCACAGACCATCGGAGAGGTGCATTCAAGTGTCCGGATCCTGGGTCAATTCCGCCGAGCGGATCGGCGCTGACCTGCACCTCGAACTGGCCGGGACGGGTTCACGCCGGGCCGCCCTCGCCCGGGCCCTGCGCGAGGCGATCCAGGAAGGACGGCTGGCCGCCGGGATCCGGCTACCGCCCTACCGGTCGCTCGCGGCCGACCTCGGCATCGCACGGAACACGGTCGCCGACGCCTACGCGGAACTGGTCGCCGAGGGCTGGCTGACCGCCCGGCAGGGCTCGGGCACAAGGGTCGCGGAACGCGCCGCGCCCGCCAGGACGGTGCGCGTGCCGAACAAGGCGGTCACGGGATTCGCCGCGCCCGCACACAATTTGACGCAGGGTCAGCCCGACGCGTCGTCGTTCCCGAGGAACGCCTGGTCGACCTCGACCCGCCGCGCGCTCGGCGCCGCACCGCACGAGGCCTTCGGGCCGGGCGACCCGCAGGGCCGCATCGAACTGCGCACCGCGCTCGCGGACTACCTCGCCCGGGTGAGGGGCGTGCGGACCGACCCGGAGCGCATCGTGATCTGCTCGGGTTTCTCCGACGCGCTGCGGCTGCTGTTCGGCGGCGGCGTGCTGCGCGGCACCCTCGCCGTCGAGGCGTACGGCCTGGAGTTCCACCGCGCCCTGCTGACCGCCGACGGCGTGCGGACGGTACCGCTCGGCTTGGACGAGCTGGGCACGAGAACGGAGGAACTGGACGGGCGGCGCGGCGTGCGGTCGGTGCTGCTCACCCCCGCCCACCAGTTCCCCGTCGGTGGACCGCTCGATCCGAAGCGGCGCAACGCGGCGGTCGACTGGGCGCGTGCCCGGGGCGGCGTGGTGATCGAGGACGACTACGACGGGGAGTTCAGGTACGACCGCGAACCGATCGGCGCGGTCCAGGCGCTGGACCCCGACCACGTGCTCTACGTCGGGTCGGCCAGCAAGAGCGTCTCGCCCGCGCTCAGGCTGGGCTGGATGGTGCTGCCGGAACGCCTGGTCGGTCCGCTCCTCGCGGCGAAGGGCCGGCGCGAACGCTGGACCAGCGTCGTCGACCAGCTCACCTTCGCGGACCTGATCACCTCGGGTGCCTACGACCGGCACGTCCGGCAGATGCGCCAGCGCTACCGGGACCGCCGCAACCGGCTCGTCGCCGCGCTCGCCGAGCACGCGCCGCACGTCGAAGTCACCGGTATCGCCGCGGGGCTGCACGCGGTGCTGCGGCTTCCCCCGGGCACCGAGGCCGCCACCGTGAACGCCGCCACCTGGATCGGCCTCGCACTCGACGGCCTCGCCGGCTTCCGGCACCCCGCCGCCGGGACCGTACCGTTCGACGGGCTGGTCGTCGGCTACGCCACCCCGTCCGACCACGCCTATGCCGCGGCCCTCGAAGCGCTCTGCCAGATCCTGCCGCCCGCGCGGTGAACCGCGTCCCGCGGACGGGCGGTGGGTTCAGCGCCGGGCGAGTTCCCGGCCGAGCGTGAGGACCTGGTCGTCGAGCAGGATCCGCACGGTCCCGTCGAGGACTGGAACATCTCAGTGGGCCCGCCGCCCGGTGTTCCCGGCGGCACCACTCAACCTAGGCCCCGAATAGACCCGGAGAACGGTGCATTGCGAGCGTGGAATCCCGGGTCAATTCGAGTCCGCCCCCGTTCTCAGCCGGTGCAGGTGATCGAGAAGGGAACCGGGTTGGAGGTGGTGCGGGTGGGGCTCTGGAGTTCCACGGCCATTCCGGTGGTCAGGGTGCCCGCCTTCGCGTAGGTCGTCAGCCGTACGGTGTCGCGCCCGGTGGGGTCGGCCTTGTTCCCGATCGACAGGGTGCGCCAGTGCGGGTCCACCACCGAGCCGTCGCCGGACACCCAGCGGTAGGAGATCAGGGTGGGCTCGGAGGCGGTGAAGGTCGCGGTGAAGGCCGGGGCCCGGTTCTCGGGGGTCGGGCAGCTGCCGGTGTAGGTGGTGTTCGCGCCCGTCACCGACATCCGTACGCCGCCCGGACCGGGAGCGGAGTCCCCGCCGTCGCCGCCGAGGGCGTGGACCAGCCCGGCCGTGATCAGTACGCAGGCGACCGCGCCGCCCGCCGCGAAGGCCGCCGTACGGCGCCTGCGGCGTGGGGCGGCGGGCGTCGTGACCGGCGCGGGGGCGGGCGCTGCGGGGGAAACCTCCAGGACGGTCTCCGGGGCGGCGGGTGCCACCGGCGAGGGGACCGCCGGCGTCGCCGCCGCGGCGGGTTCCGCCGGGGCCGGCAGCACCGGGGCGGCGGTCGTCGTGGCGTCCGGTTCGCGGGCGATGCCCCACAGGGCCTCGGCGACTTCGGCGGCGGGTGTCCGCCCGGCCGGTTCCTTGCGGAGCAGCCCGGCGATGACCGGGGCGAGCGGGCCGGCCCGGACCGGCACCGGCGGCTCCTCGTCCACGACGGCCCGCAGGGTGCTCAGCGCGGTGTCCTGCCGGAACGGGGAGACCCCCTCCACGGCCGCGTACAGCATCACGCCGAGGGACCACAGGTCCGACTCGGGGCCCGAGGGGCGGCCCAGCGCCCGCTCCGGCGGCAGGTACTCGGGGGAGCCGACCACCTCGCCGGTCATGGTCAGCGCGGTGCTGCCCTCGACCGTCGCGATGCCGAAGTCGCCGAGCACCACCCGCCCGTCCTCGGCGAGCAGCACGTTGGCCGGCTTCACGTCGCGGTGCTCCACCCCGGCGGCGTGCGCGGCCCGCAGCGCGCTCAGTACCTCCGCGCCGATGTGCGCGGTGTGCCGCGGGGTGAGCGGCCCCTCGGCGCGCAGCAGGTCGGCCAGCGACCGCCCGCGGACCAGCTCCATGACGATCCAGGGCCGGTCGTCCTCCATCACCACGTCGTGGACCGTCACCACATTGCGGTCCGGTATCCGGGCCGCCGCCCACGCCTCCCGCTCCAGCCTGCTGTACATCCGCGTGATGTCGCCGGCCCGCAGATGTGCCGGCGCGCGGACCTCCTTGACGGCGACCTCGCGGTGCAGGGTTTCGTCGCGGGCCCGCCACACGGTGCCCATACCGCCCTCACCGAGCCGGGACAGCAGCCGGTAGCGGCCGGCGATCAGCCGTTCGCCGGCCGGTGATTCCGGCGCGGCCGCGGTGGTGGCCGCGGTGGTGGCCGTGAGCGTGCTCTCCGTCACGGTCTCGGATTCCTCGTTGTGCATGGGGGCGGTTCTCCTCTGATCGCCTGCCGACGCCAACATCACGAGCGGACCGGGACCCCCGGTTCAACGGGGTGGCCGAAAATCTTCGAAAATGATTGAACCGAACACGATCGCGAGGGCGTGTTGCTGTCGTACGAGCAGTCAGCAGGCGTCTTCTTCAAGGAGTGTGGAGTGCCTTCGGTCATCGTTGGACGCACGGGTCCCTTCACCGGGCAGAGCGTGGTTCTGGGCAGCGAGCCCCTGAGCTTCGGGCGCAAGAGCGACAACGGCGTCGTGATCGTCAGCCCCAGTGCCTCCCGGCTGCACGCCGAGATCCTGATGGAGGACGCCGGTTTCGTCCTCTACGACCGGGACAGCCGCAACGGCACGTTCGTCAACGACCAGCGCGTCACGCGGCACGTACTGCGTCCGAACGACTGCGTCCGGATCGGCGCTGAAACGTTCCTTTACGAGGCTCAGGACGTGATGGAGACGGTCATGGACCTCTCCCTCCTGGACGTGCCGAGGCCGAGCGCCGCGGACCCCGGCACGCTGCGGGTGACCGTCACCGGCGGTGGTCCGGTGGGCCTCGCCTTCGCCCTGGCGCTCGACGAGATGCTGCCGGGGCGGACCGCCGTCACCGTCTACGACGGCCGCTGGACCAGGAAGGGCTCCTCGGTCGTGTGGAAGGACGAGACCCAGGGCAACTTCCGCCGCCAGCAGGTGGTGACCGTCCAGAGCCGCCAGTACCTCGCCCTGCCCGAGGAGGTGCTCTCCGCCCTCTTCGACGACAGCGGCGCCTACTCCGAGATGTGGCCCGTCGGCCCCGACTCCGTCGACGGCCGGCCGCCCCGCAACGTCCGGATCGCCCACATCGAGGACCGGCTGCTGGACCTGGCCAACCGCAGGCCGGCCATCCGCCTCGTCCCCAGGCGTTTCGACGTGGCGGAGGAACAGGGCCGGATCACCCAGGAACACGTCCTGGTGGTCGCCGAGGGCGGTCGTTCCCGAACCCGGGAGCACTACGCGGACCGCTTCGGCGCGGCCGACGCCTCGATCTACTCCCTCGACGGCGAGCACCTCCAGGACATCGTGCTGGGGCTGCGCGTCAAGTCCAGGCTGCCTGACCCCATGAGCGTGCTGCTCACGGTGTCGCAGAACCGGTTCCTGCTCAACTCGCTGCGCGGCGAGGGCTTCCTGAACATGCGGCTCACCCGTGAGGAGGCCAAGAACGTCATCGGCATAGACCCGGTCCGGCACGTCTTCGAGGAGTGCATCGCCTCCCGCCCCTGCCTGATGAGCCGCCAGGAGGAGGACAACGAGTTCCGCTGCCCCACCCACGGCACCCTCTTCCTGCCCGCCCTGCTGCGCGGTTCCCCGCTGTGGAAGGAGATCCGGCAGGGCCTCAGCCTGTTCGGGGTGGCCGAGGAGGACCTGTCCGCGATCACCTCCTTCCGGCTGGACATGGTGCAGCGCCCGCGGTTCACCGCACAGCTGCACCGGCCGACCGCGACCGCCCCCGGCACCTACGGCTTCCTGCTGGGCGACGCGGCCAACGCGATCCACTTCTGGCCGGGCCGGGGCCTCAACAGCGGCCTCGCCTCCGCCACTTCGCTGGCCCGCTCGCTCAGCCGCGCCTGGCGGGGCAAGCCACTGCGGGACGCCGACTTCATCCGGCACGAGGCGGCGATGTCGATGCTCCAGTACCGGCACAAGAGCCGGGCCTGGAACGCCATGGTGACCACCGACGACCAGGGCGTCACCCGCGCCATCAAGGACGTCATCGCCCGCAGCACCGAAGCCGGGCCCGGATCCGGTGCCGCGGCCGGGAGCGATCTGGAAGCCCTTCTCGACCGCATGGCCGGGATCCGCGAACGGCTGGCGCCCCGGATGCCCGGCCTGCCCGACGACGGGGAACTCCGCTCCCACCTCTCCTCGATCGCCCCGGCCACCCTCCGCACCCTGCGGGAGAGCGGCGCCTGGGACACCCTGATCGTCGGCGGCGAGGAGGCCGACATCGACCTCTTCTACCAGTCCGACTCCCCGGTCTACGTCCCCCGGCCGGCCGACCCCCGAAGCCCCTCCCCGGCGGGAATGGCCGTCACCTCGTGACCAGCCCCGCCTCGTAGGCGAACACGACGGCCTGCGCGCGGCTGGCGAGGGCGAGTTTCGTCATGCAGCGGTGTACGTGGGTCTTGACGGTCGCGGGACTGAGGAAGAGACGGGCGGCGATCTCGGCGTTCGACAAGCCCGCGCCGACGAGGGTGAGGACCTCGCGTTCCCTCCGGGTGAGGGAGTCGAGCGGGCCGGCGGCCGGGGGCGGCGCGGCGGCCCGCGGGGCGCACAGGGCGAGGAGTTCCTGGAGGGCCGCGGGGCTGAGGAGGGTGTCGCCGGCGTGCACGGTGTGGATGGCGGAGATCAGGCGTTCGGGCGGGGTGTTCTTGAGGAGGTAGCCGCTCGCTCCGGAGCGCAGGGCCTGGAGCACGTAGGCGTCGAGGTCGAAGGTCGTCAAGATGATGATCTTCGGCCGTGCCGGGGAGGCGTCCTCCAGGATGCGGCTGGTGGCGGCGATGCCTCCGATACCCGGCATCCGGATGTCCATGAGGATCACGTCGGGGCGGAGTTCGGCCGCGGCGACGACGGCCGCCTCACCGCTCTCGGCCTCTCCGACGACCGTGATGCCGGGGGCCGCCCTCAGGAGCGCGACCAGTCCCGACCGGACGAGTATCTGGTCGTCGACGACGAGAAGCGTGGGCATGAGTTCGCCTTCCCCCGGGGCACGACATCAGTGACCGGCGGCCGCGATCACAAGTGGTTCGGTATCGGCAGGGTGAGGTCGACCTGGTATCCCCCATGGGGGCGGGGGCCGACGGTGACGCCACCGCCGTAGATTGTGGCCCGTTCGCGCATGCCCATCAACCCGTGACCTGGGAAATCTCGCTGTGCGGGCACGGTCGTGACGGATCCGTCGTCGGTGATGCGGACACCGAGGCCCGTCGCGTCCTGCCGGAAGGCGATCTCGACCGCGGCCTGCGGAGCGTGTTTGAGGACGTTGGTGAGGGCCTCCTGCACGACCCGGTAGACGCACATGTCGATGCCGGCGGGAAGGCTGGTGGGGACCTCGCCCGCCACGCGCACGCCGACCCCGGCCGCCCGAACACGTGCGAGCAGTCCCGGCAGCGCGGCCAGCCCGTGGGGCTGGACGTCGTCCTCGCCCTGCCGGGAGCCGGCCCGCTCGGTGCCGTGCCGCAGGACGGTCAGCATGCGGCGCATCTCGTCGCCCGCCTCGCGGGCACTGTCCGCGGCCGTGCGCAGGGCCTGGCGGGCGGCGGGCGGGTCGGTGGTGAACACGTAGTCCGCCACGCCCGCCTGGATGGAGATGACGGAGACGTGGTGGGCGATGACGTCGTGGAGCTCGCGGGCGATGCGCATGCACTCGTCGGTGACCGCGCGGCGGGTCCTCTCCTCCTGCTCGGCGCGCAGCTGCCGGGTGAGGACCGCCAGGCGCTCGCCGCGTTCCGCGAACCTCCGGGAGACGTCCCCGGTCACCCACGTGACGGCGGCCGTGGCGGTGACGAACGCGGCGCTGAGGCCTCCGATCCCCGGCTCGGCCAGACGCGTTCCCCACAGCAGCACCAGCCACGTGATCACCGCGACGGGCACGGACACGGTGCGGGGACGGCGGGCGGCGACGGTGTAGCAGGCGAGACCCGGCCCGCACACGGCGACGGCCGGATAGTGGGCCAGGGTGAAGTAGGTGACGGCGCACAGGGCCACGCAGACCCAGACCGCGACGGGATGGCGGCGGCGTACGGCGAGGGGGAGGTAGATCGCGGCCACCAGCCCGTAGGACCACAGGTCGTTGTCGCGCCAGTACCCGTTCGGGTCGGGCCAGTTGTGCAGCATCGTGGCGGAGATGCCCACCGACCCGACCGCGTAGACCACGTCCGCGATCTGGGCGAGGAGCGCACGGGGTGGGAACGCGAACGCGGCGGAGGGTCTCGTCATGGGCGCAGCCTGGGCACTTTCTCTCCGGTGAACGCACCGCGGAACGCCCGGCCCCGTGCGGCGGCCGGTGCGGGCGCGAGGGGTCGGGCGTTCGGGCGTCACGTGGCCAGCAGGTACTTCTCGACCACCTTCACGTCGGTGTTCCAGTAGGTGACCCCGACGCCGGCGTCGACGTTGAGTCCGCCTCCCTGGTCGGCCAGCGACACCTTGACGGGCTTGCCCGCGTCGGATGAGTTGTCGCTGTTCCTGAAGGCGACGGTCATCGACGTCACGACGCGGAGCTCCTCGCCGACCCGGTAGAGGCGCACGCCCGCGTACGCCTTCTCGCGCGGCCGGATCGTGGCGACCGCGTGCCAGTCGGACTCCAGCGGACCGATCTGGTCCGGGGCGCCGTCGAACCGCACCGAGGGGTAGCGGTAGAGGGTGCAGGGCTTGTCACCGGTGTTGGTGGCCGTGAGGAGGACGTGCTTGGTGGAATCCATCCGGTAGTACGTCGTCGTGATCGAGACGTTCGCGTCGGTGCAGGACGCGAGGGCCGTCTTGCCGTCGCCGCCGGGGCTGCCCGAGGCACCGGGCTTGGCGGTCGCGGTCGTCTTCGGGCTCGTCGCGGCCGGCTTGGTGGGCTCGGCGGACGGACTCCCGGCCGAGGTGGGCCCGGCGGAGGCCGACGCGCCCGGCGCGGCGGGCGGGGTGGCGCCCGGGGACACCGGCCCGGCGGAGGCCGACGCGCCCGGTGTACCGGCCGGGGTGGCGCCGCCCGCCCCGTCGCCCTTGTCCGCCGGGCCGCAGGCCGTGGACGAGAGGAGCGCGGCGAAGGCCACGCCGCCCAGGGCGAAGGTCTTCCACGTCTTCTGGGTCGTGCGCATGGTGGTCCCCCCGGATGCCTTCGTGTTCGTTCGGTTGCCGCGGCCGGCCGTTCGGACGCGACCTGACGAACAAGAAGCTACGGGGGGACCGTCCGTGCGCGCGGCCACCCACCGGTGTATTCCGCCCCGCCACCACGGGTGTACGACGGCCTACACCCAAGGGTGTACAACCCTGCGGGCGCGGCCGCACCGACGGGTGGCCGGAGCGGGTCTCAGGCCTGAGCGAACAACGGGTCGTACGCCCGTGAGGGCCTTCGGCCCGCCGTGAAGGACAGGAAGTCCTTCACGAACGCGCTCCGCGAGTACGTGCCCGCCGCGTCGGTCATGTCCCGCTGGAAGCAGGTGCGGAACAGGGCCCGGTACTCGTCCGCGTCGATCGACTGGTTGCCGTCGGCGTCCGTGGCGTCGAACAGCACGTCCGCCAGTTTGATCAGCGCGGGCCCGGCCAGGCCCGGTGTCGCCGCCGCGTACTCCTCGGCGCTGATGCGGCCGTCACCGTCGCTGTCGAGGGCCCCCTGCAGCTCCTTCCACCAGGCGGCGAACGCGTTGTACAGCATGGTCTCCGCGGGTTCTTCCAGGTCGAGCCGGCCGCAGACCTCGCGGGCCATGGCCGCCAGGTCGGGCCAGTCCAGGTAGCCGTCTCCGGTCTGGTCGAGCACCGTACGGAAGAACTCCTCGGCGCTGCGCCCGCCGCCCGGCGCGGCGGTTTCGGGCTGCGCCGGGATCGGCGTGATCAGCCGGACCAGCGCCCCGGCCCGCTTGATGCCGTCGCGGACCGCGGCGACGGTCCTGGCGCGGGGGTCGTCACTGTCCGGGGACATGGCCAGCAGCCCGGCCAGTACGTCGGCCTGGATCCAGCCGTCGGGCAGGAACCGGGCCAGCCCCATGGCCAGGTAGGCGCTCTGGGCCAGCGTCCGGGCGCCGGGGAAGTCCGGCAGTCCCGCCCGGCGGCGCAGGGATTCCGGCAGGGACGCCACGGTGATCGCGCCGAGGACGGGCCCGGCGACCGCCCGGCCGGCCGCCCACACCGTGGGCAGGCCCTCCAGGAGCGCCGGCGCGGGCAGGTGGTCGAACAGCTTGTAGAGGATGATGCGCAGCGCCTCGGTGTCCTCCAGTTCCTCCACCATCCGGTCGAAGTACGGCCAGAACTCCTGGAGGGTGGGCGGGAGATGCCCCGCCTGGTCGCCCAGGGCCGCGAGGTACGCCTGGAATTCGGTGTACAGGCGTTCCATCGTGGTCTGTTCGAGGGGCTGGCCGCTGAACCGGCACATGGCGACGGTACTTTCGAAGAGGGTCGCCACCACCCATGCCCGGACGTGCGGGTCCATCGCGTCGTACGGCCGGTCGCGGGCATCGGCGCCGCTCAGCCGCGCGTGCAGCCGGTTCAGGCGCTTCGCCTCCCGCTCCCGCACCGCGTCATCGGCGCCGAACATGCGCTGCAGGCTGAGGAACGTGTTGTGCAGCCGCCGCCACGGGTGCGCCACGAACGTGGAGTTGTCGACCAGTGCGGCGCCGATCTGCGGATGGGCGGCCTCCAGCACGGTGGCCCGGACGATGGCCAGGGCCCAGCGCGGGTCGTTGAAGAACTCGTCGAACTGCGAGCCCGGGCCGAACAGGGGTGGCTCGCCGCCGTGGGAGTCGGTGGTGGTCACGGTGTGGGTGCTCCGTTCACGTCCGGTGTGACGCCGCCGAACCGGCGGTCGCGCTGCTGATAGGCGTGCAGGCACTCCACGAAGTGCGACGCGCGGAAGTCGGGCCACAGGACGGAGGGGAAGACCCACTCGGCGTACGCGACCTGCCACAGCATGAAGTTGGAGATGCGCTGCTCCCCCGAGGTGCGGATGACGAGATCCACATCGGGGGTGTCGGGGAAGGGGAGATGGGCGGCGAAGGCCTCCTCGGTCAGGGCGTCGGCCGGTGCACCGCTGCGGATGAGGGAGCGCGCCGCCTCGACGATGTCCTTGCGCCCGCCGTGGTCGAACGCCACGGTCAGGGTCATGCCCCGGTTGGCGCCCGTCAGCGTCGTCAGGTCCTCGAAGTCCCGCGCCAGCGGCGGGGGGATCCTGGGGTCCGACACGCCCAGGAACCGGCAGCGGATGCCCCGGGCGTGCAGCAGCGGTGCGTGCTTGCGCACCACGCGCCGCACCAGGTGCATGAGGAAGTCGACCTCGCTGCTCGGGCGGCCCCAGTTCTCCGTGGAGAACGCGTACAGGCTCAGCCACCGCACCCCCGCCGACCGCGCGGCCTCGATGACGTCGATCACCGTCGTCTCCGCCGCGCTGTGGCCCGCGGTCCGGGGCAAGGACCGCTGCGCAGCCCAACGTCCGTTCCCGTCCATCACGCACGCGACGTGACGCGGTACCTCCCGGCGCCGGCTCCCGTCGACAGCACCCGGCGCCCCGCCCTGCGACGGCAGCCGCACTCCGGTCTCCCCTTCAGCCTGCACGAGCGGCCTTCCCCCTTGCCCCAGTGCGAACAGGGACCGGCTGCCCCTGGCCTCCCGGCCCCCGTGCACGCGGGAGCCCCCGTTCGACTGGCAGCAGACTGCCCGACCCGCGACCGGCGGGCCCGGGCCTTGGCGCCGCGTTCACTCCAACGGGTTGCCCCCGCCCGGTACGGCGGCCGCCGTACCGGGCGGGGGCGCGACCGCTCCTCGGCGGCCTCAGACCGCGTAGCGGTCCGGGGCGAAGAGCGAGGGGTTCGCCGCGATCCAGGCCGAGGTGTGGCGCAGCCCCTCCTCCAGCCCGACCCGGGGCCGCCAGCCGGCCCAGTCGCGGGCCCGGGAGTTGTCGGACAGGAGGCGCTGCACCTCGCTGCCCGACGGGCGCAGCCGGCCGGGGTCGACCACGACCTCCGCGTCCCGGCCGGACGCCGCGATCAGGGCCTCGGCCAGGGTCCCGACGGAGATCTCCTCGCCGGTGCCGAGGTTGACCACCTCGCCCAGCGCCCGCTCGCACTCCGCCACCGCGAGGAAGCCCTCGGCCGTGTCCGTCACGTACGTGAAGTCGCGGGTCGGGGTGAGCGAGCCGAGCCGGATCTCCCGGGAACCCGCGTGGAGCTGGGCGAGGATCGTCGGGATGACGGCGCGCGCGGACTGGCGCGGTCCGTACGTGTTGAAGGGCCGGACCACCGTCACCGGCAGTTCGAAGGCGTGGTGGAAGGACAGGGCCATCATGTCCGCACCGATCTTCGACGCCGAGTACGGCGACTGCGGCTGCAGCGGGTGGCGCTCGGAGATCGGGGCGGTCAGCGCCGTCCCGTAGACCTCGCTGGTGGAGGTGTGCACGAGGCGGCGCACGCCGTGGCGGCGGCAGGCCTCGGCCACGTTCTGGGTACCGGTGACGTTGGTCTGCACGTACGCGCCCGGCGAGGCGTAGCTGTACGGGATCCCGATCAGCGCCGCCAGATGGAAGACGGTGTCGCAGCCGGCCACGGCGTCGCTGACCCGGCCCGCGTCGCGGACGTCGCCGGCCCACATCTCCACCGGCCCGTCGGGGTCGGCGAGGTAGCGCGCCAGGTGGCCCTTCTCGGCGTACGGCTTGTAGTGGACGAGGGCGCGGACCCGCGCGCCCCGGGACACCAGCAGGTCCACCAGGGTCGAGCCGATGAAGCCTTCGGCGCCGGTGACGAGGACGGTGCGGTCGGTCCAGCTGTAGGGGTTCACGCGTGCTCCAGGTGGGGTGTGGGGACGAAGCCGGCGACGCGGAGGACTTCCGCGGCCAGCAGTTCGGCGGCCCGCGCGTGCGGACCGGGGTCGGCGGCGCCGGCCATCGCGGCCAGCCGGGCCGGGTCGGCCAGCAGCGGTCCGATGAGGCCCGCGAGGCGTTCGGCGGTGGTCTCGGCGTCGGGCAGCAGCAGTCCGGCGCCCGCGTCGGTCAGGACCCGCGCGTTGTGCGTCTGGTGGTCGCCGGGCGCGTACGGGTAGGGCACGAGGAGGGCCGGGACTCCGGTGGCCGCGAGTTCGGCGACGGTCGCCGAACCGGCCCGGCACACGACCAGGTCCGCGGCCGCGTAGACGAGGTCCATCCGGTCCAGGTACGGCACGGCCCGGGCGATCCGCTGCCCGCCCGAGGCCGCGAGATCGGCGACCGTGTCGGGGAGCGCGGCCGGGCCGGTCTTGACCAGGAGCTGTACGTCGTCCCGGTACTGCCAGAGCCCGGCGAGCGCCGTCGCCGCGCCGGTGAGCCGGACGGCGCCCAGGCTGCCGCCGTTGAAGACGACGAGGCGACGCCCCGCGGGGACGCCGAGCGCGCGCCGGGCGTCGGCGCGCAGGGCCGCCCGGTCGGCGGCCGGGAGTCCGGCGAGGCCGGAGAGGGCGGCGGAGATCGGCATCCCGGTGGTGAGCGCGCGGGCGCCGCCCGACAGGTGACCGCGGCTGCGGTCGAAGGCGACCGCGATGTGCGGTGTGAGCCGGGCCGCGAACTGGTTGGCGCGGCCGGGGACGGCGTTCGACTCGTGGATCACGGCCGGCAGTCCGGCCAGCCGGGCTCCGAGGACGGCGGGCGCGCTCGGGTAACCGCCCATGCCGACGGCGACCTGGGCGCCCTGGGCCCGTATCACCGAGCGGGCCTGGTGCGCGGAGCGCAGGAGCGCGGCGGGCAGCAGGTAGCGCTTCGGGCCCAGGGCCGGGTCGAAGGGGATCATGTCGACGGTGTGCAGACGGTAGCCGGCGCCGGGGATCAGCTCGGTCTCCAGGCCCCGCTCGGTCCCGATGAACGAGACCACGGCGCCCGGCACGGCGGCGCGCAGGGCCTCCGCGAGGGCGAGACCGGGATAGATGTGCCCGCCGGTGCCGCCCGCACCGATCACGACGGAGAGGACCGCGGATGTGTGTGGTGTGGTCATGGCCGCACACTCGCGGTGCGCCCTAAGAAGGTTCTAAGAGGTTCTCTCAGAAGGCTTTGGCAGGCTTTGCCCCATGAGCTCCATGAACAGCACGGGTGACGCGTACGCCACCGACAGCGCTGCCGGCACGGGCGGGCGGCGGATCCTCGTCGTCGACGACGAACCCGAGGTGCGGGCGGCCGTCGAGGACGGACTGGCGGTCGAGGGGTACGAGGTCCGCGGCGCCGCGGACGGCCTCTCTGCGCTCTCGCAGGTGGCGGCCTGGGAGCCCGACGCGGTCGTCCTCGACGTGATGATGCCGGTGCTGGACGGGCTGGCCGTCTGCCGGCAGCTGCGGGCGTTGGGCGACCGGACGCCCGTGCTCGTGCTGACCGCGCTCGACTCCGTCAGCGAGCGGGTGGACGGGCTGGAGGCCGGGGCCGACGACTACCTCGTCAAGCCGTTCGCCCTGGACGAGCTGGTCGCCCGGGTGCGGGCGCTGCTGCGGCGGGCCGCGCCGGAGCCCGCGGGGGCCGCGCCGCTCGGCTTCGCCGACCTCGTACTGGATCCGGCGACGAGGACCGGGAGGCGGGGCGGGCGCCCGCTGGAGTTCAGCCGTACCGAGGCGGCCCTGCTGGAGCTCCTCCTGCGCCACCCGGGCCAGGTGCTCCCGCGCGAGCTGATCCTGGAGCTGGTGTGGGGCCGGGACTTCGGCCCGGATTCCAACTCGCTGGCCGTCTACGTCGGCTACCTGCGCCGGAAGCTGGAGGCCGCGGGCGAGCCCCGGCTGGTCCACACCGTGCACGGGGTCGGCTACCGGCTGGGCGCGGCGTGAGCGGCGCCGGCCGTCGCCGGCTCGGCGCACCCTGGCGCAGGCGGCGCCCGCTGCGGACCCGCCTGGCCCTGGCCGTCACCGCCGCCGTGGCGTTCGTGGCCGTCGGAGTGTGCGCGGCGGCGTTCCTGGTGGTCCGTTCCGCCCTGTACGAGCAGCTCGACCTGAGCCTGACCCAGTCCGCGCGGCTGGCCGCCCAGCGCAATCCCGGGGCTGGACCGGGCACCCTGGCGGGGGAGTGCCGTTTCCTGGCGGCTCCGGCGTGCGCGGAGGTGGTGGCCGCCGACCCGGCCAGGGATCCGGACGGGCCGGGGCTGCTGCCGGTCGCTCCGGCCGCGCGGGAGGTCGCCGGGGGCCGGCGGGCCCCGTACTACACGAACATCACGGTGGCGGGGTATCCCGCCCGGATGCTCACCACCGACTACGCCAAGGGGCGGGCGCTCCAGGTCGCGCTGCGGGCCGACACCGTCGAGGACGGTATCGAGGAGGCCTCCCGGTGGCTCGTGGTGACGGCGGCGGCCGGGGTCCTGCTGGCCGCCGTCCTGGGGTACTGGGTCTCCCGGACCGGTCTGGCTCCGGTGACCCGGCTCACCGCGACGGCCGAGCGGATCGCCGCCACCCGCGACCCCCGGCACCGGATCGAACTGCCGCCGCCGGGGCGGGAGGACGAGATCACCCGGCTGGCCGGGAGCTTCAACACCATGCTGGGTGAGCTGGAACAGTCGGTCACCGCCCAGCGCCGGCTGGTCGCGGACGCCTCGCACGAGCTCCGCACGCCGCTGACGGCGCTGCGGACCAACGCCGAGCTGCTGGCCCGGGCCGACCGGCTCACGCCGGGCCAGCGCGAGCGGGCGTCCGCCGCGCTGGGGCGCCAGCTCCGGGAGGTGACGGGGCTGGTGAACGACCTGATCGAGCTGGCGCGCGACGAGGAGCCGCAGCCCCTGGTGGAGCAGGTCCGGCTGGGCGCGCTGGTGGAGCACTGCGCGCAGGCCGCGCGGACGCACTGGCCGGACGTCCCGTTCCGGGTCCGGGTACCGGCCGGACCGGTGGTGGTGCCGGGGGTGCCGGCGCGGTTGAGCCGGCTGCTGGGGAACCTCCTCGACAACGCGGCCAAGTTCAGCCGCGGCGGGCTGCCGGTGGAGGTGGAACTGGTGGCGGGACTGGCCGGCCGGGGACCGGAGCTGACGGTCCGCGACCACGGTCCCGGGATCGCGGAGGAGGACCTGCCCCACGTGTTCGACCGGTTCTACCGGGCCGGGACGGCTCGCGCCCTGCCGGGCTCGGGGCTGGGCCTGGCCATGGCCAGGCAGATCGCCCGGGCGCACGACGCGGAGCTGACGGCGGAGGCCGCGCCGGGCGGGGGAGCGTTGTTCCGGCTGACGTTCTGAACGCCGCCGGCCCGCTCGGGGGGACGCGGTCCCGGCCGGGTGGGCTGTTGGACGCATACGATCCTCGCGGGCCTGCCCGTCGGAGGGCGGCGGCCGTCGAGCGAGGGGGCGACAGGACGATGTGGCCGCGGGTGAACGGCATGCGCGCGTTGGAACTGGGGTCGGCCGGGGAGGTGCGTGCGCGGCTGAACGCCCTGGTGCTCGCCGGATCCAAGAGGGCCACCACCGGCCTGCTCGACGAGTACGGGGCGGAGGCCGAAGAGCTGGAGTTCGTCGGCGAAGCGCTGGCCTTGCTGGACGATTCGGGCAGACCGGTGGCGACGGTCGAGATCACGGGGGTGGAGGTCAAGCCCTTCGGAGAGGTGACGTGGGCGCACGCCCAGGCCGAGGGTGAGGGTGACGCCTCGCTCGGGGAGTGGCGCGCCGGCCATCGGCGCTTCTGGGCCCGGACGGGCACGCCCGTGGAGGACGACACGTTGCTGGTGTGCCTGACCTTCCGCCTCGCCGGCACCCCCCGGGGCGGCGACGAGAACCCCGGAGCCTGAGTCTCCCGACCGGTCCGGTGGCTCGGGTATGACGGCCGCGGGGCCCTGCCGGGCGACCGCTCAGGCGGGCGGGACGCCGAAGGGCATACCGGAGAAGAGGTGCGTCCCCGGTGTCTCGCGGTGGTCCGCGCTCCCGAGGGGCCCGTCCCGACGGGGTTCCGGAGCCGCCTTGATCTGTTCCTGCGTGCGGTCCACGTAGACCTTCTCCGCCACGTGGTCGATGCGGGTCACCAGGCCGGCCGGCAGCAGGAGCTTCCTGTCGAGGGCCCACCCGCCGGCATCGACGACCAGATACGCGTCGTTCACCTCGTCGGAGTGCTGGTCGACCTTCCCGATGTCGCCGTCGAGCGCCTCGATCCCGTAGCCGGTGAGGTCGGCGGCGAGGTAGTCGACGCCGGCGCGGTAGCACCACAGGTTTTCCGTCATGCGGAACAACTCCTTCGATCGGGATCTCCGTCGACGGCGCGCTTGCCCGGCGATCCGCGGCCCTACTCCCCGCGCCGCGTGCGGCCGCCGAAGTTTTCGGCGAAGAGAACGCGATCCGGTGGTTTGAGCCGGGAAAGACCGGTCATAAGCGGGGTCACGGGAGGCCGCGGCGGTGAGCGGCGCGGACTCCCGAGCCCGGGCCGCGCGGTGGCACCCCCCCCCGCCATCACGCGGCCCGGTTTGCTGCCGTGCGGACGCCGGGCGAGCCCCCGAAGGCCGTTGTGGCCCGGCGGCCGGGGGCTACGCCGCGACCCGTCCGGCCCCCTCGTAGGGGCTGTGCATGGTGAGGAACCGTATGTCGAGGTCGGTCTCCAGGTAGTCCATGCGCCGCTCCCAGAAGGCCTGCATGTGGGGGAGGGCCAGGTGGGCGTCGAGATCGGCCTGCGAGCTCCAGGCCTCGTAGAAGACGAAGACGCCGGGGTCGTCGCGGTCCTCGTGGAAGTGGTACTCGAGGCAGCCGGCCTCCTGCCGGGTCGGCTCGACGAACGAGAGCAGGAGCTCCTTCAGCTCGTCGGCGCGTCCGGGCTTGGGGCGAGCGGTGCCGACGAGTACGAACGGCTGGGGCATGGGGTTCCCTCCCTGATAGGTACGATTGATCTCGTACCTGTCGGACGTTATCGAACTCGCAGGTACGATGCAATCCGTACCTGAAGGAACCCGAAGGAAGGTGCCCCGCATGCCGGACGACGAAGGTCATCCGAGCGTCGAGGAGATCGAGCTCGGCTCGGTGCTCTCCGCCCTGGCCGATCCGCTGCGCCGCCGAGTGGTGCGCGAGCTGACGGCCGAACCCGACGGCGCGGCACGGACCTGCAGCTCGTTCGAGCTGCCGGTCTCCAAGGCGACCGTCACGCACCACTTCCGCGCACTGCGCGAAGCCGGGCTGATCCGGCAGGTCGACCGGGGCAACAGCCGGATGGCCAGCCTGCGACGGGCAGACATCGAGCAGCGGTTTCCCGGACTGCTGGGCCTCGTGGCGGCCGAAGCGGACCTGTAGCCGTCCCCGCCCCCGCGAGCGGCCGCCCCTGCGCGCCGCGGCGGGATCCCCCCGGCGCGGCGAAACGCGCGGTGCCTGCCGTTGCCGGCGCGGCGGTCCGGGCAGACTGGACGGATGACGACACCGGGTACCACGGGTCCGCGCCTGCGCAACGGCGCGTACGGCTACGGCCTGGTGACCAAGGCGCTGCACTGGAGCGTGGCCGGGCTCCTCGTCGTACAGTTCACCCTCGGATACCGGATGGCCGACGACGGCGGCCACGGACGCGGGCGAGGGCGGGACGGGGACTCCGGCCGTGGGCGGGGCAGGGGCGGCGAGGACGGGTTCGTACTGTTCGGCGAGGACCGGCTGCTGACCGCACACGCGCTGATCGGAACGGCGATCCTCGTCCTGGCCGTCATTCGTCTCGTCTGGCGCCGGACCACCCCCCTGCCCCCGTGGTCCCCTGCGCTCTCGCCGGCCGAACGCAGACTCGCCCACTGGACCGAAGCCGCCCTGTACGCGCTGCTGTTCGCGATGCCCCTCACCGGAGTGTGGCTGTTCGCCGCGGGCGACGACGACGCGCTCGCACCGCACGTGGCGGCACACCTGGCGTTCTTCGCCGTGCTCGCCGTCCACCTCGCACTGGTACTCGGCCACACCCTCGTGCGCCGCGACCACCTGCTGCGCCGCATGCTCTGAACCACCGGGCGCAGCCACGCCGGCCCGCCCATCGGACCGCCCGGGGACTCGGGGTCGCGAAGGGCTTCGGTCGCCCTGACGTCCGTACCGGCATGCCGTGAACGGCGTCGGGCGGACCTTCTATCTCCAACCGGCGTTGTTCCTAGAATGGCCGCATGGAGGACATCGATGCGATCGCGGCGTTGCAGGACCCGGTACGGCGCCGTCTGTACGAGTACGTGGCGGCACAGGGCCGGGAGGTCGGCCGCAACGAGGCGGCCGAGGCCGTCGGGGTGGCGCGCACGCTCGCCGCGCACCATCTGGACAAGCTGACCGGGGCGGGGCTCCTGGAGAGCGGCAGCCGCCGCCTGTCGGGCCGTTCCGGGCCGGGCGCGGGCCGTCCCGCGAAGGTGTACGTGCGGGCGCGGGCCGAACGGTCGGTATCGCTGCCCGCCCGCGACTACCGGACCGCCGCCGAACTGCTCGCCGAGGCCGCCGAACAGGCCGGGCTGGATGCCGGGTTGTGCGCGGCCGCGCGTCGCCGGGGAGAGGCCCTGCGCGGGTCGGCGGCGCCCTGCGGCGACCTCGAAGAGGCGATGGCGGCACTGTCCGCCCGCGGCTACGAACCGCACCTGGAAGAAGCCGGGAGCGCCCAGAATGCTCGGGGCGCCGAAGACGGCGACGAGCCGGCCGGGGCGGCCGAGCGGGTCATCCGCATGCGCAACTGCCCCTTCCACGCCGTCGCCGAACGCTTTCCCCCGCTCGTCTGCGGGATGAACCTCGCGCTGCTGGAGGGGCTGCTCGGTGCGGACGGTCCCCTCCGGGCCCGCATGGACGCCCGTCCGGGGGCGTGCTGCGTGGTCGTCGAGTCTTCTAAAAACAATGGGGATTGACATAGAAAACGGGGCCGTGCTGGGATGAGGTCATGACCGCATCCCCGCACGCCGCATCCCCGCATGTCGCATCCCATCTCGCCCAGTTGAACGTCGCCACGCTCCGCCACCCCCTGGACGACCCGCGCACCGCGCCGTTCGTCGACATGCTCGACCAGGTCAACTCCGCCGCCGACAGCGCACCCGGCTTCGTCTGGCGGCTCGTCGAGGAAGGCGCCGCCGACGCCACCGGCCTGCGCCCGGCGGGTGAGGACGTCATCGTCAACCTGTCGCTCTGGGAGAACCAGGAGACCCTGTGGGACTTCGCCTACCGCAGCGGGCACCTGGAAGTGATGCGGCGACGCCGGGAATGGTTCGAACGGCACGTCGAGGCGCACATGGTGCTCTGGTGGGTCCCCGCCGGACACGTCCCCACCGTCGGCGAAGCGCTGGAGCGGCTGGCGGAGCTGCGCTCCCACGGGCCGTCCCCGCGGGCGTTCACCTTCGCCTCCTCGTACACCCCTGCCGAGGTTCCGCCGCGCAGTTGAACGGCGCCGCCTTCGGCCCCGCGGGCTCCTGCTCAGGCCCCTGGCGCGAACCGCTTTCGGCACACCTTTGGCATGATCACCGCATGCATCGAGAAGACGGTCCCCCGGACGGCGCGAAGCGGCTCGGACGCGCGGCGCAGGAGGGCGACGCGGATCTGGTCACCGAACTCCTCGCCTCGGGAGTCGAACCCGACGCGCGGGACGGACACCGGCCCACGGCTCTGGAATCCGCGGTCAGCGCGGGCCACGCGGACGTCGTCGCCGCGCTCCTCGGCGCGGGCGCCGACCCGTGCCAGTACACCGGCGAATACGCGGAGCAGACCCCGCTCTGCCAGGCCTTGGCCTGGGGACACACCGACGTCGCGAGGCTCCTCCTTGCCGCGGGAGCCCCCACCGGCATCCAGTCCCGGCACGGCCACCTGCTCCCCCTCGTCCTCGCCGCGAGCTGTGACCGGACCGACGACCCGGCCCCCCTCGTCGACCTGCTCCTGGAGTACGGCGCGGACCTGGAGGACCGGTCGATGAAGGGCGAGACCCCTCTCGAATGGGTGGCGGGCATACCCCACCCCGAGAGGGTCCGTCACCTGCTCGCCCGCGGCGCCGCCCCCACCCCGTTCGCCGTGGCCCGCGCCCGCGGCGCGGCCCAGAGGCATCCGGAGCTCGCCGCCGTGTTCCGGGAGATCGAGGAGGCGGTCCTCCGGGCGGCTTCCGCGAGCCGCTGACCGGGGCCGGCGGCTTCCGGGCGCCAGGAGGACCCGGCCGGAGACCACCCGCGCCTGCGGGGCGACGCCTTCCGAGCTCGTTCACGATCAGCGTGCATCGCATCGGTTTCGGCGGGCAGGTGCCTCAACGGGCCGCACCGCGGGGGTGGGTCTTCGAAGGGATGTGATCTTCATGAGCGTTGACGTTCTCCCCTCACCGGGACCGCAGGGCGCCACCGCCCCGGAGGCTTCGCCGCTTCCCGAGCCGGCCGTGTCGTGGGCGGTGGGCATGCTGATGGCGACCGTCCCCGGCCCGGCTCACGTGGCGGAACGGGTGCTGTCCACCGCAGCCGCGCAAGCCCGTCTGACCGTCGCCGAGTTCGCGCGGGGGATGGCCGCCGGATCCCGCGGCACGCTCGTCGCCGCCCACATCGACGGGGCCCTGCACCACGCGGTGCGGGCAGCCCAGCAGCCGGGCTCCGAACCGCCGAGGTCCGGCCCGTACCTGATGCCGACCCGTGCGGACGCCGCCCACGCGCTCGGCCGGTTCTACGACGCCCGCGCCCGCCTGGTCGCCGCCCCCACCGACGACGCGGCACGCCGCACGATGGAGGACGCCGTGTACACGCTGTGCGTCCTCATGGCGCAGCCTTCCGCGCACGCGGCGGAACGGGAAGCCCTCCAGTACACGCAAGGCTGAGGGCGTGGCCGACGCCGCGGGCGCGCCGGGCGAACGGCCGCCCCGGCTCCGGAACGAAGTCCGGCCGCATCCTCGGCGGGGTCCGGGTCGTTGATTTCGCGGTTCCGGCCCGCGATCGAAACGAGACCCGTGTGAGCAGCCCGATCGGCCTGTCGCAAGAGAGCGTCGACGCTCTCCGGCACCTCAAGGACAGGCGAGAGGTCAATACCGTGATCCTCCGCTCCACGGAGGTACAGCCCCGGGCCCTGGTGCCGGCGGCGGAGGCCAACCTGACGCACGACGAGCTGATCGCCGCGCTGCCCGCGGACGAAGCGCGGCTGGTCGTCCACGAGTTGTCGTTCGCGACCCGGGAGGGCACCCGCAGGAACGAGCCGCTGCTGATCCTGTGGGTGCCGTCCGACGCCGGCGCCGAGGAGGGTTCCTACACCACCGCGTACGCGGCCCTGAAGGAGTTCCTCGCCGACGTCCACGTCCACCTCACCGCCCGGCGCAGGGAACACCTGGAGTACGGACGTCTGGTCGCCCTGGCCGGCTGAAAGCCGCCACCGCCGCGAACCCTCCGACTCCGCTTCGGCGAACAGGGTGAAGCGCCGCGACCCGGTGGACCTTTCCGGCCACGGCACTAGCAGGACCGGGAGCAGCGTGCGCGCCCGAGCACCTTCATGGCCGAATCGTGCGGGGGCCTGGGCAAACTCCGCACACCACAAGATCACCTCATCGGGGTAATCACACCGGCGTTTGCGGGACGAATGACCTTGGGCCGATAGCGTTCTCAACGGATCTGGGCCAATTCTCTGACGTTTGTTCCCCTTTGCTCCTGGCCTGGATCGCGTGCGCACCGATTCACCGCCCCTCGTGAAGGAGAACCCGCTCATGACCGTTGACAGCAGCCCGGAAGCGCAGCTGGAGCCGCCTCGGCAGTCCAGTCTGGGGACGGCGGCTGCGCGCAACCTCGCCACGACGACCAAGTCCGCCCCGCAGATGCAGGAGATCACCTCCCGCTGGCTGCTGCGGGTGCTGCCCTGGGTGGAGACGAAGGGCGGCACCTACCGGGTGAACCGCCGGCTGAGCTACACCGTCGGAGACGGGCGCGTCGAGTTCGTCCAGGACGGTGGCAGCGTCCGGGTGATCCCCCGCGAACTCGGCGAACTGGCCGTGCTGAAGGGCTTCGACGACCTGGAGGTGCTCACCACGCTCGCCGGCCGGTGCGTGCAGCGCGACTTCCGGGCCGGCGAGGTGCTCGTGGAGCGCGGTACCGCCGCGGGCCAGATCCACCTGATCGCCCACGGCCGGATCAGCCAGACCTCCGTGGGCAAGTACGGGGACCAGATCGCGGTCGCGGTGCTGGCCGACGGCGATCAGTTCGGTGAGAACGCCCTGCTGGACGCCGACGCCACCTGGGACTACACGGCCACCGCCGAGACCCCGGGCACCCTGCTCACCCTGTCCCGCGCCGATTTCGCGGCCGTGGTCGCCGCGGCGCCGAGCCTCCAGACCCACGTCCGGGAGTTCAGCGCGCTGCCCCTCCAGCGGCAGAACAAGCACGGCGAGGCCGAGATCGCGATGTCCGCCGGGCACACCGGCGAGGCCGACCTGCCCGGCACCTTCGTGGACTACGAACTCAACCCCCGCGAGTACGAACTCTCCCTCGCGCAGACCGTCCTGCGGGTCCACACGAGGGTCGCCGACCTCTACAACGAGCCGATGAACCAGACCAAGGAGCAGCTCCGGCTCACCATCGAGGCGTTGCGCGAACGCCAGGAGCACGAGCTGATCAACAACCCTGAGTTCGGCCTGCTCCACAACGCGGACTTCAAGCAGCGGATCCAGACCCACTCCGGCCCTCCCACCCCGGACGACCTGGACGAGCTGCTCTGCCGTCGCCGCGGTTCGAAGTTCTTCCTCGCCCACCCCAGGGCGATCGCGGCGATGGGACGGGAGTTCAACGCCCGGGGCCTCTACCCGGACCACGTCGATCTCGGCGGGCAGCAGGTTCCGGCCTGGCGGGGGGTCCCCATCCTGCCCTGCAGCAAGATCCCCATCACCAAGGAGAACACCAGCTCGATCCTCGTCATGCGAACCGGTGAGGACAACCAGGGCGTCATCGGCCTGCACCAGACGGGCCTGCCGGAGGAGTACGAGCCGGGCCTGTCAGTGCGCTTCATGGGCATCGACGAACGGTCGATCATCTCCTACCTGGTCACCACCTACTTCTCCGCCGCCATCCTGGTGCCCGACGCACTCGGCGTGCTGGAGAACGTGCAGATCGGGCGCCGGCGCGACTAGGTCGCGTCCTCGCGGTCCTGCCCGCCCCGACCTGCCCGGGCCCGGGCCTTCCCGGGGCCTCCGGACCGGTCGGGCGTGCCCGGCACCGCACATCGCTCACCCACCTCACCAAGGAGCAACGGATGCCCGACCCCGGGCTTTCCCCCTTGCAGTCGGGCCTGCCCGGCGCCGCGACCCACTTCGGGGCCCACGTCCTCGCGAACGCCCGGACCCACCTCACCGCAGCCCCCGACGCCCTGACCACCCTGCCCGAGATGCCTGCCCTCCCCGGCCCGCCCGCCGTTCCCGGCAGCAGCGCGGAAGCCGCCGCACCCGTGCCCGCGGCGGGCCCCGCGCCCGTACCAGAACCCGCGAACGGCCCCGCGCCCTTCGGTGACCCGGGCGCCCTGGGTCGGATCCTGCGAGGCCCGAGCGGCCTGGGTACCGCGGGCCTGTACCTGACGAGCCGCCCGGAACCCGCATCCCCTCCGGCACCGGCGGTGCCCGCGCAACCGGCGGCCGGCCGGCCGATCCCGGGGCTCTACCACCACCCGGTGCCGGAGCCCGATCCGGCACGGGTGGAGGAGGTCAGCCGCAGGATCAAGGCCTGGGCGATGGACGAGGTCGAGCTGTATCCCGAGGAGTGGGAGGACCAGTTCGACGGCTTCTCCGTAGGCCGCTACATGGTCGCCTGCCATCCGGACGCCCCCAGCATCGAACACCTGATGCTCGCCACACGGTTGATGGTCGCCGAGAACGCGGTCGACGACTGCTACTGCGAGGACCACGGCGGCTCGCCCATCGGTCTCGGCGGACGGCTCCTGCTGGCCCACACCGCTCTCGACCCCCTCCACACGACGAAGGAGTACCAGCCGCAGTGGGCGGAGTCGCTCCACGCGGACGCCCCGCGGCGCGCCTACCGCTCCGCCATGGAGTACTTCGTCCAGCAGTCCTCGCCCTCCCAGACCGACCGGTTCCGGCACGACATGGCCCGGCTGCACCTGGGCTACCTCGCCGAGGCCGCCTGGGCCCAGACGGACTACGTCCCCGAGGTGTGGGAGTACCTGGCGATGCGCCAGTTCAACAACTTCCGCCCCTGTCCCACCATCACCGACACCGTCGGTGGCTACGAACTCCCGGCGGACCTCCACGCGCTGCCCGCGATGCAGCGGGTCATCGCGCTCGCCTCGAACGCCACCACGATCGTCAACGACCTCTACTCGTACACGAAGGAACTCGCCTCCCCCGGGCGGCACATGAACCTGCCCGTGGTGATCGCCGAACGCGAGGGCACCTCCGAGAAGGACGCGTACCTGAAGGCGGTCGAGGTCCACAACGACCTCATGCACGGCTTCGAAGCCGAAGCCGCCGCCCTGGCCGTCGCCTGCCCCGTCCCGAGCGCGCTGCGCTTCCTGCGCGGGGTGGCCGTCTGGGTCGACGGCAACCACTACTGGCACCAGACCAACACCTACCGCTACAGCCTGCCTGATTTCTGGTAATAGCTGCTGAAGATGGGACGATCCATGACCAGTACCGACCTCGGCACCACCACCAACTCCGTGTTCATCCCCTCGCCGGCCACCGCCTACCAGGGGGACATCGCCCGCTACTGGGACCACGAGGCCAGGCCCGTGAACCTGCGTCTCGGTGACGTGGACGGCCTCTACCACCACCACTACGGCATCGGTGACGTCGACCGTGCCGCCCTCGGCAGCCCTGACGACAGCGGCTACGAGCAGAGGCTGATCGCCGAACTCCACCGCCTGGAATCGGCGCAGGCCGAAGTCCTCCTGGACCACCTCGGCCCGATCGGGCGCGATGACACCCTCGTGGACGCGGGCTGCGGCCGCGGCGGTTCGATGGTCATGGCCCACCAACGTTTCGGAAGCAAGGTCGAGGGCGTCACCCTGTCGGCGAAGCAAGCGGACTTCGCCAACCAGCGTGCCCTCGACCTCGGCATCGAGGACCACGTGCGCGCCCGCGTCTGCAACATGCTCGGCACGCCCTTCGAGACCGGGCAGGCCGCGGCCTCGTGGAACAACGAGTCGAGCATGTACGTCGACCTGCACGACCTCTTCGCCGAGCACTCCCGCATCCTCGCGGTCGGCGGCCGCTACGTGACCATCACGGGCTGCTGGAACCCGCGTTACGGCCAGCCCTCGAAGTGGGTCTCCCAGATCAACGCCCACTTCGAGTGCAACATCCACTCCCGGCGGGAGTACTTGCGCGCGATGGCCGACAACCGTCTCGTACCGCAGGCCGTGATCGACCTGACCCCCGAGACCCTGCCCTACTGGGAACTGCGGGCCACTTCCTCCCTGGTGACCGGGATCGAGGAGGCGTTCATCAACTCCTACAAGGACGGCTCGTTCCAGTACGTCCTGATCGCGGCCGACCGCGTCTGACCGACCCGACCCGACCCGACCCGACCCGAACCAGCCCCGGCCCGGCCGCGTAGCAGCGGCCGGGCCGGGGCGTGTGGTGAGGCAGTGCGACCGGTTCCGGGGCCCCGCCGCCCCTGGGGGAATCCCAGCAACAGGCGGACCACACGACGGCCTCGCGGACGGCAAAAGCAAAGGCAAGGAGAGCTCTCTCCTTGCCACTCTCAAGATATAGCGCACCGGGGGGCTTGCGGCAAGACCCGGGTGGTGCCGCAAAATCATCCGCCGAAGCCACCACCTGCGGAAATGAGGGGCACGACGTGCGTGAGTTGTCGACGGACGGGGGCCGCCTCGGAGGTATCACGATGACCGAGCAGCAGTACGTACTGGACCTCCGAGAGGCCGACGGGACGCGGATCGACGCCGTCGGCGGCAAGGGCGCGCACCTGGGCGTGCTGTCGCGGATCGAAGGCATCCGGGTACCGGACGGCTTCTGCGTGACGACGGACGCCTTCCGGCGGATCATGGCGCAAGCGCCGTCGATCGACGACCGGCTCGACCAGCTGTCGCGCCTGAACCCGGACGACCGGGAGGCGTTCCGCACGCTCAGCGCGGAGATCCGCCGGACCATCGAAGGCACCGCGATCCCCGGCGATCTCGCGGAGGCGATCACCGGCGCGCTCTCCCGGCTCGGCGAGCGGACCCCCTGCGCCGTCCGGTCCAGCGCGACGGCGGAGGACCTGCCGACGGCCTCCTTCGCCGGCCAGCAGGACACCTACCTGAACGTGGTGGGGCCGGCGGCGGTCCTCCGGCACGTCAGCCGGTGCTGGGCCTCGCTCTTCACCGAGCGGGCCGTGGCCTACCGCCAGCGGAACGGCATCGACCACCGTACGGTCCACATGGCCGTGGTCGTCCAGCGGATGGTCTTCCCGGAGGCGGCAGGCGTCCTGTTCACGGCCGACCCCGTCACGGGCAACCGGAAGGTCGCCACCGTGGACGCCGGCTTCGGTCTCGGCGAGGCCCTGGTCTCCGGCCTGGTGAACCCGGACGTCTTCAAAGTCCGGCACGGTGAAGTCGTCGAGAAGACGATCGCCGCCAAACAGCGTGCCCTGCACGCCCTGCCGGCCGGCGGTACGCGGGAGGTCGCGGTCGACGCGCGGCGGCAGGAGCAGCCGGCGCTGACGGATGCGCAGGCCGTACGGCTCGTGCAGCTCGGGCGGCGGATCGAAGCGCACTTCGGCCGCCCGCAGGACGTCGAATGGTGCCTGGTCGACGACGGGTTCCACATCGTGCAGAGCCGGCCGATCACGACACTGTTCCCCGTCCCGGAGACCGGCGACGAGGAGAACCACGTCTACGTCTCCGTCGGCCACGGGCAGATGATGACCGACCCCATGAAGCCCCTCGGGTACTCCATGTGGCAGCTCACGGCCATGGTGCCGATGCACGAGGCCGGCGGGAGGCTGTTCGTCGACGTCACCCGGCGCCTGGCCTCGCCCGCGAGCCGCGCCGGCCTCCTGGATGCCTTGGGGAAGGGCGATCCGCTGATCAGGGACGCTCTGGAGACCGTCCTCGACCGCGGCGACTTCATCCCGTCGCTCCCGGACGCGGGCCCCGGCGGGCCGCCGGCCGGCGGCGGGGAGTCCGACCCGGTCGACGCCGATCCGGGCATCGTCAACGAGCTGATCGAGCGCAGCCGGGCGTCCGTCGCCGCCCTGGAGCGCGACATCCGTACGAAGACCGGACCGGAGCTGTTCGAGTTCCTGCTGGAGGCCTTCGAGGAGCACAAGCGAGTCCTCGGTGATCCGCTGAACCTCCAGGCGATCATGGCGGGGATGGAGGCCACGTGGTGGCTCAACGACAAGCTGTACGAGTGGCTGGGCGAGAAGAACGCGGCGGACACGCTCACGCTGTCCGCCCCCGGCAACGTGACGTCGGAGATGGGGCTGGCGCTGCTCGACGTCGCGGACGTGATCCGCCCGCATCCGGAGGTGGTCGCGTTCCTGCAAGGAGTCGGCGGCGAGGACTTCCTCGACGAGCTGGCGAAGCTCGCGGGCGGAGCCGAAGCGCGCGACGCCATCGGGACCTACCTCGACCGGTACGGCATGCGCTGCGTCGGCGAGATCGACATCACGAGGCCGCGATGGCGCGAGCGCCCCAGCACGCTCGTGCCCGTGATCCTCGACAACGTCAGGAACATCGAGCCGGGCGCCGCCGGGCGCCGCTTCGAACAAGGGCGGCAGCGGGCACTGGAGAAGGAAGGGGACGTACTGTCCCGCCTGCGGGCCCTGCCGGAGGGGGAGCGCAAGGCCGAAGAGGCCAAGCGGATGATCGACCGGGTCAGAACCTTCATCGGGTACAGGGAGTACCCGAAGTTCGGCATCGTCAGCCGCTACTTCGTCTACAAGCGGGCCCTGTTGGCGGAGGCGGGGCGCCTCGTGGAGGCGGGCGTGCTTTCCGAGGCCGAGGACATCTTCTACCTCACGTTCCAGGAACTCCACGACGTCGTGCGCTCCAACAGGCTGGACGAGCAGCTCGTCCGCCGGCGCGAGGAGGCGTTCCGCGCGTACCACGCGCTCACCCCGCCCCGGGTCCTCACCTCGGACGGTGAGGCGGTCACCGGGGCGTACCGGCGCGACGACGTGCCGGCCGGCGCGCTGATCGGCGTACCGGTGTCCGCCGGGACCGTCGAGGGGAGGGCCCGCGTCATCCTCGACATGGCGGAGGCCGATCTCGAAGCGGGCGACATCCTGGTCACGACCTTCACCGACCCCAGCTGGTCGCCGCTGTTCGTCGGAATCGCGGGCCTGGTGACGGAGGTGGGCGGCCTGATGACCCATGGTGCGGTGATCGCCCGGGAGTACGGTTTGCCGGCCGTCGTGGGCGTGGAGGGGGCGACCCGGCTGATCCGGGACGGGCAGCGGATCCGCGTACACGGCACCGACGGGTACGTCGAGATCCTGCCGTGACCCTCACCCGGCCGCGTGGCCGGCCCCCTCCACCGCGCCGGCTTGACCGCCCGGACGACGGCGGGGATCCGCCGGGGGAGCGCCCGCGCGGATCAGGGGCCGCAGGCCGAGGGCCCGGGTGCTCAGCCGGCGGCCGTGCCGAACCACTTGGCCAGGTGGCCGAGCAGCTCCCGCTGGTCCTCGCCGGCCCACGCCACGTGGCCGTCCGGCCGCAACAGCACTGCGGGGACGTCCAGTTCCTCGCTGACGTCGACCACGTGGTCGACCCGGTCCGCCCAGCCCTCCACCGAGAGCCGGCCGGTCTGGTCCAGGAGCAGGCCGCGCCCGCCGCGCGTCAACTCGTAGAGACGGCCCTGCTTCAGCCGCAGGTCCCGCATCCGCCGGCCGAGCAGTTCGTCACCCTCGCCCAGGTCGTAGCGGACCCCGACCGCCGTGATCATCTCGGTCACGTACCGGTTCACCTCCTCGAAGTCCAACAGCTTCGAGAACAGTTCCCGCAGTGCCTTCGCACCCGCACCGGACTCCAGCAGCACGCCCTGCGCCAGGGTGCTGGTCAGCACACGGGCGCCCTCCGGGTGCCGTTCGGCGTGATAGCTGTCCAGCAGTCCCTCCGGCGCCCAGCCGGCCACCTCCGCCGCCAGTTTCCAGCCGAGGTTGAACGCGTCCTGGATGCCGAGGTTGAGCCCCTGCCCGGCGGTCGGCGGATGGATGTGCGCCGCGTCGCCGGCCAGCAGCACGCGTCCGACCCGGTAGCGCTCGGCCTGCCGGCTGGCGTCGCCGACCCGGGAGATCCAGCGCGGCGAATGCGCGCCGAAGTTGGTCCCGGCGAATGCCCGCAGCCGCTCCTTGAACTCTTCGAACGTCGGCGCGGCCGTACGGTCCTCGGCCAGCCCCTCGGCGGGCACGATGATGCGGAACACCCCGTCCCCCATGGGAACGGCGCCGAACCGGACGTGGGTCTCGCGGATCTCGGCGACCACGGCCGCCAGCTCCGCCGGTTCCGCGGTCACCTCGACGTCGCCCAGCAGCGTCTCGACCTTGGCGGGCTCGCCGGGGAACCCGACGCCGAGCAGCTTGCGCACCGTGCTGCGGCCGCCGTCGCAGCCGACGAGGTAGCGCGAACGCAGCCGCGTACCGTCCGTCAGCTCGACGGTGACCCCGTCCCCGTCCTGGCTCAGCCCGGCCACTTCACAGCCGCGCCGGATCTCGGCACCGAGTTCGACGGCACGCTCGTTCAGCAGCCGCTCCGTGACCGTCTGCTGGATGGCGAGGCCGTACGGATGCGCGGTGTCCACCCCGTCCGGCCACGGCTTGATGATCGCCGCGAAGAAACCACCGGCCTGGAACTGCTCCCCGGCCGCGAGGAACCGGTCCAGCAGGCCGCGCTGGTCCAACGCCTCGACGCTGCGCACGTGCAGGCCGCGCGCACGGGACTGGCCCGCGGGCTCGGCCAGCTTCTCCAGCACGACCACGTGCACACCGTGCAGCCGCAGTTCGGCGGCCAGCATCAACCCGGTCGGTCCACCGCCGGCAATGATCACATCGGTCATCAAGAATTCCCCGTTTCCGCAGGTCCTGGCTTTTCCCGCTGATCTTGCAGCATGGCGGGGCCCTTGCCGCAAGCCCCCCGGCGCACGGTATCTTGATCTTGAAGCCGAGGTCGTCGGCTGGGCCTCGCGCCCCAAGTCCAGCCGCCCGCGCCTCACCCCACGAGATCCGGCGCCCGCAGCACGGCGGACGGGACGCCCCACGCGTCGACGAGGTCGACCGCGAGGGGACGGACCTTGCGGCAGAGGTCGTTCACCTGGCGGCTGATCGCCTTGGAACGCTGGACGGTCAGCCGCCCGTGCTCCATGAACCAGGCCCGGTCCTCCTCGATCGCCGACAGGGCGAACAGGTCGCAGAGGAGGGCGAGCGCCGCCTTCTCGCCCCCTTCGGGCAGCCCGCGCACCTTGTCGACGAAGGCCTCCGTCACCAGCCGCTCGACATGTGCGCGCGCGAGCGCGATGACGTGGTCCTGCACCTCCGAGAAGACGGCGCCGGCCTCGCGCTTCCGGTCGATCCCGCCCTTGATCCGCCGGGCCAGTCCGGCGAGCATGTGCTCCTCCCGGAAGCGGACCATGGCGAGCTGGTACTCCGGATCGAGCAGGCCGGCCTCCCGGTCCCACTCGTCGCCGCCGGGCAGCAGGTCGCGTACCCGTTCGAGCAGTTTGTGGGCCGACGTCCGCTCGATGACCGTCTCGACGGCGAGGCCGGTGACGTAGCGGACCACGCCGAGCTGGTCGAGGTCCTCGAACTCGCTGGCGTGATCGGTGAGCAGCCCCTTGGCCACGAGCTGCAGCAGGACGTGGTTGTCACCCTCGAAGGTGGTGAAGACGTCGCTGTCGGCCTTGAGGGCGGCGAACCGGTTGACGGCGAGATAGCCGGCGCCGCCGCACGCCTCCCGGCACTCCTGGACGACCCCGGTCGCGTGCCAGGTGCCGAGCGCCTTGAGGCCCGCGGCCCGTGATTCGAGCCGCCGCCGCGCCGTCGCGTCGTCCTCGATGCCGGAGAAGACCTCGTGCAGCTGCGTGCGCACGACGTCCTGCGCGAAGTGCAAGGCGTACGTCCGGGCGATGAGCGGCAGCAGGCGCCGCTGGTGCAGGCCGTAGTCGAGGAGCACCTGCTCCCCGCTGTCCGGGGCCGCCTCGAACTGGCGGCGCCGCACCGCGTACCTGGTGGCGATCGTCAGGGCGACCTTGGCGACGTTGATCCCGGCGCCGGCGACGCTGACCCGGCCCTGCACCAGGGTGCCGAGCATGGTGAAGAACCGCCGGTTGGGGTCGTCGATCGCACTCTCGTAGACGCCCTCGGGGGTCACGTCGGCGAACCTGTTGAGCAGGGCCTCGCGCGGCACCCGCACGCCGTCGAACCAGATGCGCCCGTTGTCCACCCCGTTGAGCCCCATCTTGCGGCCGTCGTCCTCGATCCTGACGCCGGGCGCCGTCTCACCGCCCACCCGGAGGGGGACGACGAAGGCGTGCACGCCCCGCGACCGGCCGTCCACCTCCAGCTGGGCGAAGACGACGGCCAGTTCGGCATGCCGGGCCGCATTGCCGATGTAGTCCTTGCGCGCGCGGTCGTCGGGGGTGGTGATGACGAACTCCCGGCTCGCCGTGTCGTACTCCGCTACGGTGCCGAGCGCCTGGACGTTGGAGCCGTGCCCGGTCTCGGTCATCGCGAAGCAGCCCATGAGCTCCCCGGTGATCAGGTCCGGGAGGTAGGCGTCGTGGTGGCGCCCGGTGCCCAGGTGCAGGATCGCACCGCCGAACAGCCCGAACTGCACGCCGGCCTTCACCAGGACCGACAGGTCGCCGTAGGCCAGCGTCTCGAACGCGGCGATCGAGGCCCCGACGTCGCCGCCCCCGCCGTACTCGGCGGGAAAGCCCATGCCGGTCTGGCCCGTCGCGGCCATCTCGACGACGATCTCCCGCACCCGCTCGCGGAACGCGTCGATGTCGAGCTCTTCGGCCTCTTCCAGGACGGAGGCGTACGTCGTCAGGTTGGTCCGGACGAGGTCGCGGATGCCGGCGTACCCGCCGTCGAGCACCTCGGTCAGCGAAGCGACGTCGATCTCGGGCCGCACGTGACCGGTCGCGGGGGCGGAAGCGTTTTCGGGAGCCATGCCGCTCCGCTACCCCGCCGCGGGACGATCAACCGGGAGCCGCCCGGCAGGGAGGCACGCGGTGCGCCCCGGTGCGCCGGTCCGGGCCCGGTCAGGGCCGGACCGGCGCACCGGGGCGTCCGCGGCAGGCGGGTCAGACGTGCTCCGGGACCGGGGTGCGGAGCATCGTCGCGCAGCGGTGGAGTTCCGCCGCGAGGGTGTGGCAGCGCCGCAGCAGAGCCCCGTCGGGCAGGGGGGCCGTGCCGGACGGGCCGGGGGCGAAGTCGGCCGGACAGGCCGCGATCTGCGTGGGAGCCACCCAGCCCCCGAGCGCCTTGGCCACCGTACGCAGGTGCTCGCACACCACGCCGCCGGTGCGCGGGCCGGAGCCGTGGGCGACGAGCCCCACCGCCGTGTCGGCCAGCCAGTCGCCCGGTACCTCGTCCAGCGCGAGCTTGAGCAGGCCCGAGTAGCTGGCGTGGTGCACGGGACTGGCCAGGACGACGGCGTCGTGGTTCCGCGGCAGGGCCCGAAGACGGGGGCCCGCGGGATCCCCCAGCTCGATCGTCGTCACGGTGGCGCCCCGGGCGAGCAGGGCATCGCCCACCAGCGCGGCCAGCGCGGTGGTGCCGGAACCCGCCCGGGGGCTCCCGCTGATCAGGAGGGCGTGCACGGTCGGTTGTCCTTTCCTCGGGCGGGTGGCGGCAGGCGCGGGAGGTGGCGGCGGGGCCGGGCCCCGGTCCTCACGCGGCGTCGATCAGCGTCCACGGCACCGTACGGCCGAGCGCCTGACGGGGCTTGCTGCGCGCCCAGTGCAGCACCGACGCCGCCATCACCCCACCCGGGTCGGTGACCTTGTGCGTGGGCTCGAAGGGCTCGCTCATGCTGGTGTAGCTCTGGAACATCGCCAGCAGCTTCACGGCCTCCTGCTGGACGGGGGAGAGCCACTGCCCGGCCAGCGGCAGGAAGAACCGGTTCCAGCTGTCGGTGGACACGGTCGGCGGCTGCGCGATCGGGTCGACTCCGTGCTCGGCCCGGAACGCGTTGAGGGTGTCACAGGTGATGCGGACCAGGTCGGACAGGCGCATGCTGTCCTGCCCCGCCGAGATCACCTCGGTGCGCGGCGACCCGGGCGGGGTGCCGAGGGCGGCGCCCGCGATCACCTCGGCGACCTCGTCGACGGGGCTGATCTCGGCGTATCCGTCCGGGTCCCCGACGACCACCGCCGCCAGGCCGGAGACCAGTGCCGGGAAGAGGCTGTAGGGGCCGGAGAAGCGGCCGATGCGGCCGTCGCCGCGGCGGCCCAGCACCAGGGGCGGGCGGACGATCGTCGCCGGTCCGCGGTGTTCGGTGGCCACGATCTCCTCACAGGCGGCCTTCGACCACTCGTAGCCGTTGCGGTAGCCCTCGAACTCCTCGCCCCTGAGGTCCTCGGGGGCGCGTACTCCGCCCACGTAGGCGGTGGAGACGTGGACGACGTGGGTGTCCGGGCCGGCGAGCGAGAGCACCGCCCGCAGGGTCCGTATGTTGGCGTCCGTGGCCTCCTGACGGGTCATGGTCCACCGGGTGGACGCCGCGGTGTGCACGATGACGTCCCAGGGACGTCCGGTCAGGGGGTCCGGGGCGGGTTCGGCGCCGATGTCCCAGGGCACGGGCCCGGCGTCACCGCCGGCCGCACGCCGCGCGGTACGGACGAGGGCGGGAGCGGCAGGGCCGTCGGCCCCGGACGACGCCCCGGTGGCTTCGGCGGCGAGCCGCTCGGCCACTTCGGTGCCTACGACGCCGGAAGCGCCGGTGACGAGGATGCGCATGGCAAGGCTCCTGGGGTTCAGGTGGCGGGTTGCAGGACCAGGCAGACGTTCTGTCCGCCGAAGCCGAAGGAGTTGGAGAGCACCGGCGCACTGTCGACGCCGCGCGGGGCTCCGGCGACCACGTCGATCCGGTCGGCCTCCGAGGCGGTGGTGAGGTTGGCGACGGGCGGTACGATCCGCCGCTCGGCACAGACCAGGGCGATCGCCGCCTCCAGCGCGCCGGAGCCTCCGATGAGGTGCCCGGTGACACCCTTGACGGCGGTCACCGGCGGGGCCTGCCCGTTGAAGCACCGGTGGATGGCGGCGGCCTCGGCCCGGTCGTTGGCCTGCGTCGACGTCCCGTGCGCGCTGATCTGGCCGATGTCGGACGGCAGCAGCCCGGCGTCCGCGATGGCCTGCGCCATGCACGCCGCAGCGACGGCCCCGTCGGCGTGGGGGGCCACGATGTGGTGGGCGTCGGCGTTGGTGGCGTACCCGGCGATCTCGCCGAGGATGGTCGCCCCGCGGAGCAGCGCCGACTCGCGCCGCTCCAGTACGAGTACGGCCGCGCCCTCGCCCATGACGAACCCGTCGCGCTCGGCGTCGAAGGGGCGGCTCGCCTTCCCGGGATCGCCGTTGCGGGTGGACAGCGCCTGCATCCGCGAGAACCCGCTCAGCATGAAGGTGGTCACCGCGGAGTCGAACCCGCCGGCGACGGCCACGTCGAGCTCGCCGTACTGGATGCGCCGGGCGGCTTCCCCGATGGCCGTGGCGCCGCTGGCGCAGGCCGTGGCGTAGGTGACGCAGGAACCCTGGAAGCCGAAGCGCATCGCCACCCGGGCGGCCGCGGAGTTGGCCATGGTCCGGGGGACGGAGTGCACCGGCATGGCCGTGGGGTTCGCGTCGTTGTCCCGTACGAGCCCCTCCATGGTGGGGAGACCGCCGATGCCGGTACCGAGGTGGACGCCCACGCGGGAGGGCGGGAGCTCGGGCAGGCCGGCCTGCCGTACCGCGTCGGCCGCCGCGCACAGGGCCAGTTCGGTCGGCCGGTCGATCTGACGGCGCTCGCGGCGGGTGATGTAGGAGTCGACGTCGAACTCCGGCACCCGGCAGGCGATGTGGACGGGGGAGCCCGCGTCGATCAGGTCCGTGTGCACCGCGGCGGCGGGGCGCGCCGCGAGGACGGTCTCCATGACCTCGTCGAGGGTGAGGCCGGCCGGGGACTTCACGCCGATCCCGGTGACGACCACGCGCGGGCGTTCGGCGGGGCGGACCGCGGCGGGCGCGGTGTGCTGCCGGGTCATGAACGGGCCGCCTGGCGCTCCGTGAGGAGGGCGACGGCATGGCCGACGGTTTCGGCCCGCATCAGGTCCTCGGCCGCGATGCGTACGTTGAGGGCGCGTTCGAGCTGGGCGCCGATCGACATCATCTCCAGGCTGTCGATGCCGTATTCGGCCCGCAGGTCCGTGCTCTCCTCGATGACGTCGGGGGTGGTCCCGAGGACATCGGCGATGGTCTCGCGGACGACGTCGAAGAGGTCGGCGGGAGACAGGGTGGTGGGTTCGGTGGGGTTCACCTGGTTCCTCCGGTGTGCTGGTGGGCTGGTGTGCTGGTGACGGGTGGGGTGGTGGTCGCGAGCGGGGCTGGGGCCGGTCGGCGGCGGGTGTCAGCCGGGGAGGCCGGCCGGGGCCGCCGCGCCCAGCGCCGCATCGAGGATGGACAGTGCCTCGTCGAGCTCCGCCTCGGTGGTGACCAGCGGGGGCAGCAGCCGGACGGTGGTCGGGCGTCCCAGGCAGGGCGAGACGAGCAGGCCGTTGTTGGCCAGGGAGACCACGGCCTCGCCGGCCGCCGCCGGGGTGGTGAACTCGATGCCCCACAGCAGGCCCCGGCCGTGATGGCCGGCCATCACCCGGGGGTGGCGTTCTTCGAGGGCGCGCAGGCCGTCGGCGAGCAGGGCCGACAGCTTCGCTCCGTGCTCCGCGAGTTCCTCGACGGCTTCCAGGGCCGCGGGGAGCGCGGCGCAGCTCAGCGGGTGGCCGCCGAAGGTCGCCGAGTGCAGGAACGGGTCCTGCGCCAGCGGGGCGTACAGCTCCTCGCTGCACACCACGGCCGAGAGCGGCACCACGCCCCCGCCGAGCGGCTTGCCGACGAGTACGGCGTCCACGGGCAGGCCGTCCGCGAGGGCGACCGAAGGCTCCCCGCAGCGGCGCAGCCCGCACTGGATCTCGTCCGCGATGGCGAAGGCGCCGTGGGCGTGCGCGTCCTCGCACCACTGGCGCAGGACATCGGTGCGCAGCGGCACGGCGCCGTTCTCGCCCTGTACGGGTTCGAAGACCACGGCGGCGACCGGGGCGGCCTCCAGCTGCGCGCGGACGGCGTACGGGTCCTCGGGGTCGATGTGGACCACGTCGACGACGGCGCCCCGCAGGCCGGCCCGGAACAGCGGGCTGTGCGTCAGGGCGAGGGCTCCCAGCGTCTTGCCGTGGTAGCCGCCGGTCACCGCCAGCACCCGGTCCCGGCCCGTGGCGAGCCGGGCCAGCTTCACGGACACCTCGACGGCGTCGGCCCCGTTCAGGCCGAAGTAGACCTTGGGGAGCCGGCCGCCCAGGTAGTCGGAGAGCAGGGCGGCGGACCGGGCGGCCACCGGGTTGGCCAGGCTGCGCGTCGACGTCGGCATCACCTCCAGCTGCCTGGCCACCGCCGCGACCACGCCGGGGTGACGGTGGCCGAGGAGGGCGACCGCGTAGGAGCCGAAGTCGAGTGCGGAGCGGCCGTCGGAGAGGGTGACGCGGGAGCCCAGCGCACTGGCCTCCACGGCCCCCTGGCCGGCGAACTTCCCGGTCAGGGCGAGCTTGGGGGACTGGTGGCGGCGGAGTTGGTCGAAGACCTCGCCGGCGGTGGGCGGGGCGGTCGTGGACGTGTCGGCCACGGGGGACCTCCTGGAGGGGGTGGGATGGTGGACGCGGGAGGCGCGGACCGCCTCGTCGGGTCGCGTCAGCGGGCGGCGTCGGCGGTGAGTCGTCGCTCCAGCGCGTGCAGCATCTGCTCGGCGTTCTCGCGCAGGGCGGTGGCGGCGACGGGGTTGAGCATGTCGGCGAGCAGCGGGATCCCTATCTCGAACTCGACGGTCAGGGAGACGTGGCTGCCGCCGTCGTCGGAGGGCCGCACGGCCCAGTGACCCACGAAGTGCGCCAGGTCGCCGCTGACCTGGTGGAAGTCGAAGCGCCGGGCGACGTGGTCGAGGCGCTCGGCCTCCACCCACTCCAGGACCGAGCCCTTGAGGTGGACGGACCAGGCCGTCGTGCGCTCGTCCTCGCCGGAGCGGTCGACGATCGTGACGGACTGGACGCTGTCCATGCAGGAGGCGTAGCTCTCGACGTCGATGACGGCGTGCCAGCTGTCCTCGGGGCGGGCGGCGATGGGGATCTCGACCTGGACGAGGGGCATGGTGGTTCTCCTTCGAATGCGGAATGCGGAATGCGAATGCTGATGCGGACGAGGAGCCCGTACGGGGCTCGTCGGTGATGTTCGGGAAGATCCCGGGAACCCGGCAGAGCCGGAGCCGGAGCCGGGACGGGCTCCGGGCGGGCGCGTGGCCCGTCAGGACTTGGGCGCCAGGGCCTGCTCGCGGGCGGCCTCCAGGGCCGGCGGCAGCAGGAGGCGCAGGACCGTACGGGGCAGCCGTCCGGTGTGGGTGAGCGCGTACGACTGCTCGACCAGCTCGCAGCCGAACTCGCGCTTGGGCTCGTACGCGGTCTGCGCGAAGCGGATGTGGCGGCAGCCCCGGCCGATGGCCAGCTCGATCGCCGCGTAGTGGAGGTTGTGGTAGAGCCGCGCCCGGTGGGCCAGCCCGTAGTCCAGGCCGATCCGGGCACCGACCGCGCCGGTGCCGCGGAACAGGCAGTGCAGGTAGCCCACGAGGCGGTCGCCCTCGAAGCAGGCGACCAGCCGCTGATCGGTGACCTCCCGCTCGCCGTCGCCGGTGTCGGCGCCGTCGGCCAGGGCCCGTACGAAGTCCTCGTCGAGCACGTCGAGGGTCTGGTCGGCACGGTCCATGACCTGCCGGTACAGCCCCATCATCTCGGGGACGAGGTGCCCGAACCCGTCGAGGACCTCCATCCGCAGGTCCTCCTGCTGCCGGAACTTCCGTATCTTGTTCCGGGCGTTACGCCGCGGCTTGGCCGGCAGCGACGCCAGGAAGCTCTCGAAGTCCGCGTGTCCCAGGTTCAGTTGGGTGTCCGGCAGGGAGGCGACGGTGAAGAAGCCGGCAGCCTCCAGGGCCGGTCGCAGCACGTCGAGGTCATGCGGGGCGAAGTCCTTGAAGACGACGGTGCCCAGGCGGTGGTCGCGGGCGAAGTCCATGACCTCCCGCACCAGAAGCCGGGCCGCCGGCGCCGGGAGCGGGCTTCGGCCCATCACGTGGCCCTGCCCGAGGAAGTTGCCGCAGAACAGCATCGGCACCCGCAGGAGCCGTGGGAAGACCCGAGCCACCGGTGCCATCAGGCGGCGTTCGCGCGGCCCCACGACCCGGTCGAGCCGCAGGCCGCGTACGGCGCTGAGCGGCAGGACCGCGACCGGCAGGCCGTCCCGGCGCACGAGCAGGTAGGCGTACGCGTCCGGGCCGATCTCGGCGCGCTGCATGGCGGCGAACACGTCCCGGCCCCACATCGGGTCGTCGGCCGGGGCCAGTTCGTCCCACACCTGCCGGGGCACGTCCTCGGCGCGGTCCAGCCGCTCCACCGTGTAGGCCGCTTCCCGCCCGGGCGGTACGGCCGCCCCGACCGCCCCGCCCCGGCCGGCCGGGGCGGCCCCGCCGTCAGCCGACACGGAGCGGCCCGCCGTCGAGCGCCGCGCACAGCGGCTCGGCCATCCGGGCCCGGGCCGGCGGGTGGAAGTTCAGGCCCGCGGCCGCCGAGGCCAGGTAGGTGCCCTCGTCGGAGCCGATGAACGACATGCCGCCCAGCGCCTCCAGGGCCGCCGCCGTGGTCCGGGCGATGGCGTCCTGGGCCGCGTACCGCGCGGTGAGCGCGGCGACCAGCAGGGGTTCGCCCCACTCCGGGGATTCCCCCATGGTCCGGGCGACGGCCTCGACGGCGAGCATCGCCGCGTCGACCTCGGTCACCAGCGCCGCCCGCACCGCGGCGGGGGCGCGCCCGTGCAGGGTGACGCGCTCCACCAGGGCGCTCGCCGTGCCCAGGTAGCCGGCGGTCATCAGCAGTTCGAACCAGAGGAAGCCCGCCACGTTCAGGGAATCCAGCACGGAATCGGCGGTGACCTCGGTCAGTACGACCATCTGCGGGTCGAGGGCGACGTCCTCCAGGACGACCTCGTCGCTCTCCGCGCCGGCCAGCACCGTGCTCTGCCAGAAGGGACGGACCGAGACGCCCGGCGTGTCGGCGGGGACGATGGCGACCGCGAGCCGTTCGGTGCCGTCCTCGTCCGCCATCACCACCGAAGCCGTCAGCAGGTCCATCGAACGGGCCAGGCTGCAGGGCTTCTTGCTGCCGTTCAGCACCACCTCGCCGCCACGGCGCTCGGCCCGGATGCCGGGCCGCAGGATGGACTGGCCCGTCACGCCCTCCGAGAAACCGGACGCCAGCAGCATGCGCTTGCCGACGATGGCCTCCAGGAGCATCCATTCGAAACCGGCGCCGTTCTTCGCGGCCTCCACCAGGCTCGCCACGGAGAAGTGGTGCATCGTCGTGGCGACGGCGAGCGACGGGCAGCGGGCGCCGACCGCGCGCTGCAGGCGCACGGCCTGGAGGGGGTCCGCGCCGATCCCGGTGTTCTGCCGGGGTACCAGCAGGGCCGCGCCGCCCGCCTCGCGGAACGCGGCGATGGCCGGGCTGCCCGGCCGCTCCAGCTCGGCCAGCGGATGACGGGCCAGCTCGGCGTCGAGGCCGGGGAGCAGCGCTTCGAGCACCGCCCGTTCGGTGTCCAGAAAGGCCATGGGTCAGTCCTTCGTCGTCGTGGCGCCGGCCGTGGCCCGCGTACGGGTCGTTCCGGCTGCGTCGGTGGTGGTCAGGGGCAGGTCCTCGTACATGCGGAGGCTGAAGGACTCGCGCCGTACCGGCGTCCCCGCCAGGGCGAGGCCGGGGAACCGGGCGAAGAGCCGGCGGACGGCGATGGAACCCTCCAGCCGGGCCAGGGCCGCACCGAGGCAGTAGTGCGGGCCGGCGCTGAAGCTCATGACCCTGCTCCCGGACCGCCGTACGTCGAACCGGTGCGGGTCGGGGAACTGGGCCGGATCCCGGTTGGCGGCGGCGAGCACCGTGGTGACGTTGGCCCCTGCGGGCACGGTGACCCCGCGGATCTCGGTCGCCACGGAGGCGATCCGCTCGGTCATCTGGACGGGCGTGTCCCAGCGCAGCGCCTCGTCCACGGCCTGGGCCGCGAGTTCCGGATCGGCGTCCAGGGCGGCCCGCTGACCGGGATGGGTCAGCAGGGCGTGGGTGACGATGCCCAGCATGGCGGCGGTCGTCTCGAACCCGGCGACGAAGGTGAGGATCAGGGTGTCGACCACCTCCTTCCTGGTGAGCCGCTCCTGTCCCTCTCCGGTCTCCAGCAGCACGGTGGCGAGGTCCTCGCGGGGCTCGGCCGCCCGGCGCTGCAGCAAGTCCTCGAAGTACACGCGCAGTTCGGTCACCGCCGCATCGGCGCGGGCCCAGTCCTCCTCGGTGCGGACCGGCTCCAGCAGCCGGCTGGCGTCACCGCCCAGGCGCTGGAAGCGGAGCCGGTCCTCGGCCGGGACGCCGATCAGCTCGCCGACGACCGCCACGGGCAGCGGATAGCCCACCAGTTCCTGGAAGTTGGCCGCACCGCCGTCCGCCGTGGCCTCGGCGAAGGCGTCGAGCAGGGAGTCGGTGAGCTCCTCGACGGCGCCGCTGAGGGCGGCGACGCGCCGCGGGGTGAACCCCGCACCGATCAGCCGGCGCAGCCGGGTGTGGTCGGGCTGGTTCGCACGGAGCATCGAGGCGTAGAAGAAGTCGGCGGCGGGGTGCTCGCGCCAGTCCGGCAGGTTGTCCTCGCACCAGCTCAGGTCGGGCGTACGGAACGAGGAATCGGTCAGGACCGCCTGGCAGTCCGCGTACGTCGTCAGGAAGTAGGTGTCGAGGTCCTTGTCGTAGTAGACCGGAAAGTTCTCGCGGAGCGTTTCCAGCGCGAGGAACGGGTTTTCCCGGCCTTCCGGTGTGAAAAGGGAGAAGAGCAGGGCCTGGGGGTCCAAAGGGGGGTCCTCAGCAGATCGGCGTGCGGCCCCGGGATGCCGCGGAGTGCCCGGGCCGCCCCCCGGCAGGGACGTCCGGAGGGGGAGAGGACATCCGTGCGGGGGGCGGTGACAAGAGCCTGTCACCGCCCTGCTCGCGCGGCCTCAACAGCGCATCAACGGAACGTCAACCGGACCGCGCACCCCCCGTGGCGGGGAAGGCCCGGGCCGTCCCCGAGGGGAAGGACCGGGCCGCCGCGTCATCCGCCGCCGAGCCTGGCCTCGACATCCGCCGCGTCCGGCATGCGCAGTTCACGGAAGAGCTGCAACGCCTGGCGGTGGTAGTACCCCGCCTGGCCCGGCCGGCCCAGGGCGCCGACCGCGTCACCGAGTTGCACGAGCGCCCGCCCGAGCAGGTACGTGTCCCCGTGCAGGGTGGCGACGTCCCGGGCCTCCGTGGCGTGGGCCACGGCTTCCTCGTGGCGGCCCAGCAGGTTCAGCGCCTCGGCGATCCCGCCCAGCACCAGCGCCTCCCGGAACGCCGAGCCCGTCGTCCGCCACAGCCGCAGACTGGTGCGCATGCAGGCCAGGGCCTCCTGCCGCTGCCCCGTGTACAGCAGGACCTGCCCGAGGGCGCGCAGCGCGTTCGCCTCACCGGGCCCGTCCCCGCAGGACCGCGCCAGCTCGACGGCGGTACGGGCCGACCGTACGGCTTCCCCCGCGTTTCCCGTCGCCAGCTGCGCCAGGCACAGGAAGCCGAGGGTGACGGACTCGCAGGCGGGGCTGCGCGGCTCCAGGCTGAGCGGCAGCGCCTCCGTGAGGTGGCGCACCGCGGTGGGGAAGTCCCGCCCGGCCAGGGCGCACCCGCCGAGGGCGTTCAGCGCGTGCGCGAGCAGCGGCCACCGCTCCTCGCGGCGGAAGACGTCGGCCGCCTCCCGCAGGTGGGGCAGCGCACGGCCCATGTCGAACCGGATCGCGAAGGAACCGCCCAGCATGAAGTGCGCGATGCCGCCGGCGACCGCGTCGGCCGCCCCGCGCGCCGCCGCCAGGACGGCCCGGGCGGCACGCTCCAGGTTCCGCGTACCGGTGCTGTCGCGCCCCAGCGGATCGGTGGCCAGCAGCAGGCGCGCGCAGACGGCCGCCGGGACCTCGGCGAAACCGGCGGCCTGTTCGACGAGGGCCAGCAGGTGCTGCCGTTCGTCGAACAGCCAGGTGGTGGCCTCCGCCGGGCCGGTGAAGGCGCGGGCGGGGTGCGCGCCGGAGCCGGGCCGTCCCGCCGGAGCCCGCACCTCCGCGGCCGGTATCTCGTCGGCGGGGAAGGGGTCCCCCACGGTCGAGGCCCAGTAGGCGTCCCGGGCGACGTCGGTGTAGGTGCTCAGCAGCCGCAGCATCGCGCCCCCGCGTTCCGCCGCGGGCAGCTCCTCGGCCCCGGACGTCCGGGCGAACAGCCGCAGCAGGTCGTGGTAGCGGTAGCGGCCCGGCGCCGGCGACTGGAGCAGGCTGGCGTCGACGAGGTCCTCGCACAGCACTTCCGCCTCCTCCCGGGTCCGGTCCAGCAGGGCGGCGGAGCTCAGCCCGCCCAGCTCCGGGACGTCGGGCAGGGCCAGCAGCCGGAACGCCCGCAGCTGTTCCGGACCCAGGCGTGCCGTTCCCAGCCGGAAGGTGGCGTCCACCGCGCCGCCGTCCCCGCTGAGCTCCGTCACCCGCCGCCGCTCGTCCGCGAGCCGCTCGGCCGTCTCCGCGACCGACAGGGCCGGTGAGGCGGCCATCCGGGCGGCGACGACCCGCAGGGCGAGCGGGAGCCGTCCGCAGTCGGCCACCAGCGCCCGGGCCGCCGCTTCCTCCCGTCGCACGCGCTCCTCCCCGACGAGCCGGACCAGCAGGTCCAGCGCCACGCCGTCCGTCAGTTCCTCCAGGTGCACCAGTGCCGCTCCGGCCAGGCTGCCGAGGCCGGTGAGCCAGTTCCTGCTGGTCACGAGGAGGCCGCAGCCCGGTGAGGTCGGCATCAGATCGCGTACCTGGCGCAGGTCGTGGGCGTTGTCGAGGACGAGGAGCACGCGCCGCCCGGCGAGGAGCGAGCGGTGGAGCGCGACCCGCTCGGCGGTCTCGGCCGGAAGCTGCGCCGGTGTCACCCCGAGGGCCCGCAGCAGGTCACCCAGGACCTGGTGGGGATCGGCCGGCCGGGCGTCCATCCCGCACAGGTCGACGAAGAACACCCCGTCGGGGAAGCTCGCGGCCGCCTCGTGCGCGACCCGCACCGCCACCGCCGTCTTGCCGACTCCGCCCATCCCGCTGACCGCGCCGACGGCCGCCACCGAGCCGCTCTCCAGGACCTGCCGCAGACGTACGACCTCCGCGTCGCGGCCGACGAGGTCCGCCGGGTCGGGCGGGAGGCTCAGCATCGGCGACATCAGGGCCGTGGGGGCGGGTGCGGGGGCGGGCGGGGCGGCCGCCGCCGGCGCGGTCGTACCGGGTGCCGCGGAACGGAGCGGCCCCGAAGTCCGTGCCGGGGCGCCGCCCGGGGGAGGGGACTGCGGGCTCCCGGGGCCGTTCGCCGCCGCGGGCCCGTCCGCCTCGGGAGCGCCGGGACCGGCAAGGATGCGCAGCCGGATCCGGTCGAGGCCCGTACCGGACCCCGGCCCGTCCGCGCCGCGCAGGGCTTCCCGGGCCCGGGCGTACACGTCCAGGGCCTCGGTCTGACGGCCCGTCTCGTACAGCGCCGTCATCAGGAGTTCCTGGAGCCGCACGCGCCCCGGATGGGACCGGGCCGGCCCGCGCAGCTCCTCCACTGCCCGCGCGTGGCCGCCGAGCAGCAGCGCCACCTCCCACCGCGCCTCCAGCACCGCTAGCCGCCGCTCGCGCAGCGCGGAACGCTGGGCGGCGGCGAACGGACCGGGCACCCCCGGCAGGGGTTCGTCCCCGTCCCAGAGGTCCAGCGCGGAGTCGTACAGCGCGAGCGCGTCACCGGTCCGCCCGGCGAGCACCGCCCGGGCCGCGCTGCCCGCCCGCCGGTCGAAGACGGTCAGGTCCAGGGCGTCCGGCAGCAGGTGCAGGGCGTAGCCGTTCGGCCGGGACACCAGCACCCGGGCCGGGGTGCGGGGCGCCCGTCCGGGTTCGATCACGCGGCGCAGCGCGGCCACGTGGCCGCGCAGGGCCCCGGACGCACCGCCGGGTGCCGCGTCGCCCCAGACGGCGTCGATGAGGGCCTGCGTGCTGCCCCTGCGGCCGTGACGGAGCAACAGGGTGGCGAGCAGGGCTGCGGCCAGGGGTGGACGTACGTCGGTCCCGCCCGCCCCGGTGTGCACGCGCAGCGGGCCGAGCACCCGGAAGGACAGGGCGGGCGGTGGAGCGTCCAGGGCGTGGATGGCGGGGGAGGGGGAGGGGCGGTGGGCGGGTGGCACGGGGAGGTTCTCCAACGGGTTCACGGGCGGGAACGAACGCCGACGCAACGGCGGCCGGGGCGTGTGGGCCCCGGCGACGCGGCCGGACAGGGGTGAGGCGCCCACGCGGGCGCCGCGCGCGGAACAAGGCCGCGAGTGGGGAGGGGGTACGGGCCGGGCGGGGCGCGGGGAGGAGGTGGGGGCGGTACCGGGGCGCCGGACGGGGTCTCGCCGAGGGCAGGTGCCGGGGGTCGGGGGCCGGGGCGTCGGGGCGTCGGGCCGCGCACCGTGGTGCCGCCGCGGCCCCCGCCCCCGCACCCGTCAGGAGGCCAGGCCCTCGCGCGCCCCGCGAGCGGGCCGCAGCGGGCCGCCGCCGAGCCGGAGATCCGTGCCGCCGGGAGCGAAGAGGACCGGCGCGGGCCGGTCCCGGTCCGCCCGGGGCGCCAGTTCGTCCTGCTGGACCGAGACGGCGAACTCCCGCAGGAGGCCGTGCACGTGGTAGCGGTCGGGCCGTTCCGACTCCAGCCAACTGCGGTCCACGAGTTCCTCGCACAGGGCGCGCGCCTCGCCCGACGGCAGCCCCAGGGCCAGGGCCACCGCGGTCGGCCCGAACCGCCCGTCCGGCTCCCGCAGCAGCGCCACCCGGGCGAACGCCGCCCGCAGGGAGGCCGGCAGGTACCCGTACTCCCGCTGGAACGCCTCCCGTACGGACAGGTCCGCGATGGCGAGCGCGGCCAGCCGGTGACGGCCGCGCAGGGCCCCCACCACCGAGGCGATCGCCCAGGCCGGACGCGTGGCGAGCCGCATCGCCACGATCCGCAGGGCCAGGGGCAGCCCGCCGCACAGATCGGCGAGCTCGGCGCAGGCCTGCGGTTCCGCCGCGACGCGCTGCGCGCCGATCGCCGTCTCCAGCCATGTCAGGGCCTCGGCGCGGGAGAGCACGCCCAGGTGGGTGTGGTGGGCTCCCGCGAGACCGGAGAGCCGCGCGGTCGTGGTGATGAGTGCGGCGCAGCCCGGGCCGCCCGGCAACAGGGCCCCGACGGAAGCCGGTTCCGCGACGTTGTCGAGGACCACCAGGACGCGGCGCTCGGCGAGCTCCGAGCGGTACAGCGCGGCCCGGTCGGCCTGCTGCTCGGGGACCGGCGCACCGGGCCCGCCGAGCGCGCGGAGGAAGGACTCCAGGACCACCGCCGGGTCGATCGGTGTGCCGTCGGCGGCGCGCAGGTCGGCGTACAGCTGCCCGTCGGGGAACTCGGCGCGCACCCGGTGCGCGGCGTGCACGGCCAGTGCGCTCTTGCCCGTGCCGGTCGAGCCGGACACGACGACGACCGGAGCCGGACGGGCCGCTGCCGGGGACCGCAGGCCGTCCGGGGTCCGGGCTCCCGAGCCGGTCAGCTCGGCGGCCACCTGCGCCAGCGCCTCTTCCCGGCCGGTGAAGTCGGCCAGATCGCGCGGAACTTGGGCAGGCCGCCGGAATGCGTCCGCCCCGGGCTCCGGCCCGGACCGTACGGCGGCGGCCCCGGCGGCGGGCACCTCCCGCGGCGCCCCGTCCGCCGCCGTCACCCCTGCCGTCCCCGCCGCGGGGTGACGTCCGGTGGCGCCCCCGCCCGCCGGGTCCGCCCCGCCCGGCCCGCTGGTGATGCCCTCGGCCATCGTGGCCATCTCGCGCCCCGGGTCGATCCCGAACTCCGCCGCGAGGAGCCGCCGGGTCCGCTCGTGGACGGCGAGCGCCTCCGCGCCCTGTCCGCTCAGCACGTACGCCCGCATCAGCAGGGCGCCCAGCCGCTCGCGCAGGGGATGGCGCTCCGTCAGCTCGCGCAACTCCGGCACCACGCTGACGTGTTCTCCGAGTTCCACGTCCAGCGAGAGGCGGGTCTCCAGGGCGGCGAGCCGCTGTCCGGCCAGCCTGTTGCGCTCCGCCTCGACACCGGGCCCGCCCAGCCCCGCGAGGGGTTCGTCCCCCCACAGGGCGAGCGCGGTGCGCAACAGGGCCCGCGCCTCCTCGGGGCGCCGCGCCGCACGGGCGAGGTCGGCGGCGGCCACGTCCCGCCGGAACAGCCCGAAGTCCACCGCTTCGGCCGGTACCCGCAGGGCGTAGGCCCCGTGCTCGGAGACCAGTACCCGCGTCCCGTCGCCTTCGCCGTCCGGCGCCTCGATCTCCTTGCGCAGCCGCGAGACGTACGTGCGCAGCGACCCCACGGCGCGGGCGGGCGCCCGGTCACCCCAGATGTCCGCCACCAGCGCGTCGACCGGCACGGGCCGGCCCTCCCGCAGCAACAACAGGGCCAGCAGCGTCCGTTGCTGGCGCGACCCCAGTTCCAGTTCGCGCGGGCCGCGCCAGGCCCGCAGGTGGCCCAGCAGGGCGAATCGCAGGGTTATCGCCTCGGTGGTCATGTCATGCCCCCATGTTCCGTACTGTCCGGCCCGGCGCCGCCGGTCCTCCTCCTGTGCCCCACCGGGAAGGAGTGCCAAGTGCCGCGGGAGGTCGACCCGCCGAACACCCGGTGTGCTACGCCGATTTCGGCCGGGGACATCACCCCGGCCGCGCGAAAGCCCACCTGAACAGCAGTTTCTCTCATGGCCGGGAAACGGAGGGCCTTGTTCGGCCACCGGCGCGTCGCCCGGACGCGACCGCGGGCGGGCAGCAGGACGCCCGCCCGCAGGAGCACGGGCGGGGCGGCCGCACTCCCGCCGGGCCCGCGCAGGCGTTCCGCGACGGTAGCGGTGCCGGGCGGACGTGGCCGCCGCGCCGCGCCGCCGGGATGCGGAGTCGGCCGGATTCTTGCCTCCCGCCGCACGGTTACCGAGAGTACGCACCGTCAGGGGTGTGAGCCGGGTGACCGGTCGAGCCCGGTGCGTGACAGGACGGCCCGCCCTCCGCCCGCGCGAGGGCCGGCACGATCCGGAAGAGACGGCCTACGCGGCCAGCCGTGCCCCGGCAGCCGCCCGTACCTCGGGCGTCTCCATCGGGTCGTCGCGCAACCCCCTGATCCGCCGCAGGGCCTGGGGCCGGTCCGGTGCCGAGGCGATGCCCAGCAGCCGTGCCCGCTCCTCGCAGTCCCAGAGCGACTCCGTGTACGCGTCGTCCAAGCCGGACGGGTCGATCGCGGCGAGCGCTTCCAGGTAGTCGGCGCGCTCGTACGAGTGCGGGGTGCTGCGCCAAAAGCGCCACAGGACGGGCGCCGCGGCCGCCGCTCGGGGTCCGAAACGGGCCAGTCGCCCGGCCGTCGTGTCGGGGCCGCACCAGGCGCGTGCCTCCCACTGTCCGGCGAGTTCGGCCACGAGCCCCGGCAGCGCTTCGGGCCCGGGGTGGTCGGCCAGGACGTCCGCCCCCAGCCGGGCCAGCCACGGTCGCCCGTCCTCGGCCCACCCGCGCGCCGCCGGCACGGCGAGGGCTCCGAGGCGGTCGACCGCCCGTCGGAGCAGCGGCAGGGGCCGGCGGCCGTCCGGGGTTCCCAGCGAGGGCACGAGCGGGATCAGCGCCTCGGCCGGCTCCCGCCCGGCCAGCGCCCGCAGTGCGTCGATCCTCGTGTCGGACTCCGTGCGGTCGGCGGCCAGCAGGGCGAGCAACTCCTCGTCATCCAGCTCTCCGAGGGACGGCCGGGGAGGGAACCGGCGGTCCGGCACCTCGATCCCGAACCGGCTCCACGGCTCGCCGGGCCACGGAAGGTCCTCCTCCGCGCCGATCCGGGCGCGCGCCACGTCGCCGAGGTCCTCCCACCACTCGGTCGGCCAGCCCTCCGCGACCGACTCCAGTACGGAGACCCAGTGCTCGCCCTCCCGTATGTACGCCCGAAGCGCCTCCCGGGCCTCCTCCGAACCGGCGAGGCCGAGCGGTTCCAGTACGTCGGCGGCCCGCAAGCAGGCCTCCTCGTCCCCCGCCAACTGGTCGATCAGCGGCGTCGGCGACAGCTCCAGGTCCCTGATCAGCCGCGCCTGGTAGAGGTAGCGGGTGTCGGTCTGGCCGTCCCACTTCCAGTCCCGGCGGATCCCGTCGTACACGAACGGAGCGGCGGCCGCCGGATCGTGCCGTGCGAGCTCCGCGCCCAGCCCCCGGCCGCGCTGCAGCAGCCCCTCCAGGGTGTCGTGGCGGGCATAAGGCAAGGTGGGGGACGTCTCGTCGTGATGGCTCATCGACCACACCCTGCCTGGCCGGGGGCCCGGTTGCCATGCGTTATCGGCGGGCCCGCCGCCGTGCGGGCGGTCAGGCGGGGATGTCCACCACGCCGACCGGGGCCGTGGTGGGGCCGGTGGACCCGGCGGCCGACTCGACGGTGACGCCGACGGCCGTCGCCTGTTCGACCGGCCCGTCCAGGAGCTGGATGTGCCAGTTGCCGCCGCCCGCCAGGGTGCCGGCCGAACGGGTGGTGCCGTCGTCGTCGTACCAGAGCGCGTACACCTGGTCGGCGGGGAGCTTCGGCAGACCGGTCGCGATGAACGCGGCCCGGCTCTGGCTGCGGGAGACGATGACGCAGCCGGTGGCTCCGTCCTCGAACCGCGCGGCGCTGACCCGGGCGTCCGGAGCCGCGAGTACCTCCGCCAGCTCCTGGGCGGGGCCCGCGGGACGCGCCGCGGTCAGCCCGGCGCGGGCCTCCTCGGCCTCCTGGTGCTGCCACAGGGCGATGCCGCCGAAGGCCGCCGCGACGGCGGCGCAGGCGGCCAGGGCCCACCGCAGGCGCCGTACGCGGCCGGCCCGGCTCCCGGGAGCGGCGGCCCGGCCCCCGGGCGCGCCCGGGGCGTGGGACGGGGCGGTGAACGGGACGGGACCGGGGGAGCCGGACGGGTCCGCGCCCTCCTGCGGCGTACCGGCGATCCGCTCCAGCACCACGGCCCGCAGCTCCGCCGGCGGCGACACCGGAGGGGAGGCGCACAGGCCCGCGACGACGGGCGCGAGCGCGGCGGCCTCGCGGCGGCAGGACACACAGCCGGCCAGGTGCCGGGCGAAGGCGGCCTCCTCGTCGGGCGGCATCGCGTGCAGCAGGTACGCCCCGAGCGACGCGTGGGGGTCGGGCGCGATGCTCATCGGGACGCCTCCAGACAGTCACGCAAGCGGTGCAGTCCGTCGCGGAGCCGGGATTTGACCGTCCCCTCGGGCGCCTCCAGCGAGCGGGCCACCTCCCGGTAGGTCATCCCCTCGTAGAAGGCCATCCGTACGGCCTCCCGCTGGGGCCCGCTCAGCCCGTCCAGGCAGCGCCGCACCCGGGCGTACTCGTCACGCCCCTCGACCTCGTCCGCGACCTCGTCGAAGGGCGGCGTCAGGTCGAGCAGGGCCGCCTTCTCCTCACGAACGCCGCGCGCCTCCGCCGAACGCACGCGGTCCACGGCCCGCCGGTGGGCCAGCACCAGTACCCAGGCCTTCGCGGTCCCGATCTCGGGGCGGAACCGGGCGGCTGTGCGCCACACCTCGACCATCACCTCCTGGGTTACCTCCGCTGCCTGGTCCTCGTCCCGCAGGACCCGGCACACCACCCCCGTCACCGGGGCGACCAGCGCGTCGTAGAAGGGGGCGAAGGCCTCCGCGTCGCCCTGGGCGACCCGCAGCAGCAGCGCGTCCGGCCCGTCCACGGGGTCGGCGCCCGCGCCGTCCGCGCTCACCGCCCTGTCCGTGCTGTCTGCCGTGCTGTCCGCCATCTAAGGTCCCGTGCTCCTCGGGTGCGTGGGGTTCCGATCCCATCACCGCTCGGGACCGGGCGCATCCGGAGGACGGGTCCCACGCGGGCGAGGGCCCGCGGTGCGGGCCCTCGCCTACCGTGCGTCCTGCGGGTGGAAACAGCCGCTACCAGCGGTGCTTGTACGAGCAGTCCCAGTGGCCCTTGACCCACTGCTTGTCCCACTGGCCGGGAACGTACACCCACTTCCAGTGGCCCTGGTTGCCCCGCTTGGAGTCGTCGTGGCCGCCGTTGCGGTCACGGTCCCTGTCGCCGTTCCCGTTCCCGCGCTCGTCCCAGCGGTTGTCCCAGCGGTTGTCCCAGTGCTTCTTGACCCACCGCTTCTCCCAGTGGCCCTTGACCCACCGCTTCTCCCAGTGACCCTTCTTCCAGACGCACCGCTTGTCGTGGTCGCTGGTGACGGACGTGGAAACGACCTGGGTGGCGGCCGGGGCCGCCATCGCGGGGGCCGCGGCTCCGAGCGCCGCCCCGCCGACGAGGATGCCGGTCGAGGCGACGGCCACCGCCATGTGTCTGACACGGATGGGAACGGACATGGATCCCACCTCCTCGCCCCCACCGAAGTGAGAGCACCGACTGATCTGACACAAGTAATACGAGGCTGCCGATGGGGGTGGATGGGATGGTTCGTCCCCTTTTTTGAGGCGTCCGGCGTACCTGTCGCACAGGACGCCGGGCGACCCGGCAGAACCGGCGTCCCCGGCCGCTGCGACTACGGACGCTGCGACCACGGCCGGCGCGGGGAGGGCCGTGCGGGCGGGAGCGCCCGGTGCACCGTCCGTAGCACGACCGAACGCGGAGGCTGCCAGACGCCGCGGTCCTCGAACGGCCAGGCATAGACCGGGGCTCCGTCGCGGACGCAGCCGAGCAGGTCCGGCGCCGCGAGTTCGTGAGCCGACCACGCGTAGAGCTGTTGCAGTCGCGGGACGATCACCCCGAAATCGAGGAGGCGGCCGAACCCGGTCTCCGCGTCGAGATAGGTCCGCACCGGGTCGCGGAGCGGGTACTCGTCGGGGAGCACGCGCGACAGCTGCAGGAAGATGCCGGTCATGCCCAGCCTCGGATCGCCGAGGAGAGGGGCGAGCGGACGCAGCGGGCCGAGGGAGAGCCGGGGAGCCACGACGAGGGCGTGGGCGTACAGAACGCGGACGAGGACGACGTTCATGAAGAACCGCTCGGTCTGGTTCTCCGCCTCCGCGAGGCCGCGGTTTTCCAGGTAGGCGGCGACCACGCTCCCGTTGTGCGCCCGGTACCAGGCCCGGGCGGTGGGGTGGCCGACGAAGTCCAGCCAGTGGTCGACCGTGCGCGAGGAGGGAGGCCCGGGAAGCCCGCCGCTCAGGCCCACCGCCTCGCAGCCGTCGCGGAGAACGCGTTCGTTCACCGCACGCCACCACGCACTGCCGGGCCGGCCGTCGGACGCCGGCCGCAGCACGCCCCGCCGAAGCTGCCAGCGCATGAACGACATCGCGGCCCGCCGGAACGGCAGGTGCCGCGGCGCCCTGCCGAACGGGCCGGAGTAGCAGCGCCCCATCAGGGCCATCCGCCCGGCCGGGTCGTCACGGACGGGTGCGACCTGTCGCGCCGCCCACGCCGCGGCCGTGACCTCGGACGTCATGCCCACAGGATGACACGACCCGGCCTACGAGGATCCGGCCCGCCGGTCCGGCAGGTACCAGCGGTACGGCGCGACGAGCGCGTCGATGCCGGCCGGCCCCCAGCTCCCGGGCGCGTACGGCTCCACCGCCGGCGGGGCGTCGAGCAGCGGGGCCGCCACCTCCCAGAGCCGTTCGATGCCGTCGGACCGCGTGAACAGGGACTGGTTGCCGCGCATGGCCTCCAGGAGCAGGTGCTCGTACCCCTCCAGGAAGTTCTCCGCGGCGAACGAGGTGCGGTAGTTGAACACCATGTCGCCGTCCGCCAGCCGCATCGACGGCCCCGGTTCCTTCACCAGGAAGCGGGCGGTGATGGAGCCGGGATCGTCGAAGTCGATGACGAGTGCGTTGCCCCGGCCGTCCGCGGCGGCGCGCGCGTCCAGCGGAAACATCCGCAGGACGGGCTCGCGCAGGCCGAGCGTGACCACGTGCCGGCCCTCGGCCAGGGCCTTGCCCGTGCGCAGGTGGAACGGCACCCCCGCCCAGCGCCAGTTGTCGATCTCTACCCGGACCGCCGCGAACGTCTCCGTGTCCGACGCCGGATCGACGCCCGGCTCGTCGCGGTAGCCGGTGTACTGGCCGCGGACGACGTGCGCGGGGTCCAGCGCGCGCATGCTGTGGAAGACCTTGACCTGCTCGTCGCGGACCGCGCCCGCCTCCAGGGCCACCGGCGGTTCCATGGCGACGAACCCGAGCAGCTGGAACAGGTGGGTGACGACCATGTCGCGGAAGGTTCCGGTGCCCTCGAAGAAGCGGGCGCGGCCCTGGATGTCGATGTGCTCGGGCACGTCGATCTGTACGTGGCTGATGTGCTCGCGGTTCCACAGCGGCTCGAAGAGCCCGTTGGCGAAGCGGAGCGCCAGGACGTTGTCGACGGCCTCCTTCCCGAGGAAGTGGTCGATCCGGAACACGCGTGACTCGTCGAAGACGGCGTGGATGGCGGCGTTGAGCTCCCGGGCGGACGCGAGGTCGGTACCGAAGGGTTTCTCGACGATGACCCGGCCGTCCCCGGCCAGCCCCGTCGCGCCGAGCAGGTCGATCATCGAGGTGAACGCGACGGGGGGCACGGCGAGGTGGAAGAGCCGGCGCGGCTTGCCCCCGAGGGCCGACTCGGCCTCGCGCACCGCCGTCATCAGCGGTTGAGCCGCACCCGTGTCGGCCGCGCCGAAGGACAGAGCGGCCGCGAATGCCTCCCAGGCCGGGCCCTCGGGCCGCGAGCGCCCGAATTCCGCCACGGCCTGCTGGGCGTGGGCCCGGAACTCCTGGTCGCTGAGCGCCTCCGCCGCCGGTGCGGTACCGACGATGCGGTAGCGCCGCGGCATCAGCCCGGCGCGGGCCAGGTGGAACAGCCCGGGCAGGAGCTTGCGCCGGGCCAGGTCGCCCGTCGCGCCGAACAGGACGATCACATGGTCGGCAGGGGGCTCGGAGGCCGCGGCGGCCTCGGGGGGCTGGGCGGGCTGGACCATCGGGCATCCTCACTCGTCCGCGCCTGAGCGCTGCACCGGCACGGCGCGGGGCCCCGTGCCGTCTCCGCCACCGGGGCGGCGGCCGTGCGTCCTCAGGCCCCACTCTGCGCGCCCCGCGACGATCCGGCACCCCGGGCCCGTCCGAACCGGTCCGGGCCGCGAGCGGGGTGCACCGGCCGGCCGCTCCGGGCTGCGATCCTGTCCACCATGGAGACGGACCCTGACGACGTCCTCGGCCGGCGCGTCGCGCCGGTGCCGGAGCCGCTGCGCGGTGACGAGGCGTTCACCGGCGCGTCGGGTCCGACGGACCCGTTCACGGTGCTGGACTTCTGGCGCTACGCGATGCCGGACCTGCGGACCAACACCACCCGGGGCCTGCTGGCGGAGTTCCTGGTTCACCGGGCGCTGGGCGCGCGGGTGCGGAACGGGGAGTGGGAGAGCTTCGACGTCCTGACCGACGACGGCCTGCGCGTGGAGGTGAAGGCCAGCGCGTACGTGCAGGTCTGGGATCAACGAGGCCCCTCCGCCATCCGGTTCACCCGGCTGCGCGGGCGGACCGGGACCGCGCGCGGCGGCGACGGGTCGGAGCCCACCTACAACGCCGACGTGTACGTGTTCGCCCTCCACACCGCCCCCGACCACGCCGCTTACGATCCGCTCGACCTGGGCCAGTGGTCCTTCTACGTCCTGCCCGGCCCCCGGGTGGAGGCGCTGGCCCAGACCAGCCTGGGCCTGGCCACGCTGAGCCGGCTCGCCGGACCCTCCGTCCCCTTCGACGCCCTCGCCGCGCGGGTGCGGTCCGCCGATCCGCGGCGTGCGGCGGGGGCCGCGCCGGGATCCGTACCGGCCGCCCGCGTTGCGGCGTCCGGACCCGCATCGTGGCGGGCCGCGTCCGCAGCCCCCGCGGATCACATCGGCGAGGGGTGACCGGCGGCTTCGTGGACGCGTGACCGGGTCAGCGCAGGCGAAGCCCGCCCGGCAGCTCCTCCTCGATGATCTCGACCAGCCAGTCGAAGGCGGTGGGGCCGCGTCCGGCACGCGCCTCCGCGAGCCTGACACCCACACCGGCCCTGTTCGTCGGATGGCACCGCGCGAGCACCAGTTCGAGCTGGCGGGCCGTCTCGGCGTGGCCGAGGTTCCGCCGGGACCTCTCGTGATCACGCCATTCGATCGCGAAGTCGCCGTCGTCCGGCGTTCCGAAGCCACCGCGGAGGCAGTCGGCGAAGGCGTCGAGGTTCCGGCCGAAGTAGCCACCGCAGCCGATGCTCTCGCCGGCGACCCGCCAGAAGTCTTCCAGCGTCCCGACCCGGCTCCCGTCCAGCACGTACGTCACCGTCACAGCCCGCAGACTACGTCCGGCCGGGCGGCCCGCCCACTGCTTTTTTCGCCCTCGCGGACCTCTGACCACCCGCACCCCCGCCCGTAGCCGCCCGCCCGTCGGGTGCGGTCTCGGCCAAGGCGTAGGGTGATCCGCGCAGCGGTACCGCAGTACCGCACGGCGAACAACACCAGGGGAGGGGACCCACCACGATGAAGCTCGGCGAAGCGCTGGCGGAGCGCGCGGAGGCGGCACGCCGCGTCGAACAGCTGCGGGCCCGCATCGTGGCCAACGCCCGCCACCAGGAGGGCGAGACCCCCGCCGAGGACCCGGCCGGGCTGCTCGCCGAGGTGACCGAGACCCTCGACGCCCTGGAGTCCCTGATCCGGCGCATCAACCGGACCAACGCCGCCGTCGACATGGGCGCCGACGGCACCCTCACCGACGCCCTCGCCCGCCGCGACACCCTGCGCCTGCGCCACTCCGTACTCACCTCGGCCGCCGACGCCGCCGCCGGCAGCGGGGAGCGCGGCCACGGCCGCCAACTGCGCTCCGAGCTGATGGTGCTCCCCGCGCTGCCGGTCGCCGAGCTGCGCACCCGCGCCGACGACGCCGCCCGGGAGATCCGCGAGATCGACGTACGCATCCAGCGCACCAACTGGGAGTCCGACCTCCTGGACTGAGACCCGCGATGTGGAGCAGGTAGTCGCTCCGGAGGCGTGCACGACCGAGGGCCGGCGGTTACCGGCCCGGCTGGCGCGTGGAGAGCAGCGCATCGGGTTCGACTCCCGAGACGACAGTGCCGCTCAGCAACGTGACGAGTCACAGTGCATCGCGCACCGTTATCACCATGTGCAGATCCGGTCGTGACGAGGGCGGGCTCGGGGCATCCGCATCGCAGGACGGCGCCCGGTCCGGGAGTTCACGCTCCCGGACCGGGCGCCGCGTCGTGTGACCGGCCTTCCACCGGGATGCCTGATCACGGGTGGGGCGTGGTGGTGAGGCGGTGCAGCGCGGCGTGGGCGGGCGGGCCCCAGGTGGGCTTGCCTCCGGGACGGCCCAGGACGCCGGCGTGTCCGATGTGGATGCCGGAGAGGGCGCGCAGTACCGCCCAGCCGCGGGCGCGACGCAGGGTCGCCGCGTCCGCGGCCGGGCGGTAGGTCTCGTGGAAGCGGACGCCGGCGCCGTCCGGCAGCAGGATCCAGGCGGCGGCGAGGTCGCAGGCCGGGTCGCCGGCGAAGAGGTCGCCGAAGTCGATCACGCCGGAGAAGGTGCCGTGCGTGGTCAGGATGTTGGCCGGATGCAGGTCGCCGTGCAGCCAGAGCCTCGGGCCCGCCCCGGGCGCGGCGGCGGCGTCTTCCCAGACCGCGCGGACGGCGTCGGGGTCGCGGATCAGCCCCAGTTAGGTCGCCGAGACGAGCCCTTGGGTGAAGCGTTCGGCGGTGGCGGCCAGCGGGCCACCGCGGTCCCGGCCCGTCGGGGCCCCCTCGGGGGCGGGGCGGTGGAGGGCGGTCAGGAAGCCGGCCAGGGTGACGGCGGCCTCCGCGGGCCGCGTCGCGGGGGGCACGGTCGGCGGGCTCGCCCGGGACCCAGGTGGTGACGAGCCAGGGCCGCGGGAACCGCTCGGAGGGCTCCCCGAGGCGCTGCGGGACGGGGACCGGGAGGGGCAGGTGCGGGGCGAGGAGGGGAACCCAGGCGTGTTCCTTGCACAGCAGCGCGTCCGAGGACCGCGTCGCCCAGGGCAACCGGACGGCCAAGTCGTCGCCGAGGCGCCACAGTTGGTTGTCCCAGCCGAGCGCTGCGAGCTGCAACGGGCGGTCCGCCAGGTCGGGGTGCTGCTCGCGCAGCAGATCCCGGACCACGTCCCCGGTGATGTCCCTCTCGGTGGTCGTCATGTGCGGCAACGGTAGCCGGACGACGGCCCGCCCCGACTCTCACGGTCGGGCTTCCGGCTCGTAGGCGGTGAGGGCCAGGGCCGCGTCCTCCCCGGCGACGACGTGGACGGTCAAGCTGCTCGCTTCGTCGAAGCGCAGGGTGAAGACCGGGTCGAGGTCCATGAGGAAGTCGAATACCTCCTGGTCGTCCTCGGACAGGGGAGGGTCGAGTACCGCGTCACACGCCCAGAGGGCGTCACTGGCACTGACTCTGATCCGCAGGCCGAACGCGCCCAGGCAGGTTGACTGGTTGGCCCACCATTCGAGCACCGCTGTGCCCTCCCAAACGTCCATGCCGGGAGTATTCCGGCTGTACGGCCGGCCGGGCATCCGAGATTTTCACGAGCTCGGCAGCACTGCCGCGGGCACGTCACGGCAAGGCTCCGACGCAGTCGGGTGGTTGAACTGGTAACCGGTTGTGAAGGGTTGGCGCTCGTGCCCCGGGCGGCGCATGATGGAGACAGCGCTCTCACCCGCATGGACGGAGGAGAGTGACAGCCCTTCTCGGCTCTCACGCCCGTCCCGTACAGCCGGCGTGGTCGATGCCGATCCGAGTGTTCGGAACACTCACACACGCACACACTCGCGTGGACGCATCATGGAACGAGGACACCGTGGCCGCTTCCAAGCTCTCACTGTTTTCGAACAACTTCCCTGACTTCTTCATCATCGACCGCAGCGGTGTCATCGACATCGCGAAGATCGAGACCGAAGAAGACCGTCGTAACGCCACGTTCCAGTGGACCGGCCCCAGCATCGACTTCGATGAAACGGGAATGCTGGTGCGCGCGGTCGCTCCGCTGGGGTTCTGCCTGCGCATCGCGACGTTCGACGACTTCCGCATGCACAGCAAGTTCTTCACCGGGATCATCGACCCCCAGGTGAAGGCCGAGGTCATCCAGGAATCGACCTTCGTCCTGCAACGGGCGGAAATCGACCCGAACCAGGCCTCGTTCCGTTCCGTGAAGTTCCCGGAACGATTCATCCGGCACCGGAACTTCGAACTCTTCGCCGAGCCGGTGGTATCCCCGGACGAGCTTCAGTCCGCCTGCTTCAGGATCACCCAGCCGCTCCACCCGGACGATTTCTGACGGGTCAGCGGTTGGCGTTCGACGGGCCGAAGAACTCGATCTCCGTGATGGCGACCTGTTTGTCGGCGGAGACCGCGTGCGACGACTCGACGGTGAAACGGACCTTCGTGACCTCGCCGACGCGGAACGGACGCCGCTGACCGCCCGCCCCCTGATCCAGGGTCAGCCGGCGCGTGGTGACCTTGCCGTCCTTCCCGGTGATCGTCGCCGTGACACGGTGCGGCAGGGCGGACTCGCCGATCTTGTCGGCCCGCGCGGAGACGCCCGGGGTGATGATCAGGTCCAGCAGCCGGGTCGGCTCGTTGAAGGTGGCCTCGATCCACTCGCCCTGGCCGGACTGCGAGACGCCGGGACCCCACCAGGTGTTGCTGCGCTTGTCGAAGGCCAGTTCCGGCGCGTGGTCCGGATACGAGCGGGAGGCAGCGATCCGGTCCGGTGCGACCGGGGCGCGTTTGGCGAAGTGGTCCAGGGTGGCGTGGACGCCGTCGGGCAGGTACACGAAGCCGAGGATCGCCAGCGTGACGACGACGGCCAGGGTGATCCACGTGCCGATGCGGTCGAAGACGCGGCGCAGCCGGGGCCGCTCGCCCGCCCAGGGCGTCTCGTGGTGCCGCCCGCCGAAGAGCCGGCGCCACCAGGGAGCCCGCCGTGGTGCGGCGGCCCCGTCAGTCCCGGCCAGCGGCATCGCGCAGCGCACGCAGTAGTGACGGTCGGGACCGTTGGGAGTCGAGCACCAACGGCACGGCGGGCCGCCCGCGGTGCCGGGCTGCGGGCCGGGGGCGCGCACGGCAGGCCGGTCGGCGTCCGGCCGGCCGGGCAGGACGGGCACGGCGGCAGCCGGACCGGGGTGCGGTGCCTCCGGTTCGGTCACCGGCACCAGGAGGGAGCGCGCCCGGTCGGACACGGTGTCGCTCAGCGCGTGCGGGGCCGGGGCGGCGGGCCCGGATGCGGCGGGCGCGGTCCCGTCCGGCGGCGGTACGTCGCCCGGCGGCGCGGGGTCCTCCGGCGACGGGGGACCCGGGCGCGACGGAGCGGGTCCGGCGGACCGACCGCCGTCGGAGGCCCGGGCCGGACCGGCCGGCGCCGCGCGGCCCGGCCCGCCTGGCCGCGCCGACGGGCAGGGCCGATCCGGCTCCCCGGCGCCCCGGTCCGACCCGGGGCGTCCAGGCGCGCCGGGCGCTCCCGCGGCAGCGGAAGGTCCCGTACCGCCGACGGATTCCGGCGGTTCCGTGACGGTCGAACGCCTCGCGGTCCCCGGCCCTTCCGGCCCGTCCACCGGCCGCGCCGACGGTCCCCCCGAACCCTCCGGGGCGGACGCCGCGGCGGGTCCGCGCTGGTGTGAAGGGCCTGCGGGCCGTGCGGTGCGGGCCGCCCGGTCCCAGCCGAGCACGGCGCCGCACGCGTCGCAGAAGGACTGGCCCGGCTCTGCGCGCGTTCCGCACTCGGCACAGTTCTGCGTGGTCATGTCTCCGGGGTCCTTTCGGCGGCGGTCACCTTGACCGAGTAGGGCATGTGGGCGGGGCGGGCGGCGGCGACGAGGGAGTCCAGGCGGTGGACGTCGGCCGGAGTCGGGTCGGGCAGCCGGAGGGTGACGCGCAGACGGGGGCGGGGGGCGCCGGGGAACGGGCCGAGCGGGCGGGCGTTCCAGTCGGCGCCGCCGCTCTCGGTGATCTCTGGTGCCACGCCGAACGCCAGTCGTACCGCCTCCGCGAGGCCGCGGCGGGTGCCGCGGATCCGGTGGAGCGCGACGGCCGCCGCGACGGCGGCCCGCAGCCGGGGCTCGGGTTCGCCGCCGTCGGTCTCGGCACCCACCCAGGTGCCGAGCCAGCGGGTGAAGTCGGCCGGGGCCAGCGCCGGGTCGAAATAGGTGTCCAGGCAGTCCAGGACGTTCAGGATGGGCGCGAGGACGTCGTCGAGCCCACCGACGAACCGCTGGGCCAGGTCGTCGTCGGCGAAGACGGCGGGGAGCATCGGGCCCAGCGGGAGGGAGGAGCCGAGGCCGTCCACGGAGCCCCGGTGAGGAGCGGCCGTCATCCGCCGTCCCCGATCACCCGGACGCGGTGGTCGAAGGAGAAGACCAGCGAGGGCCGCTCCAGGTCGATGCGGTCGGTCGGGCTGCCGCGCTTGCCGGTGAGGGGATCAGCGGGGTGCAGGACGACCTCGTCGACGAGCTCCACTCCGGGGACCCGCTGCAGGACGGCGAACACCTCGCCGGTCTGGACCGGTCGGCCGAAGGGCCAGCCCTGACCGTCCGCGCCGCCGGTCAGCGGATCGAGGTGGCGGTAGAGAGCGTCGTGCGCCTGGCGGCGCACCCGGTCGGTGTCGACTCCACGGAAGGCGTGCACCGTGGCGACGACGGTGACGCCCTGGTAGTACGGCGGGCCGACGGCCAGCCGGGTGCCGATGAGACGGCGTTCGTCGAGGTGGCGCGTGATCCGGCCCAGCAGGGCGTCGCCGGGCACCAGCTGCTCGAACCGCAGCCGCCCGCCCGGGTCGGGAACGGCCTGGGGGACGACGAGGACGCGGACCGCGTAGGCGCCGTGCTCACCTTCCTCGCCCTCCAGGCAGGTGATGCGCGCGGTTTCGGGCGCGGCACGGCGGGCGAGCTCCTCGTAGTCGCGCAGGGTGACGGCGCGGTCCTGGGCGCGGAGCGTGATCGGCGCCCGCAGCTTGGCCTCCTCGACCGTCTCGCCGTCGACGCCGCCGCGCGCCGCCTCCCGGTTGACGACCTCGGCGACGTACGGCACGGAAGTGCGCAGCACCTGGACGGCGCCGCGCGCCACGTTGCCGCCGCGTCCGCCGCCGGTGCGGTAACGGTGGGCGCGGACGACGGCGCCCTTGGGGGCGACGGCCCCGTACTGGCGCAGGGTCCCGTCCGCTTCGCGGACGGCCGGGCCGAAGGCGATCTCGCCGGTGGCGGCGTCCAGGGTGACGTGGCGGTCGCCCGGCCGGGACGCGGCGAAGTGCGGGACCACCTGCCAGTCCCGCCAGCCGACGTCGTCGGCGGTCTGCAGGAGCAGCGGCGGGTCGTCGGCGACGACCGGGGCGTGGGTGAGCCGCAGCCGCTGGCCGGGCAGCCCGGTGGCCTCGCCGAGGGCCTCGTCGTGGACGGTCTCGGCGTGCACGGCGCGGGTGGTGCCGCCGACGGTGTAGGCCTCGACGGAGCGGATGCTCGGCGAGCTGGTGTAGAAGGGCTGGCCCGGCACCGGACGGGTGACGCGGCAGCGGACCCAGCCGGCCTCGTGCCCGCCGGCCCGCGAGAGCACGTGACCGCCGGGCAGGTGCAGGACGACGTCGCCGGGCCGGTTGAGACCGCCGGTGCCGTCCCGGTCCACCTCGCAGGGCTGCCAGCCGTCCTCGGTCCACGCCTCCCACACCAGCGGCGGCTGGCGGGGATCGACACCCACGCCGTCGACGCGGCTGTCGAGCTCCAGCGCGAGCGCGCAGTGCGGAGCGGCCGCGGTCAGACCGAGGAGCATGCAGTCACCGGGGCCCGGAGCCTCGGCGAAGCACAGGACGTCCTTGCCCTCGACGAGGTCCGTCGTACGGTCCACGACGGGCTGCCCGTGGTGCTGCACCACCACGTGGGACAGCGCGCACGGGACGACGGCCAGGTCGCGCTCGGTCGCGAAGACGACGGCCTCCTCCCGCTCGGTGCGCAGCGTGGCGACCTCGGCACCGGCCGGGACCAGGATCACGTCCTCCTGCGGTGCGGACAGCCAGAAGGTGACGTCCGTGCGCGCCGCGGAGGGCGGGAAGAGGGTGATGCCCACCAGGTCGAGGAAGGCGAGGTGGTTCTTCTCCGGGACGCGGTTGAGCCGGTAGACGATCTGGTCCGCCATGTGCGCGACCGTCTCGACGAGCGTGACGCCGGGGTCGGAGACGTTGTGGTCGGTCCACTCCGGGGCGCGCTGCTGGATGTAGCGCTTGGCGTCGTCGACGAACTGCTGGAAGCGCCGGTCGTCGAGGTTGGGGGAGGGCAGGGACATCAGCGGTCGCTTTCCGAGGAGCCCGGCGCGCCCGGCTCGTCGTGGGAGGGGATGACGTAGAAGGGGAAGACGAGGCTGCGCGGGTTGTTGGTCCCGCGGATGGAGTACCGGACGTCGATGAACAGGACGCCCTGGTCGGAGCCGGTGGAGACCTCCACGTCGTGGACCTCGATCCTGGGTTCCCAGCGGTCCAGGCTCACGTACACCTCGTGCTGGATGCGTCCCGCGGTCTGCTCGTTGACCGGTGCGAAGACCAGGTCGTGGATGGCGCAGCCGAACTCCGGGCGCATCGGCCGTTCGCCCGGGGCGGTGGCCAGGACGAGCCGGATGGCCTCCTCGACCTCGCGCTCGCCACTGACCAGCGCGATGCCCCCGGTGGGTCCGATGCGCATCGGGAACGCCCAGCCCGAGCCGACGAACTGTTCGGCCATCAGGGGGCCACCTGCCTCTTCCTGCTGCCGACGGCACGGGCGCGCCGGTGCGGTCGTCCGGTCATCCGAGGGGGTACTTCACGGTGTTGACGAAGAGCAGACCCTGGAGGTCGACCCGTACGGCGCGGATGCCGACGTTGGCGATGGAGTTGACCTGGACCGCCCCGCCGGCGGAGATCATGGCGGCGCCCAGGGCCTTCAGGTTGAGCGCGCCCAGCGCGTCGACGGTGACGGCGCCCCCGAGCGAGCGGAGGTTGACGAGGCCGCGGCCCTGGATGTCGAGGATGCCGCCGCTCTTGATGGTGAGGCGGCGCCGGGCGCTGAGCGTCAGGTCGGTTCCGGCCTCGACGGACACCGAGCGGCCGCCCTTGATGGTCACCGACCCCTCGCTGTCGACGGTGATCTCCGTCTTGGTGCGGTCGAGGTTGATGGTCAGCCGGTCGTCACCGCTGGCGATGCGGACGCCTTGCCTGCGCCCGCCCGTCCGCTGGCTGAGCAGGTCGACGCGGTTGGCCTGCCGGTCGGACAGGGTGTGCCGGGCGGCCTTCCTCTTCAGCCCGTCGTGCAGCGGCACGTCGTCGACCCGGGTCGGCAGGTCCCGGCCGTTGTAGAGACCGCCGATCACGAACGGGTGGTCCAGCGCGCCCCGGTCGAAGGCGACCAGCACCTCGTCGCCGACGTCCATGGGGAACACGCCGCCGCCGCCCACGCCTCCGGACTGCACGCTGCGGGCCCAGTCGCTCACGTACGTGTCGTCCAGCCAGGGGAACTGGAGTTTGACCCGGCCCTGCTTCAGCGGGTCCTGCACGTCGGTGACGACGGCGTTCGCCACACCGGGCAGCCGGGCCGCGCTCGTCGTGTCCGCGCCGCCCCCACCCGACGCCAGCCCGTAGAGGGAACGCCACTGGCGTCCGCTCACCGTGATCCAGGACTCGTAGTGCCTGCCGTCGCCGAAGACGTGCCGCACCGAGGTGACGGTGTACTTGCCCTCGAACGGCTTGCCCACGTCGCCGAGGGCCACGGGCACGCCCGGCCGCAGCTCGGGACTGCCGTACACCGCCACCTCCAGCTCCGCGAACGACGAGGTGACGTCCGCGGCGAGGGCCTTGGCGGCGTTCTGGACCTCGTCCTGCCGGTCGTACGGCGTGGCGGTCTCGACGAGCTGCGCCGACGCGAACTTCCCGGCCGCCTGGCCCGGCGTGAGCCCGATGGAGATGCCCGGATCGGTGGTGACCGGCGCCGTCTCGACGATCTTCTTCTTGGTGGTGACGTTCCAGCCGCGCGACTCGACCGTGCCGACCTGGTCGGCGGCGGTGACCGCCGCCCGCAGCCGCAGGATGTCGTGGCCGGCCTGGAGCACGAACGGGCTCTTGTCACCGTCCGTCTGCGGGGACGGCCCGCCGGCGGACGGGGTCGGCGTGACGAACCGGAACTTCCCCCTGGAGTCCAGGGACATCACCATGTTGTTCTCGTCGGCGAGCCGGGAGAGGAACTCCCAGTCGCTGACGTTGGACTGGCTGATGAAGCCGTACGTGCCCTTCGTCGGCTGGATCCGGCCGATCGGTACGCCGTCCAGCGCGGCGAGCTTGCGGGCGATGTCGGAGGCCTTCTGGTTGCGGTAGGCGACGACACGGCGCCGGCGCACCATCCGGTGCCCGAGGTCGTAGCCGCGGATCACGGTGAAGCTTCCGGTGCCGTCGTAGTCGGCCTCCAGCGCGGTGACCTCGCCGGTCAGCAGTGGCTTGCCGCCCCCCTGGCCGTCGGAGACCGGCGTGAGGACCACCCGCGTGCCGAACGTGACGCCGAGCTTGCCGAGGACCAGACGGTACGGGTCGCGGAAGGTCAGCCGGAACGCGGCGGGCACGCCGACGCCCTGGTCGACCCAGCCCTCGACGAGCAGCGGGGCGATGTCGTCGGGGAGCTTCGCGGAACCGATCCGCACCTGCATGATGCTGGAGAACGCGGGCTGCACCATCAGCGCGACACCTCCTCGGGCGCGGGAAGCACCAGTTCGGTGCCCGTCGGCAGCCGGGACGGGTCGTCGATCCCGTTGATCTCGGCGATCGCCCGCCACACGGTGGCCGTGCCGTACTCCCGCCACGCCAGCGACTGCAGCGAGTCGCCCGCCACGACCCGGTGCACGCGCTGGGCGGTGAGCGCCCCGGACGTCGGGTTCTGGCCCTTGGTCTTCCCCGGGATCTCCACCAGGTGCACCTGACAGGTGGCACGAATGGGTATGCCCGTGGTCCCGAAGAGGCTGTACGACGCCTCGACGGAGCTCACGTACGCGACGAAGCGGGCGGTGGAGAACGACCCCCACTCGAACACCACCCACGGTGGCGACGGCTGGTCGGCGGCGATGCTCTTCGCCGTCACCTCACAGCATCCCAGCAGCGACTCGACCTTCTTCAGCACCGTGTTCCCGGTCGGCGCGGTCGACGAGTCCAGGAAGATCTCCAGGGTCATCTCGCGCGGCTCGGCGCCCATGAACTCCGGCTTGGAGCCGTCGCGCACGGCCATCGTCGGCGTCGCCTTCCACTGCGCGCGCTGACTCAGGGACAGCTGCGCCGGATTGAACTCGAAGCCGAACGTCCGCATCAGCGTCCCGGGCGTCGTGCTCGTTCCGACCGGGGGCTCATGGATCGCCAGCGTCGCGCGCACCAGGCTCTTGCCGGCGCCCCTGCTGCTCGTGGCCATGGGTGTGTGACTCCTTTCCGCTCCGTCGCGCCGTCAGTCCGTGAACCCGTGGTGCGCGATCTCCAGGACCTCCGTCGCCACGGCCGGACTCGCGGGGTCGAGGGTGGGCCCCTGCCAGCTCACGGGCAGGACGTCGATGAGCCCCCAGCGGGCCACCAGCGACCCGTCGGCCCGCAGCGCCGCGATCTGTGCGGTGGGCCGCTTGATCCCCGTCTGGACCGACGAGATCCACTTCGCGACCTTCGCGGTGTCCGGGGTGAGCGGCCGGGTGAGCCGGATGGTGGAGAACGTGACCCGGGTCGGCAGGTGCCACACGAAGCCGTTGTTGCCGCCCTCCTGGCGGTGCTCGACCTCCACCTGGGACGACAGCCCCTCGCACCCGTTGAAGTACCCGAGGCTCTCACCGTCGATGGTGAGGGTGAACCAGATGGTGGACCCGGGGTCCTGACGGGGCATCCGAGATGGGCCTTTCTGTCGTTCTGCGGGGGTGGCGCGCGCTGACCGAACTGACCGGCAGCGGGCGGCCGGTACGGGACGTCCGTCAGGCGCGCGGATCGCGGAGCCTGCCGATCCGTTCGCGGTCCATGCGCAGTTCGGTTCGGACGAGGCGGGTGACCCGGTCGATGATCCGGTGCACCAGCTCGTCCAGCTGGAACTCGGTCAGCTCGCGCGGATCGAACGCGCCGGCGAGCACCGCGGTGTACTCGGGCGGCGGATCCGGCGGTGCCGGCGGCTGCGGCGGCTGCGGCGACGGTCGGCTCCCCGGCGTCGAGGCCACGGTGGCCGCTACGGCGTCGGTGGACCGGCCGGAGCCGGAGTCGGAGCCGAGGGAGGGAAGCCGCTGGACCGTCGGCCCGGACGGCGCCGAACCCCCGGACGCCGGGACGGCGGGCACCGTCGGGGGCGCGGCCGCGGGCGGCGGAGCCAGCGGAACCACGGGGAGCGGACCCCGCGCCGTGGCGTCCGCGCCGGACGCGGCGGGCCTGCGCGGGGGAACGCCCTTTACGGAGAAGGCCCGTTGGACGGGCAGGGCGTCGGCGGTACGGGGAGGGGCCGGCGCGGGCGGCAGGGCCCGGGGCAGCCGGGCCACTGCGTCCGGCGTGAACGGCGCGGTCGGTGCGGTCGGTGCCGAGGGCCGCTGGACCGGAGGGGCGGCGGAATCACCGGAGCGGGGACCACGGTGCTCGGGTGTGACGACCGGCGCCGTACGGACGGGCACGCCCCCGAGCGGGGCGCCGAGCGGGGAGCGTCGCCGCGGGGGCGTGCGGACGGTTGCCGGGACGCGGGCGAGGGCCGTGGGTGACGCGGGAGTGGGAGCGGAGCGCGCCGGGGACGGAAGCGGCGCACCGAGCCCCGCGCGGGGAGGCACCGCACTGCGCTGCACCGTGGCCGGGGCCCGGTGCTCCGGTCCGGAGCCCGGGGCAACGGGCCCGTGCTGAGACCCCGTACGGCCGGGGGCCGACGGGGGTACGGCCGCGGAGCGTCGCACCGGGGGCGTCGCCGTGCCGGGACGGGCGGCCGGGGGACCGCCGTCGGGCGCCGGGGCGGGGGAGCTGGTGGGCCGGCCGTCGTGCGGGGACGCGGAGGCCGCGGTGCGCTGGACGGGCTGAGTGCGGGGAAGGCGGGTCGGCCCGGGAGCGGCGTAGCGGGGGGTGGTGTGCGGAGTCGGCCGGGGCGACGCCGAGCCGCCGGTCCGCGGCGCCTCGCCCGGCGCGGGCGTCGAGCGCTCGGCGCGGACGGTGGGGTGCGCTTGCGGGGGAGCGGCGTGCGCCGCGGGCACGCCGGTACCGGCCGCCGGGACACTGCTCTCGGTCGGCGACGGCGTGGGCGTGGGCGTGTGGGGTCGGACGTCCCGCTGGGCGGCGGGCCTGGCGGCCGTGCCGCCGGACACGGCAGAGGGGCGGCGGTCGGCAGTCGGGGCGGGCGGCGCCGCTCCGGGTGCGGGCGCCGGGCGCCGACCGGGCGAACCGGCCCCGGGCACCGGTGCCGGGGAGGCGGGTGCGGGGCCGGAGGTACCGGTCGCGGGCGACCTCTCGCCCGCGCCGGACGGGTTCGCGCCCGTCTCCCGGGAGCCGGCCGCTCCGGCGGGCCCGGCCAGGGGCGCCCGCGTCGGCGCGACGCCGGACGCGTCCGCACGCGGCGCCGCCCCGGTGGACGGCGTACCCGGCCGGGACACCGCACGCCGCGCGACGGACGCCACCTCGGAAGCCGAAGGCCCTCCCCTGGCCGGAAGCCCGGACCCGCCGGACTTGTCGGATCGGCTGGACCTGTCGGACCCGCTGGGCACGTCGGACGTGCTGGGCACGTCGGACCTGTCGGTCCCGCCCTGTACGCCGGACACGTTGTTCCCGCCGGACGCGCCGGACCTGCTGGGCACGTTGGACCTGTCGGTCCCGCCGGACCTGCTGGGCACGTTGGACCTGTCGGTCCCGCCGGACCTGCTGGGCACGTTGGACCTGTCGGACCCGCCCGGCACGCCGGACCCGCCGGACCCGCCGGACCCGCCGGGCTTGCCGGACCCGCTGGGCACGCTGGACGCGCCCGACCCGCCGGACCTGCTGGGCACGTTGGACCTGACGGACCCGCCCGGCACGCCGGACACGTTGTACGCGCCGGGCACGCCGGATCTGTCGGCCCTGTCGGCCATGTCGGCCATGTCGGCCCTGTCGGACCCGCCGGACGGGACGGGCCTGTCGGACCCGCTGGGCACGTGGGGCCCGTCGGAGCCGCTTGGCCCGCCGGACCCGGCCGGCACGTCCGTGTGCGGTGTGGCGTCCTCGGGGCGGCGGACCGCATTTCGCTGTACCGGCGCGCCAAGTCCCGCCCGCCCACTGCCCGGAGCCATACGTTCCGGAGCCGGGGGACGGGGCGGGGTGGCCCGTACCGGAGCACCGTCCTGTACGGAGCCGTTCCGCAGGGGGCGGGTGGTCTGCGGCTCGCCCGTGGGCGGGGCCGGAACGACGGAGTCACCCGGGGAGGGCGAAGGGGCCGGGGGCGTTGCCGTGGGCCCGGGGCGGGCGGCCGCAGCCCGCTGCGCCGGGGCCACGGGGCTCGGGGCGGAGGCGGCCGCGCCGGGGCCGCCCCGGTCGGCATCGGCCGACGGGGGCGCCGCCGGTACCGGAAGGGCGGTCCGGCGCGTAGCGGCGAGGGTGCGTTGGACGGCCGGGGCCGCGGGAGGCGCCTTGGACAGGAGCTGCCGCGTCCGGGGCGGAGCCGGCCGCAGGGGCGTCACCTGGACGCCACGGTTCGCCTCCCGCGCCGGCGTCCGGCTCGTCGCCTGAGTCCGCGTCCGCGACGGGGCCGGTCCGCCGACGGGCGAGCGCGGTGCCAGGGGTGCCGGGGCTACGCCCACCGTCGGCACGGACCCGGCGGCCCGGGCCCCCTCGCGTGCCGAAGGGGCCCCGGTCGCCTCGGGGGACCGCGATTGCGCTGCGGACCACGTCTCCGTCGGGATCGCCCGGAGCGGCGCCACGGGCAGGCGCCGCACGGCGGGTGCGTCGGCCGGCCGGCCCGACGGCAGGTCCGGGGCGGGCCGGCCGAGTCCCACGACCGGCCCGGCGGCCCCGGTCAGCGCGCCGGAGAGCAGACTGCCGCCCGCCGCGGGGTCCAGGACCGCGGGGGAGGGCGCCCCGGTGAACGACGGGTTCTGCCAGGTCGGCAGCCGCCCGCCGAAACCGGCCTCCGCGACGCCCGTCGGCCCGGCGTCCGTGGTCCGCCGCAGCGGCGGCAGCCCGGCCCAGGCGGCGACGGCCACCGGAGCCGGGGCCGGCGCGGAGGCCGGGGCCGGGGCGGAGGGCGCGGGAGCCGTGCCCCCGGCGGCCGCCCCCGTGCCCGCGGGTCCGCTGCCCGGCGTCGGGGCGCTGCCGGGCGCCGCCGGGACGTCGTCGTTCCGTCGCCCCCGCAGCCGGTCCAGGAATGCCACTGCTCAGCCCTCCGGCGCGGCGCGCGTCACGAGGGACGCGATCTGCTCGGTGTACCGGCGCCGGTCCTGGTGTTCCAGGTCCAGGATCGCGTCCGGGCCCCAGTGGAAGTGGAAGGCGACGTACGCGATTTCCTCGTGCAGCCGGTCGGTCGCGTACGTCACGATTCCCCCAGGCGGCTCCCGCCGAGTTCCACCTCGAAGGGCTCCGCGCAGTGCGGGCACCGCACGGCCGCACGGGTGTGGCCCTCCGCGTTGATCTGGCGGTAGAAGTCCTGGAGGAACGCCAGGTCGGACGCGAACATGTTCTCCACGATCCCGTCGTGCACCATCGGCAGCTCGCCCAGCCGGGTGATGACCCGGCCGAGCAGCACCACCGAGAGGTACGCCGGGTTCTCCTGCACGCGCACGTCCCGCAGCGGGACCAGCTCGTCGCGCGCCGTGGACAGCCGCATGACACCGGCTCGGTGCACGGTGCCCGCGTCGTCGACGTACCCGCGCGGCAGCTCGAAGGGGAACTCGGTGCGCAGCGACTGCCGCGGTGCCGGATCGGCCGGCGGGACCGCGGGTGCGGCGGCGGGAGCCGAGCGGGGGAACTCCGCCCCCGCCGCCGCGGTCTGGGGCGCCGTGCAGGCCGGAGCCTTGGCAGCCGAACGCCGCATTATTCGATGACCAGTTCTTCGAACACGATGGTGACGGACTCGGTCAGCGCCGCCGCCTCGCCGGCCTTCACCGTGCTGGTCTCGATCTTGCTGCACCAGGCGTTGCGCAGGTTGTAGCGCTTCACCGGGTTGTCCTGGTAGTCCATCATGATGATGGAGGCGTTCTTGCGGGCCGTGCTCATCTGGCCGCGGATCGAGTCGTTGATCCATTGCGTGAACGACCCCGACTGGGTCATGCCCCGCACGACCGTGCACTGGCCGTTCTTCTGCACGCCCGGCATCAGCGACACCTCGGGCCGGCCCTGCGCGCTGTTCTGCTGGAAGGTGATGACGTCCTGTTCGAGGGTGAGACCGCTGACCTCGGCGAGGTACTCGACCATCACCCCGTCGATCTGGAGGCCGAAGTTGTGTGACGTGAGGGCGTCACCCGGCTGGAGACTCATGTGTTCGCTGTCCTTCTGAAGAGGGGAGGGGCACGAGGAGGCGACGGGGACGGACGCGGGTTCCGTCCCCGGTCACTCCTCCAGCTCCCCGTTGCCGCTGGAGAACTGAGCCAGCCGGAAGATCACGAACTCGGCGGGTTTGACCGGCGCGATGCCGATCTCGCAGATGACCCGGCCGAGGTCGACCGACTCCGGCGGGTTCGTCTCCTCGTCGCACTTGACGTAGTACGCCTGCTCGGGGCTCTGCCCGAACAGGGCGCCGCTGCGCCACTCGTTGACCAGGAACGCGGAGACGTTGCGGCGGATGCGGGCCCAGAGGTTGTGGTCGTTCGGCTCGAACACCACCCACTGGGTGCCGATCAGGATCGACTCCTCCAGGTAGTTGAAGTACCGGCGGATGTTCAGGTAGCGCCAGGCCGGGTCGGAGGAGAGGGTACGGGCGCCCCAGACGCGGATGCCGCGGCCGGGGAAGGCCCGGATGCAGTTCACGCCGATCGGGTTGAGGAGGTCCTGCTCGCCCCGGGTGATCTGGAGTTCGAGGTCGACCGCGCCGCGGACGACCTCGTTGGCAGGGGCCTTGTGGACACCGCGCTCGCTGTCGTTGCGCGCCCAGATGCCGGCGACGTGTCCGCTCGGCGGCACCAGACGGGACTGCCCGGTCGCCGGGTCGAAGGACTTGATCCAGGGGTAGTACAGGGCCGCGTACTTGGAGTCGTAGTTGGCCGTCTCCTGGCGCCAGACCCGGATGTCACGGGCGTTCAGGCCGGGTGGCGGATCGATGATCGCGACCCGGTCGCCCATCAGCTCGCAGTGCGCGATCAGACCGAGCTGGACCGCCTTGAGGGCCTCCAGGTCGATCGCCCCGCGCTGGTAGGCGGCCATCAGGTCGGGCACGGCGACCATGGAGATCTCGTCCACGGCCTCCAGGCCGCCGAAGCCCGTGCGGTCCGCCGAGTCGCCGAGGTACTGGGCCGGGCCGGGGTGGGAGCCCTCGGCGCGGCCGGCCGGTGCGGTCGGCCCGTCGGGCGCGGGCGGCGGCGCCGGCAGCGCCACGGTCTGGTTCTCGGGACGGGCCGGCGGCGCGGACGGGGCCGCCTCGGTCACGGCGATGAGCTTGGAACGTTCCTTGACGTGGGTGACGACGTACGCGCGGCTGCCCTTCTTCGCGGTCACGTCGAAGGTTTCCACCGGCTTGTCGCCGTCCTTGACGATCAGCTTGAAACGCTCGGCGGGCCCCTCGCCCTCGGCGTCGGCGACCTCGACGGACAGCGGCCCGCCGCGGCCCTCCGCGAGGGCGGCCACGGCGAAGGTACCGAGCGGCCGGGACTCGGCGGCGGGCAGCGCGGCCGGGGGCGTCGCACCGGCGACCGCGGCGGGCGCGGACTCCTGCCCCCGGCCCGCGGAGTCCTCGGCGGAGCCGCCGACGCGCACGACGTACGCCGCCGAACCGCCGTTGTTGAAGAACCCGTAGAGGGAGTGGGCGAGGTAGTAGCCGTCGGTGAAGTCGCCGAACGCCGCGACGTACTGGGTCCAGTTGGTCACCAGAGTGGGCTCGTTCAGCGGGCCGGTCGGCGCCAGACCCACGAACGCGGCCACCGACGTGCCGACTCCCTCGATCGGGCGCGAACCGCTCGCCACCTCCTCGACGTAGACGCCGGGCGACAGATAGGACGGCATGCTCTGCTCTCCTCGGGTACGAGACAGGACACCCCCACCTTGACGCGCGCGTCGCGCCCGTCGAAACGTCCCCCGGTACCCGGGCGGGGGCACCGTCGTTGCCCCCGCCGGTGCCTGGAGGGGCAGCGCCGGGACACGCGGCGGCGGGGACCGCCCCGGCTGCCCCGAGGTCTGCCCCCGTGACTCCTGACCGGCGGCGGGCGCGCCGTTAGCGTGCCGGGGGTGAGCCTATGGACTTCCCTGGAACCCGCCTCCGTCACCGTCGACCCCGGCAGCAGTACGCGCGTGCGTCTGCGCGTGCGCAACACCGGTGACGTGGTGGACGAGTACCGTTTCGAGCCCGTCGGCGACGTGGCGCCCTGGACGACCGCGGAGCCCGCGACCCTGCGGCTGTACCCGGGCACCACCGGGACGGTGGAGCTGACGTTCGCGCCGCCCCGGACCCCCGACGCCACGGCCGGGCCCAACCCGTACGCCGTGCGGATCACGCCGGCCGAGCACCCCGAGGCCGTGACGGTTCCGGAGGGGAACCTGACGATCACGCCGTTCGCCGAGGTGCGCGCGGAACTCGTGCCGCCGACCGTCAAGGGCCGCTTCCGCGGACGCCCCAGACTGGCGGTCGACAACCTCGGCAACACCAAGGTGACGGCGTCGGTCGCGGGCAGCGACACCGGGGACCACCTCGCGTACGAGATCCGCCCCGGCAACCTCCAGATCGAGCCCGGCCGGGCCGCGTTCGTCGACACGACCCTGCGGCCCCGGCAGATCATCTGGTTCGGCTCCAAGGAGGAGCGGCCCTACACCCTGGCGGTGCGCCGCTCCGGAGCCGAGCCGCTGGAGATCGAGGGGACCTACGTCCAGCGCGGCTTCCTCCCGCGCTGGCTGGCCACGTCCTTCGGGCTGCTGCTGGCCCTGGGCGTCACCTTCGTGATGATCTGGATCGCCTACCAGCCGCAGGTCCGCACCGAGGCCACCGAGCAGGCGGGCTCCGCCCTGCCCACCGCCCTGCCCCTCTCCCCACCGCCGCCCCCGCCGCCCTCGCCCAGCGCCGCACCGCAACCGCCGAAGACGGAGGAGCCCAAGGACGACGACGCCGACGACAGCGCCGACGGCGGCGGGCAGCCGCCGGAGCCCTCGGAACCGCCGCCCGTGGTGCCCGCCGAGAACGTCCTGCTGCGCAACGCCGCGACCCGCAGGTGCGCCGATCTGCCGGGCCGCGACAAGGGCGCGGTCAACACGGTCGTCCAGCAGGGCGACTGCGTCGAAACCGCCGGGGACAACCAGCTCTGGAACCTTGAGGTGAAGTACCCGAAGCTCGGGCCCGGCGGCAGTCCGCTCTTCCAGATCCGCAACGTCAAGGACCAGTTCTGCATGGACCTCGGCGAGTACGGCGGCCGGCCCGTGGGCACCGGCATCGGCGAGTTCCACTGCGACGGCACCACCGCCGACAACCAGCTGTGGTGGATCGAGCAGCAGGAGAGCGGCGACTACTGGATCCGCAACTACGCCAGCAACAACAAGTGCCTGAACGTGAACGGCGGGGCCGCCGCCGCGGACCGGCTGAACATCGCCGACTGCACCAACACCGGCAACCAGGAGTGGAAGGTCATCCGCCCCAAGGCCGACTGAGGCCCGCGGCGGCCGGTCCCGCGGCGGCCGGTCCGGTCACCGGGCCCGGCCGCCGGATCACCAGCAGCCCTCGCCCGGCACCAGCCGCCCCGCCTTGCGGTACTCCCGGCGGGCGCCCTCCAGGAGGTCCTCCGCCGTCACCTCGCCGCCGCGCCCGGCGGCGAGGTAGGCGGCGGTGACCACCGCGCAGCGGATGGAACCGCCGGCCAGCTCGAAGTCCCGGGCCAGCGGGGCCGCGTCGATGCCCTCGGCGGACGGTACGTGCGCCAGCCCGTGCCGCCACAGCGCGAGGCGCTGCCCGGCGTCCGGGAAGGGGAAGTCGACCACCAGGTCGAGCCGCCGGGTGAACGCCGCGTCCATGTTCGCGCGCAGGTTGGTGGTGAGCAGCGCGATCCCGTCGAACGACTCCAGCCGCTGGAGCAGGTAGGAGCTCTCCATGTTGGCGTAGCGGTCGTGCGCGTCCTTGACCTCGGAGCGCTTGCCGAAGACGGCGTCGGCCTCGTCGAAGAGCAGCACCGCGTCGGTCCGGTCCGCCTCCGTGAAGATCCGCTCCAGGTTCTTCTCGGTCTCGCCCACGTACTTGTCCACGACCGACGACAACTGGACCACGTACAGATCGAGACCCAGGTCGGCCGCGACGACCTCCGCCGACAGGGTCTTGCCCGTACCGGACTCCCCGGCGAACAGGCCGAGGACGCCCCGGCCCCGCCCGCCGCCCGCGCTGAGCCGCCAGTCGCCGAGCACACGGTCGCGGTGGCGGGCCCGCAGGGCCAGTTCGCGCAGCTGCCCGAGGGGCCCTTCGGGCAGGACCAGGTCCTCCCAGCCCACGGCCGGCCGGATGCGACGGGTATGGCTCTCCAGCCCCGAGGCCGACTGGCGGCGCGCCGCGCGCCGCACATGGGCGGCGGTGACCGGACCGCCGTCGAAGGCGGCCAGCGCGCGTGCCGCCCGCGCCCCCCGCCGTACCCGGTCCCCGCCGAGCCGGTACGGGGCGACCGTCGCGGCCAGGTCGAAGCCGTCGGCGTCCGCGCCCAGCGCGTCCCGCCAGGCGGCCGTTCCCCCGTCCCGGCGGCCCGGCGCGTCCAGGACCAGGGGGTCCTCGGGGCACCAGTGCGGGTCGTAGGGGCGGGCATCGGCCAGCAGCACCGTCACGTCGGGTGTCGCGGCCAGCGCCCGCACCAGCGGGCCGGGCCGTTCGGGCAGTGACGGCACGACGACGGCCCGGCCGCTGAGGCGGGCCTCGCGCAGCAGCTCGGCGACGTGTTCACCGGGCGCGGCGCAGCACAGCGCGTCCAGGCCGGCGGCGCGCAGGGCCGCGGAGTACGCGGCCAGGCCCTCGCCCTCGCGCTGTTCGCGCAGGTAGACGGTGGCGGGTCCGGACTCCAGGAGGGCCGCGAGCCGGTGGGTGAACCGCTCGGAGGCCGTGTCGCAGGGCAGCGGCTCCGGCATCGGGCGCAGCAGGCCGAGCAGCGCGGCGTCCGGGGTGTCGTCTCCGAGGAGGTGCCCGGTCAGGCGGTCGGGCACGCGCAGCGAACGGGTCAGGAAGGGACGTTCGGGCTCGTCGACCTCCAGCAGGCCGAGGGCCGTGAGGGGCGCGGAGGCGTGCAGCCGGGCCCGGGCCGCGGCGGATCGCGCGGGTACCGCGCACAGGTCGAGGGCAAGGCCGACGGTGGCCCGGCGCCTGCTCACGTCGTCGTTGAGATAGCCGTAGAGCGGTTCGAAGGTCCGGTCGACGTCGGGAGCGAGGGCGACGAGTACGACGGCGACGTCGAGTGCGGTCAGACCCGCCCGCCGGGCCAGCCGGGCCAGCCGGTCGCCGGCCGCGTGCCCCTCACCGACCGGATGCCCGGCGTCGGCACCGGATCCGGTCACGTCGTCCGTCATCGCGGGCCAGGTGCCGAGGAGGTGGCGCACCGCCTCCTCGGACAGGTAGAGCCCGCGCAGGGGGTCGTCGGCGGTGGGATCGCCGGCGGTCCGCCGTTCGACGAGCGCCGACACCCGCCCGCGCAGCCCGTCGAGACGGGCGAGCAGCGCCCGGGCGGGGGCGCCGACGGCGTCGTCCGCCGGCGCCCCGGCGCCCGCCGTGTCCGGGCCCGGCGCCGAGACGGCGTACGGGGCGCTCACCGCGGGTCCGGGCGGCGGAAGGTCTCCTGGCGGGAGGCCGCGCCCTTGCGGGCGGCCCGTGCCTCCCGGGCGGCCGCCACCTGGCGGGGACGGTGCGAACGGCTTTCGGACGCCGGGCCGCCGTCCGGACCGGCGACCCGGAGCGTCGCGCCCTCGGTGACGGGCGGCCCCGCGTCGTACTCCGGGAAGGCCGGGAAGGGCGCGGTCACCACGAGGTCGAGGGACGGCTTCAGTTCGCCGCCGAGCGCGGACCAGATCTCGGCGAGCGACCGTGCCTCCGTCTGGGTTCCGGCCACCGTCAGCGGCACGGAAAGCCCCAGCGTCCGCAGGGAGCCGGGCAGTTCGTCCGGTGGCAGCACCTCGCGGGGTAGCAGCGTCGCGAGCACGGCGGACAGCAGCCGGTGTTCGTCCCGTGGGGTCTTCGTCCACGCCGTCACCAGGTACGACAGCCTGAACCAGCGCGGCGGCTGCCTCCGCCGCACGACCACGTCGCGGTCGTCCCGCACCGCGGTCTGCCCGCGCTGACGCCGGGCCACCTCCTCCCGGATGTCGTACAGGTAGGTGTTGATCACGGGGGCGTTGCGGCGGGCGGCCCAGTCACGGGTCGGCGCCTCGAAGGACACCTCGATGCCCGCCCCCGTCAACGCCCCGCCGCCCAAGAGGCCCTTGAGCATCTCGTCCACCTCGTGGATCACGCCTGCACTCCCGATTCCGCCCGCACGGCCGCATCCGGCCCCGCCCGTCGTCCACCGTCGATCGTCCCCCGAACGGCCGCCCGGGCCGCAGGGGCACGGGGGACGGCAGCCGGGCAGTGCGCCCTGCCCCCGCGGACACGCCCCCGCCGCCTCCGGCTGCCCGGACGGTCAGATGTAGCCTTCCCGAAGGGCAAAAGCCACGGCATGGGCCCGATTGCGCAGGTGGAGCCGTGTGGTGAGGCCGTGCACGACGTTCTTGACGGTCCGTTCGGAATAGGACAGCTTGCCCGCGATCTCACCGGTGTCGAAGCCCTCCGAAACCAGACGCAGGACGTCCACCTCACGGGAGGTGAGCCCGAGGAACGGCGCCCCCGGCGCGCCCGTCGCACCCCGGTGCAGCGTGCCCACCTGGTGGATGAGCCGGCCGAGCAGATCGGCGGGCAGGTCGCCGTCACCGCGGTGCGCGGCAAGTACCGCCTGCGCCAGCCGCTCGGCGGTGGCCTCGTGACGCCAGACGATCGCGCCGACCCCGCACTCCACCACCTCCAGCAGCTCGTTCTCCCGCATCGCCCCCACCACCAGAACGACGCGCGCCCCCTCGCCGCGCACGATCCGGCGCAGCCGGGTCAGAGCCGCCTCGTCGAGAGCGTCCTCCACCAGCAGGGCCACCGTGCCCGGACCGGACTCCTCGCGCAGCTCGACCTCCGGGCGTCTGCGCAACTGGCCGACCGCTCCCTCGAAGCTGATCGGATCGGCGGCGGACACCGCCACCGGAACGCGCCGGTTCGTGGAGCCCGCGCAGCGGACCGGGGGAGAGGACGTGGTCGTGGTCCGGGATGAGTTGAGCAACCGTTTCCCCTGTTCGGCGGCCCACCCCGCAGCGCGGGCCGTAGCGGATGAGCAGCTCCCACCCTTCTGCGGGCGCCACGGGGACCGCAATCGTGGAGCACCACGAGCCACACCACGAGACCCCGTCGGCGACCACCACGAGACCGGCCTCCTGCCCGTGCGTCGCAGCAGGTCACGGCACGTCCCGTCGGAGTCGGGGCACTCCCGGACGCCGGCAGTGAGGTACGCCACTCCACACCACCCCGGCACGGATTCCGTCGTCTCACCCGGCGGCGGAGCACAACCCTTCAGCGCAGGAGGCACCCATGACCGAACCGCTCCTCGAACGCGACGGCGCCCAGACCCTGATCACGGACGAAACGGAACGGGCCCGCTCCGGTTCCGGCCGCCTGGTGCTGCTCCAGGGAGCCACCGGCACCGGCCGCAGCTCCGTACTGGAATCCGCCGTCCGGGACGCCGCGGGCCGGGGCCTGCGGGTGCTGCGGGCGCGCTGCTCGCCCGAGGACACCGCGGTGCCGTTCGCCACCGTGCTGCAACTCCTGGGACCCGTACCGGACTTCAGTGAACTCGGACCCGACCGTGACGACCGCGGGAGCGCCGCCCGGCTGTGGCGGCTGCTGCGTGCGTACGCGGCCGAGGGCCCGCTGCTGCTGGCGGTCGACGACGTCCACCTGGCCGACGCCCCGTCACGCCGCTGGCTGCGCGAAGCCGTACGCCACATCGACCGATTACCGCTCCTGCTCGTGGCGAGCGAACGCAGCCAGTACGACATCGACTCCCGCAGCGCCGGGCTCGCCCGGTCCCTGCCGCCGTCCCTCGTGCGCACCCACACGATCGACCCGCTCAGCGACACGGCCGCCGCGCGGCTCGTCCGCGCCGCCGTGCCGGCGGCCGGACCCGACTGGACGGCGGAGTGCTTACGGGCGGGCGCGGGCAGCCCGCTGCTGCTCCACGCCCTGCTCGACGACCTCGGCGGCGCCCGGGAGACCGGCCCCGTGGCGGACACGGTCCCGCCACTGCCGGACACCTGCGCCGCGCTGTATCCCGGCAGCTACCCGGCGGCCGTATCGTGGTGGCTGGACAGCGCGGGCGCCGCGACGGCCGAGGTGGCCCGCTGCCTCGCGGCGCTGGAGGAGGCGTGGCCGGACGCGGAGGAACAGCCGCCCCGGCGCGAACCGGGCACCCCGCTGGTACCGGACGTGGCCGGGGTGCTGGCCGAGGCCGCCGGTGCGGATCCCGCACGGGTCAGCGGCTGGCTCACCGCGACGACCCGCATCGGACTCCTGCGCCCGGACCCCACCGGCCTGCCCCGTTTCGCCCACCGGCTGCTGCGGGACGCCGTGCTGAACGGCTGGCCGACGGAGCGACGGGAGGCGGCGCACCGGGTGGCGGCGAAGGCGATGCTGCGCCGCGGAGACCGCGTCGAGGCGGTCGCCGCCCATCTGCTGCGCGCACCGGGCGACGGGCTCCCCTGGGCACTGCGCGTCCTGCGGGACGCGGCGACGGTCGCGGTGCACGACGCCCGCCCCGGCGACGCCGCCGGCTACCTGCGCCGCGCCCTGGACGAACCGCTCCCCGACGACCGGCGCCAGCAGCTGCTGACCGAACTGGGCTCACTGGAGTACGCCTCGGCCGACGGCACGGTCGCGATCGCACGTCTGGCGGAGGCACAGCACCTGCCCGCCGCGCCCCGGGACCGGGTGCGTGCGGCCGTCGCCCTCGGCACGGCCCTGGTCGGCCGCGGCGAGGTCACCACGGCACTGGAGGTGCTGCGGCGCACGGAGGGCGGTCTGGCGGGACATCCGGGGCTCACCCGCACCGTGCAGACCGCCACCGCGCTGCTGTCCGACGCCGACCTCGCGACCCGTCAGGAGACCTACCGCAGGCTCTCCGAGAGCGGCGAGTACGCGCCGGAACTCGTCGGCACCGCCAGCCGGGCCCTGCTGGTGCGGTACGAGGCGACGGCCGGGCTGATCTCGGCCGGCACGGCCATGAACCGCGTACGGGCCCTGCTCGCCCAGCCCTCCGACCCGCTGGCCGAGCCGTTCCTGCTGGGGACGGCGGCGGCGGTCGCCGAATGGGCCGGCGAACTCGACGAGGCCGAGCGGCTCGTGGACCGGGGCCTGGCCGGCCAGCACCCCGCACTGCTCCACCCCATGGAGCACGCCCTGCTCAACACCCGCGCGGACATCGCCGCGGCCCGCGGAGACGTCGCCCGCCTGATCGCCGTGCGCGGCGACGGCGCGGCCGTCGCCGCGCGCGCCCACAGCGGCCCCTCCAACCGGGACGCCCACGTGCTGATGGCCCTCGTACACACGGGGCGCGCACAGGAGGCCGCACGGCTCGCCGACGCCTTCGACCTGAGCCGGGCCCCGGAATCATGGGAGCTGAACCGCTTCCTCTACGCGCGGGGAGTGCAGCGCCTCGACGCCGGCGACCCGGCGGGCGCGCTCCACGACTTCCTGGAGTGCGGCCGCCGCCAGACCGCCCGTGAGGTGCTCAGCCCGGTCGTCACCCCCTGGCGGACAGCGGTCGCCCAGTGCCGCCTCGCGCTCGGCGGCAGCCAGGAGGCCCTGGCCCTGGCCACCGAGGAGCTGCGGCTGGCCCGGGTGTGGAACACCCCGCGGACGGTGGGACGCGCGCTGCGCGTCCTCGGCGCGGCGACCGGCGGCCGCCGGGGACTGGACCTCGCCGAGGAGGCGGTCGAGACCCTCAGGGACGCGCCCGCCGACGCCGGAATGGAACTGGTCGAGGCCCTCCTCGCCCAGGGCCGCCAGCTCCTCGCCGCCGGCGAACGGGGGCGCGCCCGTGACCGGCTGCGCGAAGCGGCGGACCTCGCCGAACGCAAGGGCGGCCTGCGGCTGCTCGCCCTGGCCGAGCAGGCCCTCCGCGAGGGCGGCGCCCGGGTCCCGGCCGCGGCGCGGACCGGTTCGGGAGCCCTGACGGGCAGCGAGCGCCGCATCGCGGAACTCGCCGCGGCGGGGCGGACGAACACCGAGATCGCCGACCTGCTGCACCTGGCCCGCCGCACCGTGGAGACCCACCTGACCAGCACCTACCGCAAGCTCGGCATACGCCGCAGGGCAGACCTGCCCGCCACCCTGGCCCGCGCCCGCCCCCCGGTCGCCGACGTCACGGAACCGGCCTGACACCGGAGCGGGGCCCCGCCGCCGGTTCGGGGAGCGACTTCGACGGCGACACGACCTGGTTCCGCGGCCCCCTGCGAGGTGGCGGCCGTAGGGTCGGTCCTGTTCCCGAGGAGGACTTCAGATGCGCAGCGTGACCTACTCGATGGGTGTCTCCCTTGACGGCTACATCGTCGGGCCGGACGGCGGCTTCGACTGGACGACGCCCGAAGAGGAGGTCTTCCGCTTCTGGATCGACGAGATCCGACAGGTCGGCGTCCACCTGATGGGACGACGGCTCTACGAGACGATGCTGTACTGGGAGTCCGCCGACCAGGACCCGTCGCTCGGCGTCCCCGAACGGGAGTGGGCCTCGCTCTGGAACCCGCTCCCGAAGGTGGTGTTCTCCACGACGCTGTCGACGGTCCAGGGCAACGCCCGCCTGGCCTCCGGAGGGGTGGCGGAGGAGATCGAGCGGTTGCGGGCCGAGCCGGGGGACGGCGACATCGCGATCGGCGGCGCGACCCTCGCCGCCGAGGCGGCCGCGTCGGGTCTGATCGACGAGTACCAGGCCATCGTCCACCCGGTACTGGTCGGCGGTGGCATCCCGTTCTTCCCCCGGGACGAGCGCCGGGTGGATCTCGAACTCGTCGACACCCGCACCCTCGGCTCGAAATGCGTCTACCTCCGCTACCGCGTGGCACGCCGGCCCCCGCCCCAGGCGAGCCCGTAGGGGGACCCCCCGGCCGAAGCCCCGCAGCGCCCTCCGCCGTGAGCCGCCCCCGTCCAGCATCCCGACGGGGGCTCGGTGGCCGGCCGGGTGGTCGCGCTGGGCGGGGACACCCTCGCCTACCGGAGCGGCGACGCCCATCTCACGCTCAACGGCAAGGTCCTCGCGGAACCGTACACGGACCACGCCGTCGTGAGCGGCGGTTCGGACGACTTCGAGGTGAAGGTGCCCGAGGGGAGACTCATCGTGCTGCCGGACAGCCGCTCCACGCCGATCAGCGACCAGTTCGAGCCCGAGGAAGGGGCCGCGTCCTCCGAGGAGACCGGCACGTTCCCCGTCTCGGCGGTGCAGTACCGCGTCGTCGCCGCGGACGGGAATCCCGCAGCGGCCTGGATCGCCGGCCGGGCCGCCCTGTTCGGCGGTCTGGTCCTGATCGCGGTGGGCGCGACCCTGGCGTTCGCCTCTCGGGTCGTCCGCCGCCGGGCCGAGCGGGCGGTCGTCTACCCCTGGAGCTGACCGCCGAGGAGACCCGTACCGGTCCTCAGGTCGACGCGGATGTCCCCACGGCGACCGCCATCCTCCGCCAGGGACTCGAAACATGGCTCGGCGACCTGAAGGCCACCGCCGAGGCCCGCACCCACTGATGAGCCACCCCGGCGTACCGGCCCTGACCGGCGGCCACGTTCACCGGGGCGGCTCGCACCGCCTGGGCAGCGTCACGGTTCCGGGCCGGTGCTCGAAGGTGTCCATGACCAGCCACTCGTCCAGCTCGGGGTCGTACAGGTTCTGGACGCCGAACTGCAGTACCTGCCAGAAGGTGCCCCGGTCGTTCTCGTCGACGTAGATGTCGCCCAGGGCGAGCGGCAGACGCGGGTAGTTGCCGGGAGGCAGCTCCGGGAGGACCACGCCCACCCTCCAGTGGTTCACGTGCCGCTGCGGGGTGCGCCGCAGGGTCTCCCGCCCGACGAACCGGGCGTTCTCGAACCCCTCATTCAGTTGCTCCAGGTTGAAGCCCGGGATGCGTGAGCAGGGGTGTTCGGTCAGGCCGGGCCATTTGTACGTCAGCGTGTAGAGCGTGTCGTGGTAGATCAGGTTGGTGAACCAGATCGGGTACTGCGGTCCCCCCGCGGTCATCTGGCTGTCGCCGTCCCGCCCTTCCCAGGTGAACGGCACCGTGATGTCCAGGTCCCGGACGATCCACTTGCCCTTGCCGCGGAAGTCGCGGGGGAGCCGGGGCGGAGGCGGCGTCGGGGAGGAGTCCCCGACCGACGGCGCGGTCCCGGTCCGGGGCTGGGCGCCGACCGAGGGGGGCGCCCCCAGGACGAGGGCGATCGCTCCGGCAAGAACCGCCGACGTGGCCGTCCGGCGTCTGCCCTTCCAACCCATGGTCTACCTCGGCTGTCGCGTCGGGCGCCGTCACGGCGCGGGACAATCATGGAGATGCTGGGACAAAGTCCCCGCAATCGGAGATTCCGAAACCGATCAGCCGGATCTCAGGGCCGCCAGGAAGTCCAGTCTGGTTTCGAGACCGGACAGGTCACGACCGGTGAGCTGTTCGATGCGGGTGACGCGGTGGCGCAGGGAGTTGGTGTGCAGGTGGAGTCGCGCGGCACAGTTGGTCCAGGACGCGTCGCAGTCGAGGAAGGTGCGGAGCGTGGTCACGAGGTCCGTCCGGTGGCGTCTGTCGTGATCCCGCAGGGGGCCGAGGAGGCGGTCGGCGAAGGCTCGCCGGCTGTCGGCCGGGATGAGGGGGAGCAGGGACAGGATGTGGGTGGTGAGGTCGTCCGGGCCCCGCACGGTCACCCGTTCGTGGCCGGCCCGGGCGATCCGTAGGGCGTTGCGGGCTTCTTCGAGGGCGCGCCGGGCGTTCCCGGGTTCGTCCACCGGAACGCTGACGCCGGCGCAGACGCGGTCCGTCGGGCCGAGCCACCGCGCGAGTGCCGCCGCGAGGCGGCGCTGGAGGGCGGCGCAGTCGAGGGAAGGGTCGGGGAGGCCGGGCGTGGGTTCGGGCACCAGGACGAGGAGGACGGCCTGTTCGCCGTCGACGGTGGAGGCGATGTCCTGCGGCGACACCCGCACCGGGCCGTCCGGTTGGAGCAGGGCCTCCTCCAGGAGCACGCGCAGGGCCGCGGCGGGGACGGGGCGGCCCCCGTGCCACTCTCCCCGGGCGATCACGAACTGTTCGCGCGGCCAGGTCAGCTGCCCGCTGACGATGGACTGCGCGGTACTGCGCAGCCGGACGGGTATCTCCTCGGCCGGGACGGTGCCGTGCAGCAGTTCCAGGGCCCGGCCGGCGAGGTCCCGGAGCGCGGCCTTCGACCGCTCGTGCGCGGATCGCGCGTCGGTGACCAGTTCGACGAGCCGGCCCAGGAGTTCCGCGTCCGGTGCGGGCCAGTCCGACATGTCGGCCTCGACGACGACCAGCCAGTCGCCCAGCTCTTCGGCATGCGACCCCGGCCCGAGGGCGTCGGGAACGCCGGAACCATCGGAAACACCGGAAACACCGGGTACCTCGCTCGCGTCGGGTACCGCCACGAGGGAGTAGGGCCGGCCCCCGACCGTCACCACGTGGGGAGCCGCCGCCTCGCGTGCGCGGCGCGCGGCCAGGTACCTCGCGGCCAGCGCCGCCGCGGTCCTGGCGCGCAGCGGGGGCCGGGCCCCGGATATCTGACGGCCGGTCGCGGACAGCACCCGTACGTCGACACCGAGGCTCTCCCGCAGGAGGTCGAGCACCAGGTCCGCCGAGCTCTGGTCGGCGAGGAGCATCCGGTGGCGTTCGACCACGGCGGCGAGGCTGCCGACACCGTCCTGCCGGTGCAGACGGTGCAGGACGTGCTCGGTGACCGCGGCGAACGAGGTTTCCGGTCGCACCGCGACGAGGGGGAGGCCGTGGCGGCGGCAGGCGCGCACCAGGTCGTCCGGAACGCGTCCGTGTTCGACCTCGCCGGCGGCGAGGGCCGTGACACCCGCCCGGGCGAGGACGCGTACGAAGGCCTCGGCGTCTCCGTCCTCGCGCCACCAGGCGAGCCCGGTGAGGACGAGTTCGCCGCCGGTGAGGAAGCGGCCGGGGTCTGCCCGGTCGATGGTCGGGACGGCGGATATGGCTCGATCGAGCATGTCGTCGCCGAGGTCCGCGCCCGCGAGCGGACGCAGCCCCAGCTCGTCGACGTCCAGGAGTTCACGTAGCCGCATGATCGCCACCCTCTCATGCCACGTCCTCCGCGGGACATGGATCACCACAGGTCACCGGGGTGGCGCGGTGAGAAAGCACCGTCTTCCACAGGTACCGGCGCAGCGGTCTCTGAGTGATCGGTGACTGCCCCGTCCCGCTGTCCGCGCTGTCTACTTCTGAGCGTTCGGCCGACAGCGACCAGCGAGTTCAGGCCCCGGATCGGCCGAACCGGAACGGGGCGGGGAGCGTCGTGCGGCGCGCCGCGCACGGGGGTCGTGGCACCCGGCGATCCCCGCTCCCGCCGACAACATCCGGAACGTCAGGAAGAGGCGGTCACATCATGGCTGGTACCACCAGCGGCATCCCCACCAACGTCACCCAGGGCTCGCGGACGACGGGCGGCGTCGGAGAGTCCACGCTGCGCCCGGACGGCACCTTGAAGGTCACCGGCGAGTTCGCGTACTCCTCGGACATGTGGCACGAGGACATGCTGTGGGGCCAGCTCCTGCGGTCCACGGTCGCGCACGCGGAGATCGTCTCCATCGACACCTGCGAGGCCGCGGCCGTGCCGGGCGTCCACGCCGTCATGACCTACGACGACCTGCCGGCCGCGATGAAGAACTACGGCATGGAGTTCCAGGACACTCCGGTACTCGCGCACGGCAAGGTGCGTCACCACGGAGAGCCGGTCGCCCTGGTCGCCGCCGACCATCCGGAGACCGCTCGCCGCGCCGCGGCGAAGATCAGGATCGAGTACCGGGAACTGCCCCTCGTCACCGACGAGGCATCGGCGACCGCCCCCGATGCCGTACTCGTGCACGAGGACCGCGACGACCACCACATCGGTCACGTCCCGCACCCGAACATCGTCCACCGCCAGCCGATCATCCGCGGCAACGTGGCAGAGGCCCGCGAGCGCGCCGACGTCATCGTGAAGGGCGAGTACACCTTCGGCATGCAGGACCAGGCCTTCCTCGGCCCGGAGTCCGGCCTCGCGGTGCCCTCCGAGGACGGCGGCGTCGACCTGTACTGCGCCACCCAGTGGCTGCACTCGGACCTCCGGCAGATCGCCCCGGTCCTCGGCCTGCCCGAGGAGAAGGTGCGGATGACGATGGCCGGAGTCGGCGGCGCGTTCGGCGGCCGGGAAGACATCTCGATGCAGATCCACGCCTGCCTCCTCGCCCTGCGCACGGGCAAACCGGTGAAGATCGTCTACAACCGGTTCGAGTCCTTCTTCGGCCACGTCCACCGGCACCCGGCGAAGCTCTCCTACGAGCACGGGGCCACCAGGGACGGCAAGTTGACGCACATGACGTGCAAGATCGTGCTCGACGGCGGCGCCTACGCCTCGTCCACGGCCTCGGTCGTCGGCAACGCCGCGTCCCTCTCGGTCGGCCCCTACGTCATCGACGACGTCGAGATCGAGGCGATCGGCCTCTACACGAACAACCCGCCCTGCGGCGCGATGCGCGGCTTCGGCGCCGTCCAGGCCTGCTTCGCGTACGAGGCCCAGATGGACAGGCTCGCGGCGGAACTGGACATGGACCCGGTCGAGCTGCGGCAGCTCAACGCCATGGAACAGGGCACGGTCATGCCCACCGGCCAGGTCGTGGACTCACCGGCCCCGGTGGCCGAACTGCTGCGCCTGGTCAAGGCCCGCCCGCTGCCCCCGGTCCGCCAGTGGGAGACCGCCGACGGAGAGGCGGACGTGCGCGCGCTGCCGGGCGGCCTGTCCAACACGACGCACGGCGAGGGCGTCGTCCGCGGCGTCGGCTACGCGGTCGGCATCAAGAACGTCGGCTTCTCCGAGGGCTTCGACGACTACTCGACCGCCCGGATCCGCCTGGAGGTCATCAACGGCGAAGCGGTCGCCATGGTCCACACGGCCATGGCGGAAGTCGGCCAGGGAGGCGTCACCATCCACGCGCAGATCGCCCGAACCGAACTCGGCGTCCAGCAGGTGACCATCCACCCCGCCGACACGCAGGTGGGCTCGGCCGGGTCGACCTCGGCGGGCCGCCAGACGTACATGACCGGCGGATCGGTGAAGAACTCCTGCCGCATCGTCCGCGAGAGGGTCCTGGAGATCGGCCGGCGCAAGTTCGGCGCCCACCACCCGGCGTGGGAGGGCGCCGAACTGCTCCTGGAGGGCGGCAAGGTCGTCACGAACGGCGGCGAGGTCCTCGCCTCCCTCGCGGACGTCCTGGAGAACGAGGTCGTGGAGGTCGAGGAGGAGTGGCGCCACCGCCCCACCCAGGCCTTCGACCTCGTCACCGGCCAGGGCGACGGCCACGTCCAGTACTCCTTCGCCGCGCACCGCGCGGTCGTGGAGGTGGACACGGAACTGGGCCTGGTCAAAGTCGTCGAGCTGGCCGTCGCCCAGGACGTGGGCAAGGCGATCAACCCGCTGTCCGTCGTCGGGCAGATCCAGGGCGGCACCCTCCAGGGCCTGGGCGTCGCCGTGATGGAGGAGATCATCGTCGACCCGAAGAGCGCGAAGGTCCGCAACCCCTCCTTCACCGACTACCTGATCCCGACCATCCTCGACACCCCGACCATCCCGGTCGACTACCTCGAAATGGCGGACCCGAACGCGCCCTACGGAGTGCGCGGCATCGGTGAGGCCCCGACCCTGTCGTCCACCCCGGCCGTCATCGCGGCGATCCGGGCGGCGACCGGCCTGCAACTCACCAAGACGCCGATCCGCCCCGAGCACCTCATCGGGGCCTGACCCGGCCCACACGGCTCCAGGGCGCCGCCGCCCCGTCGGCAGTGGCGCCCGGCGACCCACAGGGAGGCCGCCGGCCTGGGACGCCACCTGCCGACCCCGCCGTGTGGATCATGCTGATGTACCGTTCGCACGACACGTGCGGGGCGAACGGGGGCGGTATGCGGGTGACGAGTACGACGATGCGGGCGGTTGACGAGACGGTCGACGCGGTCAACGGGCTGACGGCACGCTGGGCGGAGCGGACGGACGGCGGAACGACGTTCTCCGCCGCGGGCGTCTGGCCGCTCCTGGCCTTCCTCGCCGACGCCGCGAGCGGTGAAGCCCGCGCGCAACTGGCCGAGGCCGTCGGACTTCCCGCCGAGCGGGCGGCCCGGGCGGCACGTGAGGGCATCGTCGCCCTCGACGCCCTCCCGGGAGTGGACCTGGCGGTGGGCCTGTGGAGCAGCCGCAAACTGAAGGTGCGCGAGGAGTGGGCCGCCGGACTGCCCTCCCATGCGCACCGGAAGCTCTCCGGCTGGCTCCGGCACGACCGGAAGGCACTCGACGCCTGGGCGGCGGAGCGGACGCGCGGACGCATTCAGCGCATGCCGGTCGAGCTGAACAAGGATTCCCTCCTGGTGCTGGCCAGCGCACTCGCCCTGGAGACCCGGTGGATACGCCCCTTCACCCCTGACTCGGCCAGACCCGTGTCGGGCCCCTGGGAGGGCCGCGAGCTGGCCGGCCTGAGCCGCACCACCGCACTGCTCGACCGCGTCGGTGTCGCGGACACGCCTGACGGGCAGGTGACCGACCTCAGGGTGGTGGGCACCGGCGGCATCGACGTGCATCTGCTCCTCGGCGAGGAACAGATGACCGCGGGCCGGGTACTGAAGGCCGGTGTGGACGTCCTCGCGGGCCGCCACCGGCTCGTGCCGGGCAGCCGCCTCCCGTACGGAGAGGCCGGACCCGGTGTGCGGGTGGCCGAGGTGCGCAGTTTCCGTCCCGTCCCGCCGAGGCTGCACGTCAGCACCGTCGCCTTCGACATCGCCGCCAACCACGATCTGATGGCGCGGGCCGACCTGTTCGGGCTGGGTTCGGCGGGCGACCCGTCCGCCGGGCACTTCCCCGGGATCAGCGGCCGACCCATGGCGATCGGCTCCGCGAGACAGGCCGTCACCGCGGCGTTCACCGACGAGGGGTTCAAGGCCGCGGTGGTCACCGCCATGGAAATGGCCGCGGGAAGTGCCCCGCTTCCCGAGGAGAAGTACGTGAACACCGAGGTGTACGCCACCTTCCGCCGCCCCTTCGGCTTCCTCGCCGTGCACCGGGCCTCGCGCCTCGTCCTCACGGCCGGCTGGGTCACGGACCCGAACCCGTACCGCGAAGCGCGGGGCGAATGGTGACGCCGTCGGCCGACCGGGCCGGTCGGCCCCTGCTCATGGGGCGGTTCCCGCCCGGTGTCGGCCTTCCGGGTCAGCCCGGCGTGAGCCCGACGGGTTTCAAGGTCGTCCCTGCTGTATATTGGATCTCGTACTCGCGGCCGTGAACAGCGGCTGACGGGTCTGGCGTTGGTGGTCCAAGGAAAGACACCCCACTTCCCGTGGGGGGATGCAGGTGCAAGGCCTGCCCAGCGCTCAACCAAGGCCCCGGCCTCCTTCAGGAGACCGGGGCCTTTTTGCCGGTCCCGAACCCGAATCGGGCGGCCATCGAGGCCCTCGGCCTCATACGAGGGTGACAGCGGCCCCGGAACTCACCCGACCGGGCGTCACGACGGTGGCCAGCGCGTCCAGCCGGGCGTGATGGGCCTTCGCGATGGCCCGCAGTACCAGCGGGGAGTGGGGCAGGTCCTGCTGCGCCTCGTTGGTCATGACGCACCGTTCGCTGGAGCGCACGAACTCCACGCACAGGGCGGACCCGATCCACGCCCTGCACCCGAACCATTCGTCTTCGACGAACGCGCGGGTGCCCGGTGGGGTCCGTATCAGGAGGTTCGGCCGGAAGCGTCTCTCGTCGACCCGAACCCCGGGGACGGCCGCGCGCACCCAGTCGAGGGTGGCCGTGGTCAGGACGCTGAGCGGGAGCTGGTCGAAATGGGAGATCGTTTGCTCGCGGGCCAGTTCGACGTCGTCCCGGCCGAGGTATCGGCGAAGGTAGGCGGTCGGTTCCGCGACGGTCACGCCGTCCGGATCGAGCAGCTCGGGCCGCTCCGTCCCCTCCGGGTACCGAGAGCGCAACTGCAACAGGCCGGGCATCCGGCGGAACCTTCGGGTGTTCTTCCCCGAGCCGAACCTGCCCTCGCCGTCGCGCACCGCGAAGAGGCGGTCGCCGACGAGACCGCGGGGGTCGACATCCGCTCGCTCCAGTCGTTCGCCTCCCGTCGACTTGATCGGATACCGCCAAATGCGCTCGACCGTTCCCACCGTGTGAGTCATTCCGCAGAGGCTACAAGAGAGTTCCTGCCCGATTTCGGGCAGGAAGTGGGAGGTTGGCGCCCTGTGTAGGGCCCCTACGGGCGAACGGCAACAGCATCGACGCCAGACGCGCGCAGTTTGCGGGCCAGGAACTCCATCTCGGGCATCGTGCCCGAGTGGGCTCCGGCCGCGATCTCCCGCAGCAGGGTCTTGACCTCCGCCAGACCGATGCCGAGTTCTGCCCGCAGAACCCGCATGACCGAGGTGTTCCTCGCCGTCGGGTCCACCTGGAGGCGGGCCGGCCCCCGCTCGGAGAGCAGCCGGCCCCGCAGCGCGGACGGCAGCTCACCGCCGCAGTCCGCCACGGCGAACCCGCAGGCCGCACAGCGGGACTCGGTGTCCCAGACCACGGAGCCGTGGGCCAGCGTTTGGACGCCCCAGCACTCCAGCTCCGCACCGCAGTCCGGACAGCCGGCCGAGTAGCCGATGGCCTCGGAGACCGTCTGATCCATATCACCACCCCTTCGACCAGTTGAGGCTAGACGACGAGCGAGCGCCTGCGACACGAGCAGGCGGCGCAGCCCGCCGTCGCCCGCCACCGCGCCGGCCGGCCGGTTTCACCACGCGGGCAGGTTGAGGCGGTACTCGCGGCAGGAGTCCCCGCGCAGGGACTCGGCCAGTGCGGCGACGTGCTCGGCCTGCGCCTCGGACAGGTACCGGAGCTCCCACAGCAGCCCGGCGGCGTCCACGGCCTCGGGAGCCGGAGGCGGGGGCGGCTCGGGCAGGGTGACGCCGGTCAGTACGGCCAGTTCGCCGGCGTCGATCCCCAGCAGGGCGGCGAAGTCCGTCACCAGGCGGGGCGTCAGTTCCTTGCGGCCCGCGCCGATCACACCGTAGGTGGACGGTGACAGGTAGGTCGGCGTCAGGACCGCCATCACCCGTGCCAGGCCCGACCAGCGCAGGTTGCGATGGCAGAACATACGGATCAGCCGGCCGCCCGGGCCGTCGCCGATGTGCGCGAACTCCCATGGCGCGAAGGGCGAACGGGGTTCCTCCCGCGGCAGTGAGCGGACCAGGCGGAGGAGTTCCCGCCGGTCCGCCGGGGGGAGGTGGGCCGCGTTCATCACGATGCGCGGGGCGAACGGGGCGGCCGCCTGGTCCGTCGGCGCCATGTCGTCGGGCACGTCCAGCCCCGCGAGGACGAACAGGTCGACGGCGTGGAGCCCGAGCGTGGCCGCGAGCTGCCGCAGCACTTCCTCGTCGGGCGCCTCCCCCGCGAGCACGAGCCGCACCGCCTCGGCGCCCGCCCCGGCAGGCCCGTCGGAGGCCCGGGCCTGCGGCCCGGACCGCCTGCGGTCGAGCAACCACGGCAGGACCGCTGCGAGTTCGGGGGATTCCGTCATCCCCCGACCCTAAGCCGGACGGCCCGCGGACCGCCGCCCGGGTGGGCTCGGTGCCGGGGCGTCCGCGCCCCGCCCCTCAGGGCCGCAGACCGGCCCGCCTCAGGGTGACCTCGGACAGCTCGGCGATGACCTGCTGGTCCCCGCGCCGCCACGCGTCGGCGAGACCGCCCGCAGGGGCCGGGAGCGCGGCGAGGTCGCGCAGCGGGCCGGTGAGGGCGCGCAGGGCGAGCAGGTCGGCGCCTCCGGGCGCGTCGAGGAGGCGACGTACGGTGGCGCCGCGCCGGATCCAGCGCAGGCGTGCGGGGAGCCACAGGAGGAGCACGAAGGCCACCGGGAGGACGATCAGTACCGTGGCGGCCAGGTCGGCCACCTGGCCGACGGCGTCCTGGAGCGACTGTCCGGCGTCGGCCAGCCCCGTCCCGGCGCCGGCCGCCGACCGGAGCGGCTTTTCGAGCAGGCCGCCGACGAGCGGCACGTTCGAGGCCGCGTCCCCGGCGTTGCCGAGTGCGGTGGCGAGGCCGTCGCCGGAGCTCTCGACCCTCCGCCCCGGCTCGGCGAGCCGCATGATCGCTTCGTGGACGGCGAGGGCGAACCACACCGCGACGGCCATCAGGGCCACGGCGATCAGGTCCGCGAGTACCTGGCGGTTCCGACGTGCTGGGATCTGAGCGTAGAAGCGCATCTGCGGGCTCCCGTCCGGGGCAGGGCGTCGAGGAGGACCGGCCCCCGCCGGGGAGGCTCGGCCACTCGGTCGACCGTACGCCGCAGGCGGTGCTTCCACGGGTGTCCGTGCCGGAATGTCCACGACGTGAGCCGGAAGCCGGCGGTGGGCGGGCGGCGGGCGGCGTGGGAGGCGGCCGGCCGTAGGATCGGCGGGTGAACCCTGCGCTGATCCTGATCGATCTGATGCCCCGTATCGTCGCCCTGCCGCTGGCCCCGTACTCCGGCACCGAGGTGGCGGAGCGCTGCCGCCGGCTGGCCGAAGCGTTCCGGGGACGGGGACTGCCCGTGGTGGTGGTGCGGGTGGAACGGCCCGGCGTGGCCGAACAGCCGCCCGGCAGCGGGTACGTGGAGGGGCTCGTGCGGCCCGGGGACGTCGAGATCGTCAAGCGGACCGTCGGGGCCTTCGAAGGCACCGGGCTGGACGAGCGGCTGCGCGAGCGGGGCGTGGACACGGTCGTCCTCGGCGGCCTGGTGACCACGATGGGGGTGGCGGCCACCGCCTGGGCGGCGTCGGACCGCGGGTACGAGGTGGAGTTCGCGGAGGACGCCATGTCGGGCTTCGCCGCCGACGAGCACACCCTGACCGTGCAGCGGGTCTTCGCCCGGATCGGCGAGGTCCGGACCACCGCGTCCTACCTCTGAGGACGCCGCGCCATGCCACGTCCCGGGCGGGCGGCGTCCGGCCGAGGTGCGGTGACGCGCTCGCCCGCCCCCCGTGGACAGGCGACCGCGTCACCGCAGGATCAGTACCAGCCCGTACAGCGCGTGGTGCCGGTCGTGTCGTTCCACGCGCAGGCCCGCATCACGTAACCCGCGTCGTCGTACGCGGGGGTGTGCGTGTCGCTGCCGGAGTTGACGGTGGTCATGCCCATGGGCCCGGTCCAGGTGCCTCCGCCGTTGGAGGAGCGGTCCACCCACACCTTGTCGCCCGGGTCGGCCGAGTAGATCCGGCCCCAGGCGCAGCGGCTGGAGGTGCTGTACCGCAGCTCGATCTGGATGGAGTCGACGCTCGCGGTCCTCTTCGTGACCGCGTTGGACGTCGAGCAGGCCATCGCCGCCGCCCCGCCCGCCCCCGCACCGGGAGCCGCCTGCGCCGCCGTGCCCGTGAGCCCGAGGCCCGCCAGCAGTGCGACTCCCGCCGTCAGTACGCCCGCCCTCTTCTTGATGTGCACGTGATCCCCCTACGTCGACCGGTGGAGTGATCCGCACGCCGGACGGCGTGCGTTCGGACCCCTGTACGGTCCCCCCGGACGCCCCCGCCAGGCGTCAACCGCAGAGTGGACAACCGCGGTAAACCCCTGCGTCAGTACGGCACCCCCGCCCGCTACACCCCTGGTATGACGACCGCGCCGGGTGCCGCCGCGTACAGTGCGCCGATGCGCTTCGGGCTCTGGCAGGCCGACCGGCTCCGCTCCGTCGATCCGCGGCTCGCCGACGCCGCGCTGGCCGTGGGCCTGACCGCCGCCGCCGCCATCACCGGCCGGCAGTACCACCCGGCGGGCTGGCCGCCCTTCGACACCACCGCCTACGTACTGACCGCGTCGGTCGGGCTGCCGCTCGCCCTGCGCCGCCGGGCCCCGGTGTGCGCCCTGGTCGTCTCCTGCCTCGCCTTCGCCTGCTACCTCCTGGCCGGATACCAGCCCTCCCTGAACTTCTGGGCCCCCGCCGTGGCCCTGTACGGCGTCGCCGCGCGGCGCCCGCCGCGCACGGCCGCGGCGTGCGCGGCGCTGTACGGGGCCGTCGTCTTCTACAGCGGCCTCACCGCACCCGAACTCGGCCTGACCGTCGCCGTGGTGCAGGCCGTGGGCGTTCCGGTCGTGGTGTGGCTGTTCGGCAACGGCGCCCGGAAACTCACCGAACGCAACGGTCAACTGGCCGCGCTCACCGCCCGTTTGCACCGGGAGCAGGAGTGGCGGGAGCGTCAGGCGGTCTCCGAGGAACAGCGGCGCATCGCCCGGGAACTGCACGACGTCGTCGCGCACCACATGGCGGTGATCAACGTCCAGGCGGGGATGGCCGGTTACGTCTTCCCGTCCGCCCCGGACCAGGCCCGCGCGGCGCTGGGGACGATCTCCGAGACCAGCCAGGAAGCGCTGCGGGAACTGCGCCGCATCCTCACCCTGCTGCGCTCCGCCGCGGACGCCGAGGACGGCGGCGCCCCGTACGCCCCGATACCCGGGCTGGGCGGTCTGCGGGAGGTGGCCGAACGGGTGCGGGCCGCGGGAGTCGCCGTCGACCTGCGGACCGACGGTGCGCCCCGGTCGCTGCCGCCCGGCGTGGAACTGTGCGCGTACCGGGTGGTGCAGGAGGCGCTCACCAACGTCATCAAGCACGCGCGGCACGCGGCGGTCACCGTCCTCGTCTCCTACCGGCCGCACGAACTGCTCGTCACGGTCTCCGACGACGGCGCGGAGGGCAGCCCGGGTGCCGACACGGAGCGATGCGGCGACCATCCGGATCCGGCCAACGTTGCACCAGGGCCCGGACACGGCTTGATCGGCATGCGCGAACGCGCGAGGCTCTACGGCGGAACGGTCGACGCCGGGCCACGACCCGAAGGGGGATTCCGCGTGCGCCTCACCCTTCCGGTCGCCGCGCCCCCGCCCGGGGCCCAGAACCGGCCTCCGGCATGATCCGGGTCCTCGTGGTCGACGACCAGGTCCTGATCCGGGCCGGCCTCGTGGCCCTGCTCCGGGCGGCGCCCGGCATCGAGGTCGTCGGCGAGGCCGAAGACGGCCACGACGCCGTCGAAGCCGCCGCCCGCACCCGGCCGGACGTCATCCTGATGGACATCCGCATGCCCGGGCTGGACGGCACCGCCGCGACCGAGCGGATCCTCGCCGCGGCGGTGGACCCCCTGCCGCGGGTCCTCGTCCTGACCACCTTCGACCTCGACGAGTACGTGTACGCCGCCCTGCGCGCCGGTGCGTCCGGCTTCCTGCTCAAGGACACCGGGCCGGACAAGCTGATCGAGGCGATCGCGGCGGTGGCCCACGGCGACATGCTGTTCGCCCCGAGCGTCACCCGCCGCCTGATCGAGTCCTACGTCACCCGCTCCGACCCGGTACCGGACACCCCGGCCAGTCTGGACGCCCTCACGGCCCGCGAGCGCGAGGTGCTGCGCCTGGCCGCGAAGGGCCTGTCGAACACCGAGATCGCCGAACGGCTGTACATCAGCGAAGCCACCGTCAAGACCCACCTCAACCGCACCATGACCAAACTGTCCCTGGACAGCCGCGCCCAGGCCGTGGTCGTGGCGTACGAGGCGGGCCTGGTCGTCCCGGGCACCCCGTAGGGCTCGCCCGCCACATCGCCCGCCACACTTCCCGGGAAAACCCGCTTGGCGTCCCGCGGCGGCCACTGCTACGTTTCCGGAGGCCGTGCGAGAGAACGAGGAGGTGGTACCCGTGAACACAGCAGAGACATGGGTGCTCCCCTCCGGGGTCACGGTCGGACGGTAGACAGGTCGTCCGGGAGCGCCGTTCACGAGCACTCCCGAAAGGCACGACCATGCACATCACTTCCGAACGACGCCTCGACGACGGCGTCCTCGAACGCGAATTCACCCTCGGCGAGATCCCCGGCACCCTGTGGATGCCGGAATCCGCCACACCGGTCCCGCTGATCCTGATGGCCCACAACAACGGCCTCCCCAAGGGGGCGGACCGGCTGGTGGCCCGGGCGCGGCACTCCGCGGCGCAGGGCTACGCGGTGGCCACCATCGACGCCTCCGGGTGCGGCGACCGGCCCCGTTCCGCCGCCGAGGAGCGGGCCCGCGCCGACTTCCGCCGGGCGATGCGGGCCGGCGGACCGGTCGACGAGGTCTTCGAGTCCTTCATCGGCCCGCTGGTCGAAAACGCGGTCCCGGACTGGCGGACCACCCTGGACGCCCTGCTCGCGCTGCCCGGGATCGGCGGCCCGGTCGGGTACTCGGGATGGACCGCCGTCGGCATCCGGCTGGCGGTGGTCGAGCCGCGCATCGCGGCCGCCGGTCTCTTCGCCGGGGGCTACGTGCCCCGCGCCCAGCGCGAGGAGGCCCGGCAGGTCACCGTTCCCCTGCTGTTCCTGCTGCAGTGGGACGACGAAGGGAACCCGCGGCAACGGGCCCTGGACCTGTTCGAGGCCTTCGGTACCAGGGAGAAGACGCTGCACGCCAACCTGGGCGGGCACACCGGTACCCCGTGGTTCGAGGTGGAGGACGGGAACCGGTTCTTCGACCGCCATCTGAAGTGAGACCCGGCCGGACGGGCGGGCCGGTCAGTCGTCCGATTCCGCCGGTGCCCCGAGGTCGAGGAGGGCTTGTGCACCGCCGCCCTCCGGGTTCGTGAAGCGGAGTTCGGCTCCGATGAGGCGGGCCTGTCCGGCGGCGATGGTCAGTCCGAGTCCCAGACCGGTGCCGGCCGCGCCGGTGCGGAACCTCTGGGGCCCGCAGGACAGCAGGTGTCCGGGGAAACCCGGTCCGTGGTCGCGTACGCGTATCACCGGCCCCGTCACCTCGATCACGACGGGCGGGGCGCCGTGGCGGAAGGCGTTGGTGACGAGATTGGTCAGCACGCGCTCCACGCGCCGCGGGTCGGTGTGCACGCGCGCGTCCTCGACCACCTCCACCCGCACGTCGGGTTCGGGCGCGCCGGGGGCGGTGCGTGCTTCCACCGCGGCCCGGGCCGCCCTCCGGGCGAGCCTGCCGGCCTCCACCCAGCGGAGGTCGGCTTCCTCGGCATCGTTGTCCAGGCGCGCGACTTCGAGGACGTCTTCCATCAGGTCCCGGAGCCTGCCCGCCCGTTCCTTGACCATGTTCTCGGCCCTGCCGTCGGGCAGCAGCCCGGCGGCGGCCACCATGCCCGCGACGGGGGTGCGCAGTTCGTGCGCGATGTTGGCGGTCACTTCGCGTTCGGCCTGGAGGCGGCTGCCGAGCGCGTCGGCCATCGCGTTCACGGTGCGGGTCAGGGCGGTGATCTCGTCCCGGCCGCCTTCGGGCAGACGTGCCGTCAGGTCGCCTTCCGCGATCCGCTCCGCGGTCCGTGCGGAGGCGCGGAGCCTGCGCCCGAAGCCGGCCGCGACGGCGACGCTGACCAGCCCGGTGACGCCGACACCGACGGCGCCCGACTTCCACAACGCCTGTTCCACTTGGGTGACGACGGCGCTGACCGGTGTGTTCATGACCAGGAGGTGGCCGTTCGTGGAGACGCCGGCCCAGATCATCCTCCCGTCAGGGGTCTCCTGGAGGTAGGTGCTGTGGCGTCCCTGCGCGAGACGTTCGCGAAAGGCGGGCGGGACGCCGGGCGGATCGAGCCGCGCACCGTAGGCAACCCTCCCGGACTCCTGATGCACCCGCTCGGCGAACCGGAGCCGGTCCAGGACGGTTTCCCGCTCGTCGTCGACGAGCATGGCGGGCACCTGTACTCCGGTGACCAGCACCGCGACGGCGGCGGTGGCGGTGATCGTCGCCCCGATCTTGGTCCTCAGACCCATGCGAAGGCTCTCCCGGCACTGTCGTCGTCTCGTGTCCCCATCCTTCGTGCCGTCTGACCGCGGACGGTTCATCTGTGAAGCGGGGTGGTGATTCTACGTCAGGGGCGATGGCCGATCCGGCCCGGAGCCTTGGAATCCGAGGCGGCGGATGGCGGGCCGGTGCGGTGCGGATTCCGCCGAACCTGGACGGTGGCCGGGACGGCGCTGGGACGGCAGCGGGGCGGTCGCGCCGGCCGGCGCGACCGCCCCGGCCGTGACCCCGGTGTCAGCAGCGGCGGGCGCGGGCCTCGCCCTCGTCATCGCTGATCAGCCAGGCGAGCATCGCGGGGGTGGCGTCGAAGTGCCCGCCGTGGCCGGCGTCGGCCTGTCTGATCAGGGTCGCGGTCGGCATGCGTGCCGCGAGCCAGTCGCCGTGCGCCGGGGGTACCAGGGTGTCGAGGCCGCCGTGCCAGATCCGTGCCGGGACGGTGATGTCCGCCGGGTCGAACCCCCATTCCGTGCCGAAGAGCGCGGTGACGTCGTCCACCCAGCCGTCCAGCCCCGGCCGGACCGCTTCGGCGAACGCCGGGCCGATCATCGCGCTGATCTCCGGCCTGGAAAGGACCGCCTGTTCGATCTCCGGCAGCGGCGGCAGACCGGCCGTTCCGACGTTCGCCAGGTGTTCCGTGACGGCTTGCCTGCCGGTCAACGCGACGGCGGCGCTACGGCAGTTCCCTTCGTTCATGCCGGCGGTCCAGTCGAGCCCGGCCGCGTGACGCGGAGCCAGACTCGCCAGCACCCCGAGGCGGGTCACCCGTTCGGGATACCGGGCGGCGAAGGCCAGGGCGTGCGGGCCGCCGCCGGACACCCCGAAGACGGCCAGGCGGTGCAGGCCGAGCGCGTCGGCGACGGCGGCCACGTCAACGGCGGCATCGACGACCCGACGGCCCGGCCTCGGTGTGGAGCCCCCGAACCCGGGCCGGTCATAGGTGATCAGCCGGATGCCGAGTTCGTGGAAGAGGGAATCGTCCGGGTACTGGGCCAGTCTGCTCATCGGGCTGCCGTGGAGGTAGACGACCGGTGTCCCGGCGGGGTCGCCCCACTCCTCCACAGCCAACGTCCGACGGTCGTCGGTGATCAACTCGCGCATGGCGGCAAAGCTAGCCCCGGCTCCGACCGACGGCCAAGGCCTTTCTTTCACAGCGCAACACCGCCGTCCTGCACCGGTGGTGGTCCGGACGGCCGGTCAGTGGTCGCGGCCGACCGTCCGGCCGGGCCAGGTGGGTGACATTGCGGCCCGGTCGGGCGAAGCCGGGCGGGCGTCGCGGTTTCGGCACGGTGGGCGCCGGTGAGGGTGGGTAACACCCACCCGACCCACGGTGGGCCGTCCTCACTGGGAGTGTGCGTCGTGCGCCGTTCCGTACCCGTCCTGTTCGCCGCTGCCGCCCTGACCGGAACGCTCGCGGTACCCGCCGCCGCGGCCGCCGATCCGGCACCCATCACCTCGCCGTACGTGCAGGCCGCCGCGGACGTCACCGCGACGGGCGTCCTGAAGCGCGCGAAGCACATCAACTGGGTGCGCCGCTTCGACGTCGGCCGGTACTGCGTGAACGTCAGCGACCGGGTCAACGTGGCCTTCAGCGTGGTGCAGGTCGAACTGCCCAACAGCAACCGCCGCAGCTTCAGCACCGCACCCAGCGCCACGTGCGGGGCGAACGCCGTCACCGTCTACACCTACGACCTCAACGGCCGGTACGTCGACAACGCCTTCACGGTGGCCGTCCTGTAACCGGGGCGCACTCCGCGAGGCGCCGGCCACGCCCGGGGACACCCGCTGCCGGGGTTGCGGGTGCCCTCGCCCCGGAAGAGAATCCGAAGGGAGTGCGCGATGTCCCCGTTCGCGCGGACCGGACACGCGTCGGCCGCCCGTACGTCTGCAGCGGCCGTCGGTCCGGGACCACGCACCGACCACGATGCCGCGGACGCCCCGGCGACGGACCGGGACACCGCGACCGTCCCGTACCGGCCCGTTGGCCGCCGATCGCCCCACAGCGACGGCACCCACGCCCGGCCGGCGAACAAGAGCCCGACGCCACCGCGACGGTGACCTCGAGGCGCGTGCGCGAGGTGAGCAGGACATGAAGCCTTCCACCGATCCGGTCCCCACGGCCGTGGGCGGCACACGGGTTCCGGGCCGCGCCCTGAGGCGCGGCCGGTGGGCGTGTGCCGTCGCCGGCCTCGCCCTGGCCGTTCCGCTGACCGGTACCGCGTCGCAGGCTGTCGCGGTACCGGCGGCGGACAGCGCCCCGTTCACGTGTTCCGTCCGGCCCGGCCCCTTCGAGCGCTGTGACAGGGTCTATGCGAGTCCGGGCGAGACGGTGACCGTGAGCGTCAACGAGTCGGGGACGGTCACCCGGGGCGATTTCGAGGCCGTCGCCCGCGGCACCGGCGACGTGCTCGGCACCGTTCGCGACGTGACCCCCTCGTCCGGCGACGTCGTCCTCTGGCGGAACGACACCGACCGCATGGTCATCGTGGAGTTCAACGCCACCTCCGCCGACCGCGGCGGCATCAACGGCATGCTGGTGTCCGCCCCCTGACGCTCCGGGGCCCCTCGGACCAACTCGAACGTGGAAGAGGCGCGCGTCCGCGCGCCTCTTCCACGTTCCGTTCAGGCCGACTACTCACGAGTAGTCCGGACGTTCGCGACATTGCTCCGGATGATTTCACCAAGAATTTACTGCCCCGGCCGGCCGCAATTGCTGTGTGATGAGCGCCACAGTGAATTTCCTGGACGTGCCCCCCGACGCTGTCTCTAATAGATCTTCGTGTCCGGCCGACGACCTTGGCCGGATGCCTACGGGGGGAATTCCCGAATCTTGTCGTTGGCAATGGTGCTGAACGAGAGGTCGGAGCGGTGTCAGTGATCCTGACGGTCGAGAAATGGTCCAGACAATTCAATCCGAGTGACGCGGTGCGGCAATGCTGAGCCGGTTGCTCCCGAAGCGCGGCCCTGCCCGCACCCTCACCGGCATCACGCTGGTGCACACCTTGGGACAAGGCCTGTGGATGGCGCTGAACGCCATCTACGCCACGTCCGTCCTGAAGCTTTCGCCCGGACAGTTCGGCATCGGGGTCGGTGTCGCCGCGGGCGTCGCGCTGGCCTTGAGCACCCCCAGCGGCCACCTGGCCGACCGGATCGGCGCCCGGGCCGTACAGATCTGGTCCTTCCTCGCCCTCGGGCCGCTCACCGCTGCCCTGCTGCTCGTCGACGGGTTCCACCAGTACCTGCTGGTGCTGTCCCTGCAGGCCGTCGCCTACAGCGCCAGCCGCAGTGCCCGCATGGCCATGGTCGCCGGACTGGTCCCTCCCGAGGACCGGGTCTCCGTCCGCGCCTACCTGCGGGCCACCAGCAACGTCAGCGTCTCCGTCGGGGCCGCCCTCGCCGGCTTGGCGCTCGTGATCGACACGCCCGCCGCCTACCGGGCCGCCGTGGCACTCAACGCGGCAACGTACCTGGTCAGCGGCCTGCTCACGCTGCTGCTCCCGCCCGTGCCGCCACAGCCGGCCAGACCGGGACCGGCGCTGGTCGTCCTGCGTGACCGGCCCTTCCTCACCTTCGTCGTGCTGGACGGCCTGCTCTCCATGCACAACCTGCTGCTGGACGTCGTCCTCCCGCTCTGGGTGCTCCACCACACCGGCGCACCCCGCTGGATGATCGCCGTCATCCTCATCACCAACACCGCCCTGGTCGTCCTGCTCCAGGTCAGGGCCGCGCGCGGAACCGACGAACCGAACGCCGCAGCACGCGCGTCCCGGGCGGGATCCGTGTGCCTCGGCGTCGCCTGTGTGGTGTTCGCCCTCACCGAGGGCGCCTCGGCGGCCGTCGCCTGCGCCCTCCTCGTCGCCGGTGCGCTGGCACACGTACTCGGGGAGATCCGGCAGTCGGCCGGCAGCTGGGGCATGTCGTTCGGCCTCGCGCCCGAGCACGCCCAGGGCCAGTACCAGGGCACGGCCGCGATGGGCGCCGACCTCGGCAAGATGATCGCGCCCGCCGTGCTCACCTGGCTGGCCATCGAACACGGCGCCGTCGGCTGGCTGGTCATGGCCGTCGGGTTCGTCGCGGTCGGGGCCCTGATGCCGCCCGTCGCGCGCTGGGCCGCCCGGAGCGAATACTCCACGCGCACGCGCGAACCCTCCACTCTGTGAACCCGCCTAATTCTTCCGCAATCCTCCATCCTTAATTCACAATTCGGCGCTCCGTCCTTCGCTGCTGCATTCGCATTCCATCATTCCGTACCGCTCATACCCCTCCGGGCCCCCGGGTTCCGTCGGTATGCGCGCATTCCGGAAGTATCGCGCACCCATCAGGACGCCTTTCCGTGCACCGCGCGTCACGGAAAGGACGGTCCGCCGTGCCCGCAGACCGAACAGCGCCACCGAACGAGGGGAATCAAGCCCGTGGGTGAAATGCCCGCCGTCACATCCGCCGCGCCCGAAGAACCATCGACCGCAGCTCCGGCCCTCCAGCTCCCCGTCAGGGACTCCGGAGGCGCATCGCAGGCCCCGGTCACGCACTCCTGGACCGACAACGCGTTCCTGCCGCTGAGCGAGTTCCTCGGGGCCAGGGGGTTCGAGGCCGCAGACCTGTTCGGCGCGGCGTTCACCGTGCTGCTGCACCGCTACAGCGGCCAGGACGACCTCGTCCTGGCCCGAGCCGACGGACCGGACGCCGACCGGGTCCATCCCGTCGCCGTCCGCTCCCGGATCGGGGACGACGTCGCCTTCGTGACCCTGACCGCCGCGCTCTCCGCCCGCTACCGCGCCGCCGTCGGGAACCCGGAGCACGCCGACGTGCCCGCCGACCTCGGCACCGGACTGCGCGTGGGCTTCGTCAGCCGCGACACCTCGGCCCCGGCCGGGCAGGCGGGCCCGCGCCCCGACGGCTTCGACCTCCTCCTGGAGGTCGAGCACGGCCCCGGCACCATCCGCTTCGCCCTGACCTACGACGGCGGCCTGTTCACCGAGGCGTTCGTCTCCCGCATGGCCGCCAACTACCGGACCCTCCTCCTCGACGCCTGCCGCCGCCCCACGGCCCCGGTCGGCGAGCTGGCCGTGGTCTCGGAGGCGGAGGCGCGCCACCTGCTGACGGACCTCAACGACACCGGCCGCGCGTACTCCCGCGACACCACGCTCCACGAACACGTCGAGGCCCAGGTCACCCGCACCCCGCAGGCCCCGGCCGTGGAGTGGCGGGGCACCACCCTGACCTACCGTGAGCTCGACGAGCAGGCCAACCGGATCGCCCGCGCCCTGCTGGCCCACGGCGTCACCCCGGGCTCGCGCGTCGGCGTCTCCGTCGCCCGCACCCACCGCACGGTGTGCCTCCTCCTCGCCGTCCACAAGGCGGGCTGCGCCTACGTCCCCCTGGACCCGGCCTACCCCGCCGACCGGCTCAGCGGCATCGCCGCGACCGCCGACATGGCCGCCGTCGTCTTCGACGACGCACCCGCGAACGGACCGGGACCCGCGAACGGACCCGCACCCGCGAACGGACCAGCGTCCGCGGCCTGGCTCGACGCCGTGCCCGCGACCGCCCTGCCCTGGTCCGAACTGTGGGAGAAGGCCGGCGCCGAGCGCCCCGACCCACCGGACGTCGACGTCGACCCGGCCGACACCACCCACCTGATCTACACCTCGGGTTCGACCGGCCTGCCCAAGGGCGTCGTCATCAGCCACCGCAACGTGACCGCGCTGCTCGCCTGGGTACGCGACACCTACCGGCCCGCGGACCTGGCCCGGGTGCTCTTCGCGACCTCCCTCAACTTCGACCTCTCGGTGTTCGAACTGTGGGCCCCGCTCACCACCGGCGGCTGTGTCGTCGTCGTCGACAACGTCCTCGCCCTCACCGAGTCCGACACCCTGCGCCCGAGCCTGGTCAACACCGTGCCCAGTGCTCTGAACGTACTGCTCCAGCGGTCGGCCGTACCCGACGGCACCACGGTCCTCAACGTGGCCGGCGAACCCCTCGCGAAGGAACTCGTCAACGCCGCCTTCGCGAGCACGGGCGTCGAACGGCTCTACAACCTCTACGGGCCGTCAGAGGACACCACGTACTCGACCTGGAAGTGTTTCACCGGCCCCGTCACCGAGAGCCCGACGATCGGCACACCCGTCCACAACACCACGGCCCACCTGCTCGACGCGCGCGGACAACTGGTGCCCCGCGGTGTCGTCGGCGAACTCCACCTCGGCGGGGACGGCCTCGCGGGCGGCTACATCAACGACCCGGAGCGCACCGCCGCCGTGTTCGTCCCCGCCCCGCCGCACCTGCCGGCCGGCACCCTCTACCGCACCGGTGACCTGGCCCGCTGGACCGAGGACGGCGAACTGCGGTTCATGGGCCGCAAGGACAACCAGGTCAAGGTCCGCGGGTTCCGCATCGAACTCGGCGAGATCGAGTCCGTGCTCCGCGAGGTCGTGGGCCTGAGCGACGTCGCCGCCCTCGCCGTCCGCACCGACGACGACACCCGGCTGGTCTGCTACGTCGGCCTCGAAGGCGCGGACGTCCCCGTCGCCGCGATGGCCGACCACCTGCGCCGCAAACTCCCGCACTACATGCAGCCCGCCAGGATCCTGACCGAGGAACGGCTCCCGCAACTGCCCAACGGCAAGGTGGACCGCAAGGCCCTCGCCGCCCGTGACGTCGACTGGAGCGCCTCCGTCGGCGGCGAGCGCGCCTTCACCACCGACGACCCCGACGAGGCGGCCGTCGCCGCCGTCTGGACCGACCTGCTCGGCGTCGCCCACCTCGGAGCCGACCGCGACTTCTTCTCCGTCGGCGGACACTCGCTGCTGGCCAACCTGCTCGCCGCGCGGCTGGGCGACGCCGCCGGCCGCACCGTGGGCGTCGCCGAGATCTACGAGCACCGCACCCTGACGGCACAAGCCCGGCTGCTGCGCCGCAAACGCGCGCAGGCCCCCGCCGCCACGGCGGAGGCGGGCTCCGACGCCCGGCTCGCCGCGGTGGCCGAGACCCTCCACGCATCCGGGCGCGGCCACGGCGTCCCCGGAGCCGCCGCCGCCGTGTACGTCGACGGTACGCTCCGCTCCACCTACCACGGCGTCGACGACATCGAGACCGGCGCCCCCCGCGGCGAGGCCTCCCGCCAGCGCGTCACCTGCATCACCAAGCCGATGCTGGCCTTCACCGCGCTCCGGCTCGTCGACCGGGGCCTGATCGGTCTCGACGAGCCCCTCACCACCCTGCTGCCGCAGGCGTTCCGGCGCAGCGGCGGCCGCACCGTCGAGGTGACGCTGCGCCAGCTCCTGTCGCACACCAGCGGCATCGACGACTCCTTCGAGGTCTGGCACGACACCGACCTCCCGGATCTCGACCGCTACCTCGACACCTTCTCCGGGTACGGACAGCTCTTCGAGCCGGGCGAGGTCTTCGCGTACTCCGCCTGCGGCACCTCCATCGTCGCCGCGCTCATCGAGAAACTCCTCGGCGTCCCCTGGCGCCGCGCCGTCAACGAGCTGATGCTGGCCCCCCTCGGCATCAAGGAGATCCCCGAGACCCTCACCGAAGGCGGTCACTACGAGGACACCGTCTCGGCCGGCTACCTGTGGAGCGAGACCGCACAGCGCTACGTACGCCACGACCCGCCGCCCCAGACCATCGCCGACGACGCGGCCGGTTCCTTCTCCGTCTGCCTCACCCTCGACGAACTCGCCAGGATCGCCCTCCTCGCCCTCGACGACGGCGTCGCCCCCAGCGGGGAACGGCTGCTGTCCGCCGGCCTCGCCGAAGAGATGCGCACCCCGCAGATCGACGTCCCCGGACACCACTTCATGCACGCCTGGGGCCTGGGCTGGCTGATGTTCGGGCCGACCGCCTTCGGGTTCAACTCCAACGGCAGCGGCCACCACAACTTCATCCAGATCTTCCCCGAGCAGCGCACCTTCCTGATCCTGCTGGCCAACGCCTACCCCGCCTTCGGCCTGTACGAGGACCTCCTGCGCGCCCTGACCGGCGAAGGCCTCATCCGCACCGGCCGTCCCTTCGAGATGGACCTCGACGCCTGCGCCGGCCTGTACGACTCCGACGGCTACCGCCTGAACGTCCTGCGGGGCCGCGAACACCTCGGCTACGAGTACTCCGAACGCGACCGCGACGGGCAGTGGCAGCGCCTCGACGAGGGCGACCTCGTCCTCTCCGGCGCCGGCGGCTTCAGCTCCATGTCGAAGAACAACGTCCTGGCCGGCTCCATCTCCTTCATCCCCGCACCCGGAACCAGCCGTCCCGCCTTCGTGCGGATCGGCCAGCGGTTCGCCAGGAAGGTCCGATGACAACGCCCCGCGAAACCCGCAGACACGTCCTCTTCGTCACCTGGAAGACCGGCAACGCACCCGCGTTCGAAGCGGCCAAACGGCTCGGACACGAGGTCACCCTCATCCGCTCGCTGCGCATGGAGAAGACCCAGAACATCGACTTCGACGCCTCGCCCTACGGAGAGTTCGTCGACTCCGTGCACGTCCTCGACGACGCCACCGAGTACGAGGCCCTGCGCGCCTGCGTCCTCGACGTCCACCGCCGCAGGCCCGTCGACGGGTTCGTCGCCACCGTCGACGCCCTCGTCGTACCGGTCGCGGAGATAGCCGAGGAGATCGGCGTCCCCTTCACCTCCGCCCGCGGCGCCCGTGCGGCCAAACTGAAGCACCGCTGCCGGGAGGTCCTCGCCGCCGCCGGAATCGACACCACCCGGCACACCGTCGTCACCGGCTTCGAGGAGGCCGCGGCCTTCGCCGAGGACACCGGATACCCCGTCGTCGTCAAACCCGCCCGCGGCTCCGCCAGCGAGGGCGCCCACGTCGTACCCGACGAGGCGGCCCTGCGCGAAGCCGTGGCCCGGGCCACGGCGGACGACACCACCTACGAGGCGGGCATCCTCGTGGAGGAGTACCTGACCGGCCGCTTCGTCTCCGCCGAGATCGGACTCTCCCACGGCCGCTTCCTGCGGCTGGCCGTCAGCGAACGCTCGACCTGGGACCGCCACGAAGCCCTGGAGACCGGCACCACCATCCCCGCCGCCATCGGCGCCGAGGAGCACGCGGCCGTCATGGACTTCGCCGAGGACGTCGTCGGCGCCCTCGACCTGCGCCTCGGAATCTTCCACGTGGAGATCATGCTGGGCGCCGACGGCCGCCCCCGGCTCATCGAACTCAACCCGCGCATCATGGGCTCCTGCCTGCCCAACCTCTACCGGCTCGCCGGCGGCGGAGACATCTTCGACCTGCTGGTCCGCGTCCACCTGGACGAAGAGGTCGAGCCCCGCACCCCCACCTTCGACCGGTACGCGACCGTCCGCTGGTTCGGCGCCGCGGACCCCGCCCCCCGACCCGACCGCGTGCCCGCCCTCGACTGGGCCGCCACGGAGTACGGCGACGCCCTGCACGCGCTGACGGTCCGCTTCCCGGACGGCGACGTGCTGCCCGCATGCCGGGGCAACCTCGGCAACTTCGGCGAGGTGCAGGTCGTCCACGCCGACCACACGACATCGATCGGGATCGCGGAGCAGATCGTCGGACGGACGGCGGAACTGCTCGGCATCGAGGTGACGGGATGACCATGACGACACCCACGACGGCCCCTGCCACGGCCCCCCATGCCGCATCCGGACACTTCTTCGCCGAGACCCGCGCCCAGCTCGCCCGCCTCGGACTGCCGGACGCCGACCCCTCCGTCACCGAGGGCTCGGGGAAGACCTTCGACGACGGCTGCCACTTCCGCATCGAGGTGCCCACCGTCAACTCCGTACAGGCGGCGGAGACCCTCCTGTCCCAGAGCCGCCGCCGGGGCTTCACCATCAACCGCATCACCGAGACCCGCGGCATGTACCGGCACACCGCCCGGGAGATCGGCGCGTACGTCGCCCTCGGCAGGGAGTACGGCGCCGAGATCCTGATGTCGGTCGGCCCCCGCGCCAGCTACGACACCGGCGGCAGCGTCCAGACCCCCGAGGGCGTCCGGATCGGCTACCGGCTGCGCGGCCAGGAACAGATGGTGCGGGCCGTCGAGGACGTCAAACGCGGTCTCGAACTCGGCGTACGCGGCTTCGTCGTCTACGACGAGGGCCTGCTGTGGGTGCTGAACCGGCTCCGCACCGCCGGAGAACTCCCCGAGGACATCCACCTCAAGGTCTCCGCCCACTGCGGCCACGGCAACGCGGCCTCCGCCCAGATGCTGGAGATGCTCGGCGCCGACAGCTTCAACCCCGTCCGCGACCTCACCCTGTCCATGATCGCGGCGCTGCGCCAGGCGGTGTCCATCCCGCTCGACTGCCACGTCGACAACCCCCGGATGTCCGGCGGATTCGTCCGCACCTACGAGGCCCCCGAGTTCGTCCGCGTCGCCGCCCCCATCTACCTCAAGACGGGCAACAGCGCCCTGGAGGGGCACGGCGTCAGCCCCAGCCTCAACCAGCTCGACGACATCCTCCGCCAGGTCGAGATCGTCACCGAGTTCCTCGCCCGCCACCACCCCGAGGCCCGGCAGAGCCCGTCCGGCCACCACCTGACGCCCGTCGGCCCCTGAGCCCCGCCCCTCAGCCCCGCCCCCCCCGCACACAGACAGAGGTCACCACCATGTGCCGCATCTACGGCCACTTCGGAGCGGAGCCCGTCGACCGCGACGTCCTGCACGCCGTCGCACGGGCGATGCACCACGGCGGTCCCGACGACCAGACCGTCCACACCGCCGCCACCTGGGCACTGGGCAACAACCGGCTCGCCGTCCAGGGCATCGACCACGGCCGCCAGCCCTTCGTCCTGGGCGACATGACGTGCGTGTTCAACGGAGAGATCTACAACCACCGCGCACTGCGCGCCGAACTCGCCGCGGCCGGCCACGCCTTCGAGGGCGACTGCGACGGCGACGTCCTGCTGCCCCTGTACGAACGCTACGGGGACGCCTTCGTCTCCCGCCTGGAGGGCATGTTCGCGATCGCCGTCGTCGACCGGCGCACCGAGCCCTGCCTGAAGCTCTTCAACGACCACGCGGGCATGAAGTCGCTCTACTACCACCTCTCCGCCGACGGCCGCCGGCTCTGCTTCGCCTCGGAACTCCAGGCCCTCTCCCGCTTCCCCGACTTCCCCGACACCCTCGACCCCCTCGCGATCGACCGCTACCTCGGCGGCAGGGCCGTATGGGGCCCCGACACCGTCTACGCCAAGGTCCGCACCATGGCCCCCGGCACGACACTGCGCTTCGCCGACGGACGCCTCACCGTCACCCGGACCCCGCTCCCGCCCGCCGAACCGCACTGGCCGGACGGGAGGCCCGGACTCGACGCGGCCGCCGACCTCCTCGACGGGACGCTGCGCCACGAACTCACCCGGATGCTAGACGCCGACGTCCCCGTCTGCGTCATCACCAGCGGGGGCCTCGACTCCAGCTACACCTCGGCGATCGCCGCCCGCATCGTCCCCGGCCTGGCCTCCTTCAACGTCGCCTACCGCGGCGACTGGCCCGCCGACGAACGGCACTTCGCCGCGGAGGCCGCCCGCCACAGCGGCACCCGCCACCACCAGGTCCTGCTCGACCCCGCGGACTTCCCCTCCCTCGTCGACCGCTTCGTCCGCCACCTGGACCAGCCGAACAACGCCCCGCACAGCCTCAGCACCTTCGCCCTGTTCGAAGCCATCCACCAGGCCGGGTTCAAGGTCGCCCTCACCGGCGACGGCGCCGACGAACTCTTCGGCGGCTACGCCCGCTTCGTCAAGGCCGCGCGCGACGACTCCGCCACCTGGCACCGCGGCTACCAGGACACCATGGCCGCCATCGGCACCAGCACCCTGGAGCGGCTCTACACCCCCGCCCACCGGGCCCACCTCGCGGCGAACGGCGGCTTCTTCGGCGACCGCACCGGCGACGAACTCGACCGCCGGGTCCGCTCCGGGAAGCTGGACAAGCTGGAGACACTGCTGCGATACGACCAGTCCGAACGCTTCCCGTACTACATCCTGCGCCGCGTCGACCACCTGAGCATGGCCCACTCGGTGGAAGCCCGGATCCCGTTCCTCCAGCCCTCCGTGATGCGCCTCGCCCACGCCCTGCCCGCCGCGCTCAAGGTCGTCGGCGACACCGTCAAGGCGCCGGTCTCCGAAGCCGCCCGCCGATGGGTCCCCCGGAGCGTCATCGACCGCCCCAAGCAGCCCTTCACCCTGCCCATCGCGGCGATGATCAGGCCCGGCGAAGCGCTGCACGAGCTGATCGGCGACACCCTCCTCGCACCCGGCGCCCGCTACCGCGACCACGTCCGCCAGGACGTCGTCCGCGACCTGTTCCGCATGCAGTCCGAGAACCCGGGCGCGCACACCGCGGAAGTCCTCTGGTCCCTGTTGATGCTCGAAACCTGGCTCTCAGCCAGGAACCTCACCCCGTAGGAGACAGACATGTCACGGTCCACCCAGCCCATCCACTCGCTGCTGGCCGGCGTCACCAAGGACGACATCCGCCGCGACCCGTTCCCGCACATCGTGATCACCGACGCGCTGCCCCGGCCCCTGTACGACGCGCTGGCCGCCTCGATGCCCGACGTCGAGTACATCGGCACGCGGATCGGCAAGGAGATCACGTCGAACGAACGCTACAACTACATGTCGGAGCACATCCTCCAGGACGAGGCGACGGCCCAGGTGTGGAAGGACTTCGTCACCTACCACGCGTCGCCGGAGTTCTACTCCCAGTTCCTCGACCTGTTCGAGGACGACCTGCTCGCCAACCTGCCCGACGCCGAGAAGCAGTGCGGCCCCCTGCGCGACCTGCGCGTCGGCCGCCGCAATCGGGACGGCTTCGACACCCACGACATCCTCATGGACTGCACCGCCGTCATCAATTCGGCCGTGACCGGCCGGCCCTCCGCCTACCGCGGCCCCCACGTGGACAAGCCGTACAAGCTCTTCGGCGGACTCTTCTACATGCGCCTCGCCGAGGACGACGCCATCGGCGGCGACCTCGTCCTCTACAAGTACCGTGAGGGCGCCCACAAGTTCACCACCAGCGCCTCCGAGTACGGCGACAACCGGTTCGACATCGATCCGCAGTACGTCGAGGAGGTCGCGACCGTCCCGTACCGGAGCAACACGCTCGTGATGTACCCCATCAACCCGCTGGCCCTGCACGGTGTGTCGGTGCGCAGCCTCACCCCGCACCAGCGGCGCTTCGTCGCCCTCGTCGGTGATCTCCAGAACCCGCTCTTCGACCTTGCGCTCTGAGGTGCCCCCCTTGCTTCCCTTCGACCAGCGAACCGGTCACATCTGGCTCGACGGCCGCCTCGTGGACTGGGCCGACGCCAAGCTCCACGTCCTCACCCACGGCCTGCACTACGCCAGCAGCGTCTTCGAAGGCGTCCGCGTCTACGGCGGCGCACCCTTCATGCTCCGCGAGCACCTCGCGCGGCTGCGGACCTCGGCACGCATCCTCGACTTCGACCTCGAACACGACGAGGAGACCCTCCACCGAGCCACCCTCGACGTCGTCGCCAAGGCCGGCATCACCGAGGGCTACGTACGCGTCAACGCCTGGCGCGGCTCCGAGGTCATCCAGACCGCCGCGCTCAAAACCTCCGTGCACACCTCCGTGGCCGCGTGGGAGATCCCGGCGGGCTACTACGCGGCGGCCGACGCCCTGCGTACGGGCATCTCCCTCGTCACCGCCGAGTACCGCAGGCCGTCCCCGCTCTACGCCCCGGTCAAGAGCAAGGCCGCCGGCAACTACATGATCGGCACGGTCAGCAAGAACCACGCCCTGCGGGCCGGTTTCGACGACGCGCTGCTCCTCGACGACCAGGACAACATCGTCGAGGCCACCGGCGCCCACGTCTTCTTCACCCGGGGCGGTACCCTCCACACCCCGACCACGCGGTGCACCATCGACGGCATCACCCGGGCCTGCGTCCTGGCGATCGCCGACCACGAGGGCATCCCGTACGAGATCGGCGACCTGGGCCGCGGCTTCCCCGCCGAGGCCGACGGAGCCTTCATCTGCGGCACCGCCTGCGAGATCCTCCCGGTCGCCCGCATCGACGACCACCACTACGACCTGACCGGAAACGACGTGATCGGACGGCTCATCACCGGCTACCACGACCTGATCGCAGGCCGCAGCCCGGTGGAAGTGCCGCACACATGGGGGCGGTAACCGCCCTGGAGAAGCTGCTGCCGGTGGTCCTGGCCTTCGGCTGCGGCGTCCTCCTCGCACGACGCAAGATCGTACCGGCGGAAAGCTCCAAGGTCTTCGCCGACTACGCCTTCCTCTTCGCGGTGCCCTGCTACCTGTTCGGCAACATCTACGCGAGCGACCTGGCCGCCCTCTTCGACTGGCGGGCGATCGGCGGCTACGCGGCCACCGCCGCCTGCGCGGTGGCCGTCGTGGGCACCGCGGCCCGGCTGTCCGGCGTACTGGACCCCCGGGGCGTCGCCCTGCGCATCATGGCGGGCGTACAGGTGAACACCGCGTACTTCGCCGTCCCGGTGTTCATCATGCTCTTCGGGAACGCCGCACCGATCTTTCCCGTGCTGCTGTTCCAGGTCTGCGTGCTGTCCCTCGTCGTCATCTCGATCATGGAGCTGGGCCGGCCCGAGCGCACCGGCGGGCCCGGCGCGCGCCTGGCCCGGGCCGTCGGAGCCTCGCTCGTGACGCCCGTCGTCCTCGCGTGCAACGCCGGGATCCTGCTGAACCTGCTGTCGGTGCGCCTGCCGGAGGCGGTCCTGGACAGCTTCGCGTTCGTCGGCGACAGCGCTTCCCCGGTGGCCCTGTTCGCCCTCGGCCTGCACCTGGGCGGTGCGGGCCTCAACCTGCGGGGAACCACGCTGGAGGAGATGTGGCTCGTCGCCTTCAAATGCCTGGTCTTCCCCTTCATGGCCTGGGCGGTGTGCCGCTACGTCTTCGGCGTCGACGGCGACTGGCTCGCCTACCTGGTCCTGATCGCCGCCATGCCGGCCCCGCAGAACCTCTTCATCTTCGCGCAGCGCTACGACGTCGACGTGGCCATGTCGGCGGAACTCGTCGTCAAGAGCTCCCTGGCGTCGCTCCTCGTGCTGCCCCTGTGGGTGCAGTGGACCGTCCACTTCGGCTGAGGCCGAAGCGGCCGGTCCGGCCCCTGAACCGACCTGCCCCCCTGCACCACCAACCGAGAGGTGGAACCGCACCGTGACCCAGACAGCGACCCAGACCGTGCCCCAGACAGCGACCGAGACGGCACAGGCCGCCCGGATCACCGTCCGTCAGATCGCCGGACACATAGGCGCCGAAATCTCCGGCGTGGACCTGCGGGAACACCTCGACGACGCCACCGTCGCCGAGATCCGCCGGGCCGTCCTCACCCACCGCGTCGTCTTCTTCCGCGGCCAGCACCTCGACCACGCCCGCCACGTGGCCTTCGGCCGCCGCTTCGGCGCCCTCACCCGCCGCCCCGGCAAGAAGCACGGCGTCTCGCCCGAGGGCTTCCCGGAGATCCTCACGGTGGACGCCAAGGCGGACGTGGAGCGCTACGGGAAGAACTTCGAGGAGCACTACCGGCGCAAGTGGGTCTCGCCCATCGCCGGCTGGCACAGCGACCTCACCCAGGCGGTCAACCCGCCCGACCTGTCCATCCTGCGGGCCGAGACCACCCCGCCCTTCGGCGGTGACACCCAGTGGACCAACACCGTCGCCGCCTACGAGGCCCTCTCGCCGCAGCTGCGCGACCTGGTGGACACCCTTCGGGCCGAGCACGCCTTCTTCACCGGTGTCCACCTGCGTCACTCCGACGCCCGTGACCGGGAGATCCTCGACATCTACTGCCAGGACCCTCAGGTGGCCGTCCACCCCGTGGTCCGCGTGCACCCCGAAACGGGGGAGCGGGGGCTGTTCGTCAGCCCGGGTTCCACCACCCGGATCGTCGGCTTCAGCGAGATCGAGAGCCGCCATCTGCTGGACCTGCTCTTCCAGCACATGACCAGCGCCGAGTACACCGTGCGCTTCCGCTGGGAACCGGGCAGCATCGCCTTCTGGGACAACAGGAGCACCTGCCACTTCGCCCCCACGGACTTCGGTCATCTCGACGTCGACCGCGTCATGCACCGCGTCACGGTCCTCGGCGAGCCCGCCACCGGCCCGGACGGATTCACGTCGGAGCTGATCGCGGGAGACCGGCTGGAGGCCTGGTAGAGCGCCTCGCGCCGTTCCCCTCGCGGCCCGGACGGGGAGGGCCGCGAGGGCGACGGCGAGATTCGACGCGGCGTGTGTTTCCATGTTCGGAAAGCCGCATCGGACGGGGGAGGGGCGCGCGGCATGGCGATGGGAGTTCCACCTGCTGACGCCTTCCACCACCCGGCGCTGTTCTACGGCACCGAGGACGAGTACCTCGACGGCGTCGGGACGTTCGTCCAGGACGCCCTGGAGCGGGAACGACCGGTGCTGGTCGCCGTGCCCGGACCCCGCCTCGCCCTGCTGCGGGAGCTCGTCGAGGGCAACGGCAAGGACGTCGAGTGGGTGGACATGCACCGGGCGGGACGCAACCCGGGGCGCATCCTGTCGATGCTCCACGAGTTCGCCGACCGTGCGGGGGACGCACCGGCACGGGCATCGATCGTGGGGGAGCCGATCTGGGTCGGGCGCACGCCCGCGGAAACGCGGGAGGCGACCCGCCACGAAGCGCTGATCAACCTCGCCTTCACCGGGCGCCCGGTCAGCATCCTGTGCCCCTACGACACGGCGTTGCCCGAGGAGGTGCTGGCACAGGCGCACCGCACCCACCCGGTGGTCGGCGGCCCGGGCGCGTACCGTGCCAGCTCCCGCTACACCGATCCCCACCAGGTCTGCCGCGACTGCGACACCCCCCAGCCCGAGGCGCAGGACGCCGTCGTCGTCACGTTCGACCGGCGACGTCTGGGATTCGTACGGGACGAGGCCCATCGCTGGGCGGCCGCCGCCGGCCTGTCACGGGCCCGCGGCACGGACTGGCTCCTGGCCATCAGCGAGGCGACCACCAACTCGGTGCGCCACGGAGGTGGCCGCGGAACCCTGCGCATGTGGTGCGCCGACGGCGAGCTCATAGCCGAGATCAGGGACCAGGGGCTGCTGGCTGACCCCCTCACGGGTCGCCGCCGGCCCGACCCGCGTGGGGCGACCGGCGGCCGCGGAGTGTGGATCATGCACCAGCTGTGTGATCTCGTCGAGATCAGGGCGACGGGGCAAGGGCTCGCCCTGCGTCTCCACATGCGACCGGAATGAGCCCGGGGCCCGCCCCGCGGCCGGACCGGACGTGCCCCAGCCCGCCCTCACCGGGGCCCCGCCGCCCGGCGGAGGGCCGCGAGGAGGTCCCGGTTGCTCACCCCTTTGACCAAGTACTCGCACACCCCGGCGCTCGTCATCTGCTCCACGGTGCCCTTGTCGTCGTAGGCGGAGAACACCACGATGCGGCTCGCGGGGGAGCACCGTGCGATGTCCAGGGCCACGGAGCGGCCGCCCCCGGGGAAACGGACGTCCAGCACCACGAGGTCCGGTTGATGACGGCGCGCGAGCTGACGGGCCGCCTCGCCGTCGCTCGCGGTGCCCACGACCTCCAGGTCGGGTTGTGCCCGCAGGACCTCCCGCAGGGTCTCCAGGAGCAGCACGTTGTCATCGCACAGGATCACGCTGAGCGGTCGGCGGGGCGGACCGTCCGGTGTCGCCGTGGTCACGGCGCGTCCTCCGTCGGTGCCGGTGCCGGTGTCGGTGCCGACGCCGGAACCGGAAGCGGGTTCGGCACCCAGAACTCGACGGTGGTCCCCGTTCCGGGCCGGCTGTGCATGGACCACCATCCGCCCGCCGTCTCGGCCCTCTCCCGCATCTCGATGACCCCGAAATGGTCGCGGGCACCGTCCCGGGACACCGGCGCTCCGGTTCCGTCGTCCACGACCCGCGTCAGAACGCCCCCGTCACCCGACGTGAGGCGGACGCCGACCCTGGTGGCACGTGCGTGCTTGTACACGTTCAGCAGCGCTTCCTGGACGATGCGGAAGATGGTGATAGCCGTTTCGGGCGTGGGTTCCCGCTCCAGCCGGTGTTCGAAGGAGTAGGCCAACTCCCACGGGCCCAGCACGTCGGCCAGGTGCGTGGCCAGCCCTTCGACCAGGCCGTGTCTGTCGATCCCGGGCGGATGCAGCCGGAAGGTCAGACTGCGGAGGCGTCCGATCGCTTCGCGCACCGAGGCGTCGAGACGCTCCAGCTCCGCGGAGTACGGCTCCGGCACCCGATCTGCCAGCAACTCCAGCCGCATCCCGACGGCGACCATGGCCTGGATGGAGTCGTCGTGGACGTCCCACGCGATGCGGCGCCGCTCCGTCTCCTGCGCCTGCACCAAGTGGTCGAACAACCGTCGTCGCTCGCTGAGGGCGTGCTGGGCCGCCCGCCGTTCGGACATGTCGCGGGTGACCTTGCCGAAACCCTGGAGTACGCCCTTGTCGTCCCACAGGGCCGTGATGACCACGTTCGCCCAGAACCGGGAACCGTCCTGGCGGACGCGCCAGCCCTCGTCCTCCAGCCGCCCGTCGGCCACGGCGGTCTCCAGCTCCCACCGCGGTTTGCCGGACGACTGGTCCTCGGGCGGGTAGAAGACCGAGAAGTGCCGCCCGAGGACGTCCGCGGCGGTGTACCCCTTGATCCGCTCCGCCCCCGCGTTCCAACTGACGATGTAGCCCTGGGGGTCGAGCATGAAGATGCCGTAGTCCAGCACGCCCTGAACCAGCAGGGTGAAGGCCGCCTCGGACAACGGAGCCGCCTGCTTGCGCGCCGACGTCGGCTGTCGCGGTTCCCTCGTCACGTGAGGAGCCCCTCACGTCGTGCGATCACCACGGCTTCCAGCTGGGAACGCGCTCCCAGCTTCTCCAGCACCCGCTGGACGTGGTTGCGGCCCGTGTTGAGAGCCACCCCCAGCTGATCACTGATCTCGGCGGTGGTGAGCCCTTCCTGGAGCAGACCGAGGGCTTCCCGCTCCCGTGGTGTCAGGTTCGCGCCGAGCCCCTGGGTCCTGCCCGTCAGGCGTCCCAGCACGTCGCCGAGCAGGTCCTGGCTGAACACCATCTCACCGGCGGCCACCCGACGGACGGCGTCCTCCAGTTCGCTCAGACCGCGGGCCTTCAGGATCAGACCGGCTCCCCCCGCCTCCGCGACGCGCGCAGCGGTCGATCCGCCGGCGCCTTCGCCCGTCAGGACCAGGACGCGCACGTCCGGGAGGAGGGCCAGCAGGCCGGCGATGGCGGTGACCCCGTCGCCGTCCGGCAGGCGCCGGTCCATCAGGACGACGTCCGGCTCACATCGCTGCGCGTCGGCCAGCGCCGACGCCACCGACGCCGCGCGCCCCACGATCCGCAGGTCGGGTGAGCGCTCCAGGGCGAGGCACATGGCCTCCGCCACCATGTCGTGGTCCTCGACCAACAGGATCCTGACCGGTCGACCGGGCGGCGAAGACGAAGGCATGGGTGCATCCTTGCAGGTGGCGGACCGCACGATCATGCCAGAAGGTCCCGGAGCGGTGACTGCGCCGTGGCCGCCGTTCCTGCCCCACGGGGAGTCGCGAGCGTGCCCGGAGGGGCGGTGAGGACCGGGCCGACCCCGGTCACGTCGAGCAGGTGCGCCAACTGCGCGCCGATTCCCGCCACGACGACGTCCACGCCTGCCGCATGGGCGGACGTGCGCGCCCCGAGCAGGACGTTCAGGCCGGCGCAGTCGCAGAAGGTGACACCGGTCAGGTCGAGGTGGAGGCCGGTCGGCCGCTCCTCCAGACACGCCGCGACGGCGTTGCGGACCAAGGGGGCGGTGTCCCAGTCGAGTTGGCCGACGAGGGTCAGCCGGGCGGTACCCGACTGAACCACGGCGTGCGACATGAACTCGGAACCGGTCACAGCATCCCGTACCTCTCCGTGCTCACACGGCGCGTACCCGCGCGATGCGATCCCACGAGCCTCTTGTGGGGAGCTCCTGTTGCCGACCGTCGACCGCCGCCCCTCCTGCTTCCTAGCGCGAGGACACCAGTCCCGCCTAGTGAATCTGCACTAGGTGAGGAAGTCAACACCGGCCGACGGAGGGTGACATGCGGCCGGCGCGGACGGGCCACGGCGAGGGAAGGACCAGACGGACCGACGGACCGTCCGCGCGGGCCTGGGCCTCCGCCCGCACCGCCCCTGCCGGATCCCCGTGGCCGGCCATCCGCTGAAGACTCCGGAGCGGGCCGCGCCCACGACCGCGTAGATCTTGTTCATGGACCGACGGTCGCCGTCCCGGGCAGGTGAACACGGTCGGGTGCGCCCGCTCCGCGTGCTCCCGGGGCCCCGATGCCGGACACTCCTGTATATGGGGTCCGCCCCGTAGAGGGGCCCGCTCGTTCCGCGCGGGCCGAGGTGAGGGTGTTCGGCGTGCTTGAGGTCCCGCTGTGGTTGTGGGGGGCGTTCGCCGCGACCGTCGTCGTGTCGCTGGCCGTGGACCTGCTGTCCCACCGCACCGCGCACGTCATCGGCTTCAAGGAGGCCGCCGCCTGGAGCGGACTGTGGGTGGGCCTCGCCCTGACCTTCGGCGCCGTCGTCTTCCTCGTCCTCGGCACCGACGCCGGCACCGAATACACGACGGCCTGGCTGCTGGAGAAGAGCCTGTCGGTCGACAACCTGTTCGTCTTCGCCGTGATCTTCGCGTACTTCAAGGTGCCCCGCGCCTACCAGCACCGCGTGCTGTTCTTCGGTGTCATCGGCGCGCTCGTCTTCCGCGGGATCTTCCTCTCCCTCGGCGTGGCCGTGGTCAGCCGCTTCACCGCGGTGCTGTTCGCCTTCGCAGCGGTCCTCTTCTACAGCACCTACAAGCTCCTCAAGGACGAGGAGGAGAGCTTCGACCCGGGCAAGAGCTTCGCCGTGCGGATGCTCCGCAAGGTCATTCCGGTGCGGGACGAGTACGCCGGGGCGAAGTTCTTCGTCAAGGAGGCGGGCAAGCGGGTGGCGACGCCGTTGCTCGCGGTGGTCGCCGCGATCGAGGCCGCGGACCTGATCTTCGCCGTGGACAGTGTCCCGGCGGTCCTCGCGGTCAGCGACGACGCCTTCGTCGTCTACACCAGCAACGCGTTCGCCATCCTCGGCCTGCGGGCCCTCTACTTCCTGCTCGCCGGCCTCTTGGACCGCTTCCACTACCTGAGCAAGGGCCTGGCGATCATCCTCGCCTTCATCGGCGTCAAGCTCATCCTCCAGGCCTGCCACAAGATGATCAGCCCGAGCATCCCGGAGGTCCCCTCACCGATCAGCCTCGCGGTCATCGTCGTCGTCCTGACGGCTTCCGTGGTGCTCAGCGTCAGAAGGCCCGCTCCGGCCGACGGCACGGCGGGAAACGAACCACTTCCCGACCCGCCAGTACGGGCCTATCGTAAAGAAATGGTCAAGATGAAGCGTGAGCGAGAAGCGTACGTGTGTCAGGCCTGCAATCAGTCCGTGCCGGCCGCGGTACACCGACAGAAGACCCTCGGCATGTTCGTTCCCGTCTGGGGTCCGGGCGCCTGCCAGAACCGTGACTGTCCCGACTTCCGGCTGGACCCCAGCCACAGGCACCCCCGCCCCTCGGCGCGAGGGCGGGAGGAAGAGCCTCTAGGACAGCAGGAGCCGCCGGTTCACGGTCCGGACGCGTGAACCACGGGCCGAGCCGTTCGGTCTCAGAGGTCTCCGAGGACTCCGAGGTCTCAGAGGCCCTGTGCGGTCCGGAGCCGCTCGATCTGCCGGAGAACGGGACCTTCGGCCAGCCGTGGGTACGGTTCGGACCCCAGCCCGGAGAGGTCGGCGATGCACGCTCCGACCCGGGTGACGACGCGGTCGATGACGTCGGCGGGTCCGGTGGAGCCTTCATCGGTGGTGGTCATCCGGATGCGGATCGTGTCCTCGGGAAATCCCGCTCCGTCGAGGTCCTCGTACCGCACGGTGACCGTGCGGCCGTCCTCACTGTCCGAGGGGCAGGCCGCGACGGCCGAGCGCAGTCGGGTGTAGACGGCCTCCGCCCCCGCATAGGAGGCGAGGAAGTTCACCTGCGGGTTCCCGGGTGTGTCGGTGGCGAAGGTCTGGCTGACGGCGGCCCGGGCGCCCCGCTGGCTGAGCAGGCCCCACATGGCGGAGCACGGGGCCGACAGCTCGGACGGTGACAGGGGCCTCAGCTCGCCGGCGTGCATCGGGTGGCTTCCGGACTCCCCTTCCGCGACTCCGGCGGTCTCGCCCGGCTGCAGAGCCAGTTGACGCAGCCGCGCGGTGTCCGGTATCTCGCCGGCCGCCCCAGGCTCGGGCAGGGCGACGGAAGGGGTCGGGGAAGGCGCCGGCTTCGTCTGCGGGGCGGAGGAGGTGCCGGGCGTCCGCGTTCCCGCCGGCGCGCGGTCGGCACTCACGGAGTCCGCACCACCGGCACACGAGGAGATCGCGAGGCAGCCGACCGCGACGAGTACGACAGAGGCACGGTGCTTGACCAACTGGAATCCCCCTGACAGCTAACGGATCCGCATGATCCGCCCGCACTGTAGCCGGTCAGGTCGTCCGGGGCCGGGGCCGGGGAACGCCCCACCCCCGCCGACCCATCAGCCGGGCGTGCCGCGCCGTGCGGCGTCGGCCTGCCGCCATTGCTCGGCCGCCTGGATCATGGTCCGGCCGACGTGCTCGAAGAAGTGGCCGATGTCGCGCATCCGGGTACCGGCGGGCGTCGTGGCGCCGAGGACCTGGGCGCCGCGAAGGGTGAAGTCGGCCAGCATGGCGTTCTGCCGGGCGCTGGCCATCCAGCCGCGGAACCAGGCATCGGCGTCGATGACGTACCGGTCACGCCGCCGGCCCGTGTCGCGTTCACGCCTGATGAGCTCCTGCTGTTCGAGTTCGCCGACGGCCTTGGAGACGGAGGCGGGGCTGACCTGGAGGCGCTGGGCGAGTTCGGCCGCGGTCAGGCTGCCGCCGTCGGTGACGTACAGGCACGTCAGTACGCGGGCGGTCATCCGCGGCAGCCCCGTACCGACCATCATCGCCGTGAACTGTTCCTCCAGTTCGGCGACGGCCTCCGGGTCGCGTCCGTGCGTCTCGCCCGCGCTCGGTGAGGTGGCGGCCGGGGCGGGTGTCAGGGGCTGCTTGCGGCGCTGGGCGCGCCCCTTCGTCGCGCGGTGCGCGGCGTCGGCCCGGTAGTCGGAGGGGCCGCCGTTGCGGGCCACTTCCCGGCTGACGGTGGAGATGGGCCTGTCCAGGCGGGCGGCGATGTCGGTGTAGCTGAGTCCCTCCCTGAGCCCCTCGGCGATCTCCAGCCGCTCGTGGTGGGTCAGTCTGCCTCCGGGCATCGGCATTGCCTCCGTGTCGGGTCCGTGTGTGAGCAGTATTGCTTTCACGGTCAGCTCAATGCAAATGCCGTGAAGTCGTTTTGCATTCTGTTCCACGGTCATTGCAAGAGTTTTGCGATCTGACCTGCAATGATGCGCTCCATGCTCCTGATTTCGTTGACGGAAGAGTGAAAGCAATTTAGCTTTTAGTCATTCGCGAACAGGCGATGCGATCCGAGCGGGCCCGGTCGACGGCCGCTCGTTGCCCTGAATCGGAGCCCCCATGACGTCCTTCCTCACCCCCCTTCGCACCTGGCACCGGCCACTGGTGGCCTGCGCCGTCCTGATGCTCGGCCTGGTGCTCGCCGCCGGCGTCGGAGCCGTCGTCGACGGACGGACGCTGCTGGGCGAGTCGGTGTGGGTGAAGCCGCTCAAGTTCGGCTTCGCCTTCGGCCTCTACGCGCTCACGCTGGCCTGGCTGCTGACCAAGCTGACGCGGGGCAGACGGCTGGGACGGTGGCTGGGCACCGTCTTCGCGGTCGCCGCCACGGTGGAGGTGGGCGCCATCACGGTCCAGGCGGCACGCGGCACCTTCAGCCACTTCAGCGCGGACCAGACCGACCCGGTCACCCTGGCCCTGGTGCCCCTGCTGACCTTCGGGGTGATGGTCATCGTCATCGCCCAACTGATCCTGGCGGTCGTCGTGCTGATCCAGCGGACCGGCGGAGCGGCGCTGAACCGCGCCATCCGCTCCGGTCTCGCGCTCGCCACCTTCGGCATGGTCGTGCCGGTCTTCTGGATGGTCACCGAAATCCACTCCCGTACCGTCACCGATGCCAACGGCCACTCCGTGCAGATGTACCAGGGCCACGGCATCGGAGACCCCGACGGCCACGGCATGCCCCTCACCAACTGGAGCGTGACCGGCGGCGACTTCCGGGTACCGCACTTCTTCGCCCTGCACGGCATCCAGGTCCTCCTCCTGATCGCCGCGGTGCTCGCCGCCCTGGCCGCCGAGCGGGTCTGGCTGCGCGACGAGAAGGTACGGGCCCGCCTGGTCGGCAGTGCCGCCCTCGGCTACACGGGGCTGGTCGCGGTGGTGACCTGGCAGGCGTGGCGCGGACAGTCCCTGATCCATCCGGACGCCGCCACCCTCCTCGCCCTCGCCGCGGTGCTGCTCCTCACGGGGGCAACCACCGCAGTGGTGACCGTGACCGCCAAGCGCGCCACCGCCAAGCGCCCCACCGCCGAACCGATCGAGGCCCCCGTGTTTTCCCGACCGGCGTGCTGACGACGCCTCCCGCCCCGACGAACCGAACTCCCGAAAGGAAGACCGACATGACCGTGCACCCCTCCAGCGAGGCGACCGCGACCGCAGGGGCCGCCCCGACGTCCCCCGGCCACTCCGCGCTCCAGCAGGCCATGGACCGCGCCGCCGCCCAGGGCGGCGCACCCGGCATAGCCGTCGAAGTGCGCGACGGCCGTGGCGCGTGGTTCGGCTCGGCGGGCGTCTCCGACACCGGAACCGGGAGGAAACGCCGGCCGTCCGAGCGGTTCCGGATCGGCAGCACGACGAAGGCGTTCACCGCCACGGTGGTCCTGCAACTGGTAGCCGAAGGCGGCCTGGGCCTCGACGACACGATCGAGCGGTGGCTGCCCGGGCTCGTGTCGGGCAACGGCTACGACGGCCGCACGATCACCATCCGGCAGTTGCTCAACCACACCAGCGGCATCTCCAACTACGGCAACGACCCCGAGTTCTTCAAGAAGGGCATCGGAGCGGCGTGGTTCCAGCACCGCTACGACACCTACACCCCCGAACAGTTGGTCAGGACGGGCCTGGCCACCCCGCCGCCCTGCGCTCCGGGTGAGGCCTTCCTCTACTCCAACACCAACTACTTCCTGGCCGCCCTGATCATCGAGAAGGCCACGGGCGGCACCTTCGGGGAAGCCCTCATGCAGCGGATCGTCCAGCCGCTGGCGCTGACCGGCACCTACCTCCCGGGCACGGAACCGGCGATCCGGGGGCCGCACCCCCGGCACTACTCCACCCTCTTCGCCTCCGACGTACCGCCCCGGGTCCACGACGCGACCGAGATGAACCAGTCCTTCGCGTGGGCGGCCGGCGGCATCATCTCGACCACCGGTGACCTGCAGCGCTTCTTCGGCGAACTGCTCCGGGGCCACCTGCTGCCCGCCGGACAGCAGCAGGAGATGTTCACCACCGTCGACACCGCGGGCCCCGTCCCGTGGATCCCGCAGACCCGGTACGGCCTGGGCGTGTTCTCCTGGACACTGCCGTCCGGCGTCACGGTCTGGGGCAACGCGGGTGCCACGTACGGCTCGTGGACCTGTGCCCTGGGCTCCCGCGACGGCGAGCACCTGCTCACCGGCCAGGTCAACGGCGACTGGAGCGGCCTGCCGGTCTTCGGCGGCATCCTCACCGCCGAGTTCGGTGCGGCCGCCGGAAGCTGACGGCCGGCCGGGAGTCGTGGAACCCCCGGTCAGGACCACGCGGGCAGGGACAGCGTCTTTCCCGTTTCGAGGTACGTCTTCAGGTTCGACAGCACCGCCGACCAGCCGCCGGCCGCCTGCCGGAACTCGGTCTCGTCGCGCAGGTTCTCGTGGGTCACGGTGAGCTGGACGGTGCCGCCGAGCGGCTTGAGGTCGAAGGTGACCGTGGAGGGGCCGTTCGGGCGGTCCTCGCCGGGGCCGGCCCAGGTGAGGACGAGCCGCTTCGGAGGGACGGCTTCGACGATGACGCCCTCCACGTCGGCGGTGCCGGAGCCGTCGGTGCGCCGGTGCTCCCAGCGCGAGCCCGCCTGCCAGTCGGAGACGTTGCCGTGGCCCCAGTAGGCGGCCGTCATCTCGGGGTCGGTGAGAGCCTCCCAGACCTTCTCCGGGGTGGCTTCGATGTAGGTGGTGTAGACGAACTCGGGCTTGCCGCTCATGGCCTGTTCCGCTCTCCGTTTGAGGGTGCTGAGCGCCCGCAGACGGGGACGCTCGAACTTGTCGATCCACCGCTCCTGGATCTGATGGAGCGGTACGGGGTTGAGGTAGTGGAGTTTTTCCCGGCCCCTGCGGACCGTGCTGACGAGGTTCGCCGCTTCCAGGAGTCCCAGGTGCTGGGTGGCGGCCTGGCGGGACATCGCCAGGCCTTCGCACAGCTCGCCGAGGGTCTGGCCGTTGTTCTCGCGCAGCCGGTCCAGCAGGTGCCGGCGGGTCGTATCGGAGAGGGCCTTGAAGACCCGGTCCATCTCGTCGCTCACACCTCCATCATGCAAGTATTTGCCTGCATGTCAATCGGGGGTGGGGTGCGTGCAGCCCGAGGTGCGCCGGGGACCGCGCACGCCGAGAGTGGAAGGGCCGGGGCGGAACCCCGGGCGGTCCGGCGGTACGCGCGAGGGAGGCGGTATGGCGCGTCACCACGTGAGGCGAGCCATGCGGGGCCCGCCGGACGGTCCCGCGCGCGGCGCCGGTCAGCCGGCCCCGCCCGGCCGGGGCGCGCCGGAAACCCCCCGCGCGGACGCGCCGGCCGTCGTGGTGGTCGTGACGGGCGTGGCGGGATCCGGAAAGTCCACGGTGGCACTCCGCCTGGCCGACCGGCTCGGCTGGGCCTACCAGGACGCCGACGACTTCCACACCCCGGCGAACCGCGCCAGGATGGCGGGCGGGCAGCCGCTGACCGACGAGGACAGACGCCCCTGGCTGGCCGCGGTCGCGGCATGGATCGACGGGCGGCTCGCGGCACGGGAACCCGCGGTCGTCGCCTGCTCCGCCCTCAAGCGCTCCTACCGGGACCAGCTGGTCCGGGGGCGGACCGGCGTACGCCTGGTCCATCTCCACGGGTCACGCGAGCTCATCGGCTCCCGGCTGCGGGCGAGGCAGGGCCACTTCTTCCCCCAACGGCTGCTGGACAGCCAGTTCGCGGACCTCCAGGAGCCGGAGCCCGACGAGCAGGCGTGGGTGGTCGGCATCGACCGGCCCCCGGACGCCGTGGTCTCGGACGTCGTCGCCCGCCTCGCCGCCGGGGCGGCGCCACCGCCCGCCGTACCGACCGAGGAGCCGCGCATGTCCCGCGAAGCATCCGCAGAACACACCGCATCCGCAGAACACACCGCGTCCGCAGAACACGCCACATCCGCAAAACACACCGCGTCCGGAGAACAATGGCGGCTGCGTCACGGCGCCCAGACAGCGGTGGTGGTCGAACTGGGCGGCGCGCTGCGCCTCTACGAGGTGGGCGGGAAGCCCCTGCTCGACGGGTTCGCCGCGCACGAACCGATCACCGGCGGCCGGGGCCAGCTCCTCGCGCCCTGGCCGAACCGGGTGGGCGGCGGCCGCTACCGCTTCGGCGGGCAGAGCCTGCGGCTCCCGCTGACCGAACCGGAGAACGGCAACGCGATCCACGGGCTCCTGAGGTGGGTCCCGTGGCGGCTGCTCGCCCGCAGCGAGGAAGGGGTCACGCTCGGCACCACCCTCTTCCCGCAGCCCGGATACCCGTACCGGCTGGAGGTCTCCGCCGAGTACCGGCTCGGCCCGGAGGGGCTCGAAACCACCGTCACCGCCACCAACACGGGGGACGCGCCCGCGCCCTACGGCGTGGGCCAGCACCCCTACCTGACCGTGGGCACCGATGCCGTGGACACCGCGCTGCTGACCGTACCGGCCCGCCTCCGCCTCCGTACCGACGGACAGGGCCTGCCGACGGGCGAGGAACCGGTCGACGGCACGGCGTACGACTTCCGCGCCGCCCGGCCCATCGGCGAGGAGCGGCTGGACACCGCGTACACGGGCCTCGACCGGGACCCGGCCGGTCACTGCGCGGTCCGGCTCGCGCACCCCTCGGGGCGGCACGGCGTCGACGTACGGCTCATCGAGGGCGTCCGGTACGTACAGGTCTACACGGGGGACACACTGGCGGAGCCCGGGCGGCGCCGGCGCGGCGTCGCCATCGAGCCCATGTCCTGCCCGGCCGACGCCTTCCGCAGCGGCACGGCGCTCACCGTCCTGGAACCGGGGGCCCGCCACGTGTTCCGGTGGGGCCTGTCCCCGTGGGGCTCCTGGTGAGCCCGGACCCCGGACCGCCGGCGCGCGGATCCATGACCGGCGCCGCCTTCCGCGCCCTGTACGAGGACATGCGCCTCCGGAGCAGGCCTGACCCCGACGGCCGTCCCGGTGCGCTCGGCCACCTGACGCCGGAGCGCGTGGTGGCCGCCGCCGCCGAGGTCCGCTCCGGGCTCACGGTATCGCTGGCCGCCCCCGTCGAAACGCGTTCCGGCCCGGACAATCCCGACCCCGCGCACCACCGCATGATCGGCCCCACCGAGGGTGAGGCCGTGGCCGACGGACTGCACTTCGCGCGCGACCGCTTCGCGATGAACGTGCACGGGGACGCCGACAGCCACCTCGACGCGCTGTGTCACGTGCTGTACGACGGTTCGCTCTACGGCGGAGTGCCGGCGAGCAGCGTGACCCCCGACGGTGCCCGCGCCCTGTCCGTCGACGTCGTCCGGGACGGCATCGTGGGCCGCGGTGTCCTCCTGGACGTGCCACGGTCGCGGGGCGTGCCGTGGCTGGAGCCCGGGGACCACGTGAGCGCCGACGACCTGATCGCCGCGGAGGCGGCACAGGGGGTCCGGGTCGGGCCGGGGGACATGCTGTTCGTGCGCGTGGGGCACCGCGCCCGGCGCCAGGAGCGGGGGGCGTGGGACGCGGCCCGGGCCCGGGCCGGTCTCCACCCCGGGGCCGTACGGTTCCTGGCCGAGCGGGAGGTGTCCGTGCTGGGATCGGACGGCAACAACGACACCGCCCCCAGCGCGGTGGCCGGCGTCGACTTCCCCGTGCACGTGCTCGCCGTGCACGCCATGGGCGTGCACCTCCTGGACTACCTGCAGTTCGAGGAACTGACCCGGGCGTGCGCCCGCGCGGGCCGGTGGTCGTTCCTGTGCACGGTCGCGCCGCTCCGGCTCCCGGCGGCCACCGGCTCCCCGGTGAACCCGATCGCCGTCCTGTGACCCGGCAGCGGGGGAGGGGCCCATCGGCTGCGGGGGAGGGGCCCGTCCGGTCGCCCCCCGTGGGGAGGAGGGATACGTTCGAAGGGGTGGGGTGGCTGCCGTGCACCGGCGGCGCGCAAGGATGAGGTCCCGCCGGAAGGGCGCGGTCCACGAGCGCAAGGACGGTGGTCGCCGTGGGCGACTCCCCGCACTACGACGTCATCATCATCGGTACCGGCGCGGGCGGAGGCACGCTCGCCCACCGCCTCGCTCCGTCCGGCAAACGGGTGCTCATCCTCGAACGCGGGGACTACCTCCCCCGCGAGCGGGACAACTGGGACTCCACCGCGGTGTTCGTGAGGGGCAAGTACCGTGCCCCGGAGTTCTGGCTGGACAAGCACGGCAAGGAATTCCCGCCCGAGGTCAACTACTACGTCGGCGGGAACACCAAGTTCTACGGGGCCGCCCTCTTCCGGCTGCGGCCCGAGGACTTCGGGGAGCTGCGCCACCACGACGGGCTGTCGCCGGCCTGGCCGATCCGCTACGAGGACCTGGAGCCGTACTACACCCAGGCCGAGCACCTCTACAAGGTCCACGGCCACCACGGGGAGGACCCGTCGGAAGGGCCGTACAGCGCCCAGTACGCCTACCCGCCGGTGGCGCACGAGCCGCGGATCCAGCAGCTGAGCGACGACCTGGAGAAGCGCGGCCTGCACCCCTTCCACCTGCCGATCGGCGTCGACCTGCTCCAGGACGAGAACGGGCGCGCGACTCCGTCCAGCGTCTGCATCCGCTGTGACCGCGTGGACGGGTTCCCCTGCCTGGTGCGCGGCAAGTCGGACGCCCAGGTGATCTGCGTGGAACCCGCGCTGCGTCACCCCAACGTCGAAATGATCACCGATGCCCGGGTGGTCCGGCTGGAGACCGACCCGGCCGGGCACACCGTCAGCCGGGTCCTGACGCGGAGCGGGGACGGGTCCGAAGCCTCCTACTCCGCCGACGTCGTGGTGGTCGCCTGCGGGGCGGTCAACTCGGCGGCCCTCCTCCTGGCCTCGGCCGACGACCGCCATCCCCGCGGGCTGGCGAACAGCTCCGACGTCGTCGGACGGCACTACATGCGCCACAACAACCTCGCGCTGATGGCCGTTTCGAAGGAGCCCAACCCCACCCGCTTCCAGAAGACCCTGGCCCTGCACGACTGGTACCTCGGCTCCGACGACTGGGACTACCCGCTGGGCGGCATCCAAATGCTCGGCAAGTCCGATGCCGAGCAGATCCACGGCGAGGCTCCCCGCTGGGCCGGCGCCGTGACCCCCGACATGCCGTTCGCGGTACTGGCCCACCACGCCGTCGACTTCTGGCTGTGCGGCGAGGACCTGCCGCTCCCCGAGAACCGGGTCACGGTCGACGGCGACGGACAGATCACCCTCGCGCTCGACGAGAACAACAACACCGCCGGGCTGAAACGGCTGCGGCACGAGCTCCAGAGGATGCTGGGCCATCTGGGCATGCACGAACACCAGTTCCTGTCGCGCAGCATCTACCTCCACAAGGGCATGCCGATCGGCGCCACGGCGCACCAGGCCGGCACGGTGAGGTTCGGCGACGACCCGGCCACCTCCGCCCTGGACGTGAACTGCAAGGCACACGACCTCGACAACCTCTACGTGGTCGACACGAGCTTCTTCCCGAGCATCGGCGCGGTCAACCCGTCGCTCACCGCGATCGCCAACGCCCTCCGGGTGGGCGACCACCTCCTGGAGCGGCTCCGCTGACCCCGCGGATTGCCCCGACCGGGCATTGATGCTCGGCCGTGTGGCCCAAAGCCGCCCCGCCCCGGCCCCTGATCTCCCCTGGAGATGCTTCCGTGGCGTTCGGATCCGCCGGGCCGCCGCCCTGCGGACCGGACCGGGCAGTCGAGGAGGCAGCCGACCGTGAGTTCCACCGAGGGCGCACCGCAGGGAGTGATCCCCGCTCGCCTGCTCAAGGGCCAGAAGGCACTGGTGACCGGTGCCAACAGCGGCATCGGCAAGGCCACGGCCATCGGCCTCGGCCGGGCCGGCGCCGACGTGGTCGTGAACTACGTGGCCGGCGCCGACGAGGCGCAGAAGGTGGTCGAGGAGATCACCTCGTTCGGCGTGCGCGCCGCCGCGTACGAGGCCGACGTGTCCCAGGAGGACCAGGTCGTAGCCATGATGGACCGGATGGTCCGCGAATTCGGCACGATCGACATCCTGGTCGCGAACGCCGGGCTGCAACGCGACGCCCCCTTCGAGGACATGACGCTCGCCCAGTGGCAGAAGGTGCTGGACGTCAACCTCACGGGCCAGTTCCTCTGCGCGCGGGAAGCGACGAAGGAGTTCCTGCGGCGCGGCGTCGTCCCGGAGGTGTCCCGGGCGGCCGGAAAGATCATCTGCATGAGCTCCGTCCACCAGCTCATTCCCTGGGCCGGCCACGCCAACTACGCCTCCTCCAAGGGCGGCGTCCAGATGCTGATGGCGACCCTGGCCCAGGAACTCGCGCCCAAGAAGATCCGGGTGAACGCGATCGCTCCCGGCGCCATCAAGACACCGATCAACCGTTCCGCGTGGGAGACCCCGGAGGCGCGCAAGGACCTCCAGCGGCTGATCCCGTACGAGCGCATCGGCGAACCCGAGGACATCGCCCACGCGGCCGTGGCGCTCGCCTCGGACCTCATGGACTACGTCGTCGGCACGACGCTCTACGTGGACGGCGGGATGACCCTCTTCCCCGGCTTCGCCACCGGCGGCTGAGCCTCCTCCGACGTCACCTCGAGCGGCAAAGGAACGCATGGGCATCACGCTCCACCTCCTGGCGGCCGACGCTCCCGCCCAACTGCTCCCGGCTAGGGAGCTCATGGCGTTCACCCTCGCCTCCCACATCATCCTCGTGCCGATGGGGGTGGCGCTGCCGCTGATCACCCTCGTCATGCACTACCGCGGCCTGCGTCACGGCGACGCGACGGCCCTCCTGCTGGCCCGGCGCTGGTCGGCGGTGATGGCCGTGCAGTTCGCGATCGGCGTCGTGACCGGCACCGTGCTGTCGTTCGAGTTCGGGCTGCTCTGGCCGGGCCTGATGGGCAGATGGGGCGACGTCTTCGGCATCGGATTCGGCGTCGAGGCATGGGCGTTCTTCCTCGAAGCGGTGCTCATCGCCATCTACCTCTACGGCTGGCGCAGGCTGAAACCGCGCACCCACTTCCTGCTCGGGCTGCCGCTGCCGGCCGTCGCGCTGCTCGGGACCTTCGGCATCCTGGCCGCCAACTCGTGGATGAACACGCCCCAGGGCTTCTCCCTCGACGCGCAGGGCAACCCGGTCGACGTGAACGTGTGGAAAGCCATCTTCACGCCCATGTTCGGGCCCCAGTACTGGCACTTCGTCATGGCGATGCTGATGACCGCGGGCTTCGTCGTGGCGGGCGTCTACGCCGTCGGATGGCTCCGGGGCCGCCGGGACCGCTACCACCGGCTCGGCTTCGCCGTCCCCTTCACCATCGCCGCGGCCGCGACCCCCGTACAGCTCGTGCTGGGCGACTCGATCGCCCGGGCCGTGTTCCAGAAGCAGCCCGTGAAGTTCGCGGCCATCGAGATCGTCTGGGACACCAAGAGCCACGTCCCGGAATACCTGTTCGGACGCCTCCACCCCGACGGAACGGTCTCCGGCGGCATCCCGATCCCCCAGCTCGACTCCATCCTGGCCGGGTTCAGCCCCGACACCGTGGTGACGGGGCTGTCCTCCGTACCGGCGAGCGACCGGCCCAACGCCACACAGGCCACGATCGCCCACTGGGCCTTCGACATCATGGTCGGGATCGGGTCCGCGCTCGTCCTCCTCGTCCTCTGGTACGGCCTGGTCTGGCTGCGCCACCGGCGGCCGCCCCGCTCCAAGTGGTTCTACCGCAGTGCCGCATGCGCCGGAGTCGGCTCCGTCGTAGCGGTCGAATGCGGCTGGATCACGGCCGAAGTGGCCCGCCAGCCATGGATCGTCTACCAGAACATGCGGGTCGCCGAGGCGGTGACCTCGACCCGCTCCACCACCCTCTGGATCATGTTCGGCCTGGTGGTCATCGTGTACCTGCTCATCTTCGGGGCGTTCCTCATGGTCCTGCTCAAGATGCGCGACCGCTGGCGCCTGGCGGACGAACAGCCGGACGGGCCGGAAGGGGAGGCCCCGGAGGCCGTCACCCCCTACGGGCCCCGGCCCGCGGTCCCGGCCGGTGACCTCCGGTCCGCGCAGGACGGCGGCTCCGCCCCGTCGGCGGGCGGTGAACGGTGATGGCCGAACTCGTCGCCTTCGTGCTGCTCCTCGCCGTGGCCGCGTACGCGTGCGCGGGCGGGACCGACTACGGGGCGGGATTCTGGGACCTGACGGCCGGCGGAGCAGAGCGCGGCAAGCGTCCCCGATGGCTGATCGACCACGCCATGGCCCCCGTGTGGGAGGTCAACAACGTCTGGCTGATCTTCGTCCTCATCCTCATGTGGACCGGATTCCCCGTGTTCTTCCAGACGGTGTTCACGGCGATGTGGCTGCCGCTGGCCCTGGCCGCCCTCGGCATGGTCCTGCGCGGCGCGGGATTCGCCCTGCGCAAACCCACCCGCCGGCTGGCCCGGCGGCGCCTCTACGGCGCCGTCTTCGCCATCGCCTCCCTGCTCACCCCGTTCTGTCTCGGTGCGGCGGCCGGAGCCATCGCGTCCGGCCGGGTCGCACCGGGTACCGAGGCCTCCGACCACGCGTGGGCCAGCTCCGCGTCCCTCGTCTTCGGGCTCCTCACCGTCGCCGCGACCGCCCTCCTCGGGGCCGTGTTCCTGACCGCCGACGCCGCGCGCTTCGACGCCCCCGACCTCGTCGGATACTTCCGCCGCCGGGCGCTCGTCAGCCTCGGGGCGGTCGCGGCGGCCGCCGTGGCCGTACTCCTCGTCGCCCGGGGCGACGCGCCGCACGTCTGGCACGGCCTCACCCACGGCTGGGGGCTCGCCCTCGCGATCGTGTCCGCGCTCGCCTTCGTCGCCACGGGACTGCTCGTGCTGAAGGCCGAAGCCCGCTGGGCCCGCTTCACCTGTGTCGGCATCGTCGGGGCGGCGGTCATCGCCTGGGGCATGGCCCAGCGCCCCTACCTCATCCCGACGTCGCTGTCCGTGGCGGACGCGGCCGGCGACTCCCAGACCCTGGCCTGGCTGACCGTGGTCAGCTTCGTCGCCCTCCTGCTCGTCGCTCCGGCCGTCTTCCTCCTCTACTGGATGGACACCCACGGGGAGCTCGAATCCCTCACCGATTCCGACCTGCGCCGGACCGGTCCCCCGCGGGGCGCCCCGGCCGACGGCGACTGACCCGCTCCACCGGCAGGAAACGTCGTAGAGCCCCCACCGCGCCCGTGAGGCGAGGAAGGAAACCGTCGTGAGCGAGGACGACATCCTCCTCGGCATCGCCCTGATCGTGGCCCTGGCCACCGCCTGCCAGATCCTCGCGGGCAAACTCCGCGTACCCGCGCTGATCCTGCTCCTGCCGGTGGGCTTCGCGGCGGGCGCCGTCACCGACATCATCCATCCGGACCAGCTGATCGGGGAGGAGTTCTCCGCCCTGGTCTCGCTGTCCGTGGCGGTCATCCTCTACGACGCCGGACTCGGCCTCGACCTGCGGAACCTGACGGGCCAGACCCGCGCGATGGTGGGCAGACTGCTGCTCTTCGGAGTGGCCTTCACCTTCCTGGCCGTCTGTGCCGTCGGCCCGGCCCTGTTCGGCATGTCGCTCCGGGTGGCCTCGATGGTGGGCATGATCCTCGTCGTGTCCGGGCCCACGGTGGTGGGCCCCCTCCTCCAGTACGTACGGCCGACGGACAAGGTCCGGCGCCTGCTGATCTGGGAAGGAACACTGACCGACCCGATCGGCGCCATCCTCGGAGCACTCGTCTTCCACGCCATCGCCACGACGCACCAGATCGACATCGGCCGCGGCTACCAGATCGGTCAGTTCGTCATCAGCATGGCGGTCGGCCTCGTCGGCGGAGCCGTGGGCGTCGCGCTGCTGTGGCTGACCCTGCGCGTGCTCCGGCTCGGCGAGGCGCTCGGAACGCTGGCGCAACTGGCCACGGTGATCGCGGTTTCGGCGGGGTGCGACATCGTCCGCGACGACACCGGACTCATCGCCGCCATCGTCACCGGCATGGCCGCGGCCAACATCCGCAAATTCGACATGCCGGCCCGCCGGCCCTTCTTCGAGACGCTCGTCCAGCTGATCATCGGGCTGCTGTTCATCTCCATCTCCTCCAGCGTCGCCCCGGCCTCACTGACACCCGTGCTCCTGCCCACCCTCGTCCTCGTCGCGCTCCTCGTCCTCGTGGTGCGGCCGCTGGTGGCCTACCTCGCGACCATGGGCAAGAACATGAGCACGGGGGAGCGGGCGTTCACGGGCTGGATGGCCCCGCGCGGCATCGTCGCCGCCTCCACCGCCGCGGCCTTCGCCGCGCCCCTCGTCCAACTGGGGCTCGCCGGCGCCTCCAAGATCCTTCCCATCACCTTCCTCGTGATCGTCTCGACGGTCGTGCTCTACGCCCTGACCGCCGGCCCCGTGGCCCGCATGCTCGGCGTCGCCCGCCCGAACCGCACCCGGCCCCTCCTGGTGGGCGGCGCTCCCTGGGTGATCGCGCTGGGCAAGGCCCTGCGGTCGGCGGGACTCGACGTGCAGATGTGGGCGGGACAGAGCGAGGAACGCGAGCGCATCAAGGAGGCCGGGATCAAACTGGCCAGGGGGGACCTGCTGGCGACGGCCACCAACCCCAGGGCGCGGCTGGAGGGGGTCAACGCGGTCTTCCTGCTCACTGACGACGACGACTTCAACGCGCTCGCCTCCGTACTCGTCGAGGACAACGTGGAGGGGCCCGTCTACCGAGTGGGACCACCTCACGAGAGCCACGGCGTCGTCGCCCCCTACACGGGCGGCGCCGTCCTGTTCGGCGGTTCGCTCCTGCGGCACGTCCTGGCGGCACGCTACGAACAGGGCGCCCGGTTCCTGGTGCGCCCGGCCTCCGATCCGCTCCCGCCGGGACACGAAACGCTGTTCGTGGTCCGCGACGACGGCAGTCTGGAACCGGTCGACGAGACACGGGCCGTCGTCGCCCAGGAGGGCGACCTGGTCGTGGTGCTGGCCCCCGGGCCCCCCGTGCGGACCCGCCCGACCACCGGCGGCGAGGCCGTCGGCTGATCCCTCCGCTATCCCTTCCGCATGCGGTTCAAGGTGTCGTCCAGCGTGATGGCGGCATCGATCAGTGCCAGATGGGTGAACGCCTGCGGGAAGTTGCCGAGTTGCCTTCCCGTCAGCGCGATCTCCTCGGAGTACAGGCCGAGGTGGTTGGCGTACGCCATCATCTTCTCCAGGACCAGCCGGGCCTGATCCGCCCGCCCGGCCCGGGCCAGGGCGTCGACGTACATGAAGGTGCACAGGGAGAAGGTGCCCTCGGAGCCGCGCAGCCCGTCGGGGGAGGCCTCGGGGTTGTAGCGGTAGACGAGGCTGTCGGTGACCAGCTCCCGGTCCATCGCGTCCAGGGTGGACGTCCACATCGGGTCGTCGGGCGTGATGAACCCGACCGTCGGCATCCGCAGCAGGGAAGAGTCGAGCACAGCGCTGCCGTAGTGCTGGACGAAGGCCCGGCGCTCGGGGTCCCAGCCCCTGTCCAGGATCTGCCGGTAGATGTTGTCGCGCTCGGCGGCCCAGCGGCCGCTCTCCGCCGGCCTGCCGTGGGCGGCCGCCAGCCGCAGCGCGCGGTCGAACGCCACCCAGGACATCACACGGCCGTAGGTGAAGTCCTGGCGCCCGCCGCGGGTCTCCCACAACCCCTCACCGGCCTGGTCCCAGTGGTCCACGAGCCAGTCGAGCAGGGTGCGCAGCGAGGACCAGCCCTGGATGTCGAGGTGGATGCCGTGCTGGTGGGCGAAGGAGATGCTGTCCAGCGCCTCTCCGTAGATGTCCATCTGCAACTGTTCCGCCGCGCCGTTGCCGATCCGCACCGGGGCGGACCCCTGGTAGCCCTCCCAGTGGTCCAGGACCTCTTCGTACAGGTCGGACGAACCGTCCACCCGGTACATGATGTTCAAGGGCCCCGTGTCCGTGTCGCGGCCCGCCTTCTCCTTCACGCGGTCGCCGAGCCAGCCGATGAAGGCCCGCGCCTCCTCCGTGAACCCCAGCCCCAGCAGGGCGTACACGGAGAAGGAGGCGTCACGGATCCAGGTGAACCGGTAGTCCCAGTTCCGCTCGCCGCCCAGCTGCTCGGGCAGACCGGTTGTGGGCGCCGCCACCAGGGCACCGGTGGGTGCGTACGTCATCAGCTTCAGGGTGATGGCGGAGCGCTCCACCATCTCGCGCCACCGGCCCGTGTACCGGGACTGGCGGAGCCACGTCCGCCAGAAGAGCCTGGTCTCGTCGAAGAGCTCCTGGAACTCGGCGACGCGGATCTCGCGCGGCGGCCCCTCCGCGGCGGACGCCAGCACCAGCCCCCGCTGCTGTCCGGCGTCGAGCGCCAGCTCGACACGCAGGTCGTGCTCTCCGGTGAGGGTGTGCACCAGCCGCTCGTCCTCCGGTTCCCGCACCACGCTGAGCGTGAGTTCCAGGTCGGCCGAGGCGAACACCGCCCCGTTCTCGGAGATCCGCAGCGTGTGGGGTGCGCGGCCGTAGTCGAACCTCGGGGCGATCTCGACCTGGAAGGTCATGCTGCCGCGCACGCACCGAAGCATGCGGACCAGGCGGTGGCGGTCGGTGGCCGTGCCTCCGGTCACCGGCATGAAGTCGACGACCTCGCCGGTACCCGACTCGGTCATGAACCGAGTGACCAGAACCGCGGTGTCCGGCAGGTACAACTGCTTCGTGGTGTACGTGGGTTCGGCCGGCCTGACCGTGAAGTGGCCGCCCTTCTCCCAGTCGAGGAGTGACCCGAACACGCTCGGAGAATCGAAACGAGGACAACAGAACCAGTCGATCGTTCCGTCCGTGGTCACCAATGCCGCGGTCTGGAGATCACCGATCAGGCCGTGGTCTTCGATCAGCGGATAGTCAGCCATGCGAGACGACCCCTTCCGACGCCCCCCAGCCAGCTTAGGCGCGGAACTCCCGGCGAGCCCGCCGGGCCGTCGCCGCCTGCGGGCGCCGGGAAGCGGCCCTACCATGGGAACGTGCGAACTGGACGGTCAGGCCGCTGCGCACCGCCGAAACCGGGGAACGGACGATGATGTCCTGGGCGGCGCGCTTCCGGTTGCGGCAGTACGCCAAGGCAAGCCTGTGGATCATCCCCCTGCTCGGACTCCTGCTCGGGGCGCTGTCCGCCGAGTGGGCCGCCCGCGTCGACGGGGCGGACTGGCTGCCGGGCGGCTGGCGTTACTCCGCGACGACCGCGAGCAGCGTGCTCAGTTCCGTCGTCGGAGCCATGGTCGCGCTGCTGGGGTTCGTCGTGACCATCGGTGTACTGGTCATCCAGCAGGCGACCGGCACGCTCTCCCCGCGCTACATGCGCCTGTGGTACCGCGACCGGCTCCAGAAGGCCGTGCTGGCCACGTTCACGGGAACCTTCGCCTTCGCATTCTCCCTGCTGCGCAAGATCGAATCCGACTCCGTCCCCAACCTCGGGGTGACCCTGTCCGGTGTGGCCGTCGCCGTCAGCCTCATGCTGCTGCTCATCTACCTCAACCGGTTCACCCACAACCTGCGGCCCGTCGCCATCGCCGATCTGGTGGGGCGCCTCGGAGCGAAGGTGGTGGCCCGCGGGTCGGAGCGCATCCGTTCCTCGGCGGCACCCGAAGGGTGGTCCTTGCCCACGGCCGGTCCGGTCACCCGCATCCGCTCCGAACGGGGCGGAGTCCTCCAGGCGTTCGACGCGGCGGGGCTGATCGCCGCCGCGGCCCGCGAGGACTGCGTCCTCGTCCTGACCCATCCCGTCGGGGACTTCGTACCGCCCGGCACCACCTTCGTGGAGGCGCACGGCACCTCGCCGCCCCCCGACCCGCACCGGGTCGCGGGGCTCGTCGCGTTCGGGGCCGAGCGCACCATCGAGCAGGACCCCGCCTTCGCCCTGCGCATCCTCGTCGACATCGCCATCCGCGCCCTCTCGCCCGCCGTCAACGACCCCACGACCGCCGTGCAGGTCCTCAACCACGTCGACACGTTCCTGCACGTGGTGGGCCGGGCCCGGCTCGGCGGCCGGTACGTGCTCGCCGACGACCGCGGCCGGCCGCGGCTGGTGGTGCCGGGCCGTGGCTGGGACGACTACCTGCGGCTCGGGGTGACGGAGATCCGCGAGTACGGCGTCACCTCCCTCCAGGTGTGCAGACGGCTCCGCGCCCTGCTGGAGGACCTGCTCGAAACACAGCCGGCCGAGCGTCTGACGGCCGTACGCGCGGAACTGGGCCTCCTCGACGAAGCGGTCCGCCGGACCTTCACCGACCCCGCGCGCCGCGCCACCGCGCAGACGCCCGACCGTCAGGGCATCGGTGGTGTGCGGCCTCCCCGGGCCTGACCCACGCCCGCCACCCCTCACCGCCGGGCGCCGTCACAGACGAAGGACGACCAGGGCCGTGTCGTCGGTCATGCCGACGGGCTGGGCCAGACGGGTCAGCAGGGCGTCCGCCAGCGATTCCGCGTCGGCGGAGCGGTGCCGCACGAGAGTGGCGGCGAGCCGTTCGAGACCGGTGTCGATGTCCTCGCGACGGCGCTCGACGAGTCCGTCCGTGTACAGGACCAGCACGGAACCGTCCCGGAAGGCCGTCTGGGCCTGCGGGCGGGGAGTGTGCTCGGGCCGGGCGCCGAGCGGCGGGTCGGTGGCCGCGTCGAGGAAGACGACCGTGCCGTCGCTGTGGCAGAGCGCGGGCGGCGGGTGGCCGGCGCTGCTGTAGGTGAGGGTGCGGCTGCTCCAGTCGATGAAGACGAGCACGGCGGTGGTCGACTCGGCTCCCGTGACGGAGCGGGCGTACAGACCGAGTACTTCGAGGGCCTGCGCCGGGCCTTCCGCGACACGGGCCGCGGCCGACAGTGCACTGCGGAGCTGTCCCATGACGCCGGCCGCGCGCAGCCCGTGCCCGACGACGTCACCCACGGCGACGGCGGTCCGCCCCGGCAGGTCGGCGACGTCGTACCAGTCACCGCACACGTTCAGGGCTCCGGCCGCGGGCCGGTAGCGCACCGCGGCCTCGTGGTGGCCGAGCGGGCGCAGCGCCGGCAGCATCGCCTCCTGGAGGTGGAGGGCCACCTCGCGCTCCCGCGCGTGGGCCCGGCGCAGCCGCTCGTTGACGTCCTGGAGGTCCCGGGCACGGCTGTAGAGGTCGGACTCCAGGGCCTGGCCACGGTCCCCGCCGCTGCCTGCCCGGATCAGTTCGGTGACCTCCTCCACCCGGTGCAGAAGGAGCGCCACGCTGCCGTCGGCGGCGAGGACGGGGACGTTCACGGGGCTCCAGTACCGTTCCTGCCACACCCCCGGCCGGTCGGGGGACTCCACGTCGTAGCGTTGCAGCGCCATCGCGTCGCCCTCGCGCGTGGCCGCGACCCGTTCCAGGGACGTGCGCAGGTTGCGCACGCCGGTCGCGGCCGGATCACCCGGATTGTCGGGGAAGACGTCGAAGAGGTAGCGGCCGACGAGCTGCTCACGGGTGCGGCCCGACAGGGACAGGTAGGCCTCGTTGGCGTCCACGTACACCAGGCCGGTCGTCAGCAGCGCCACCGCGCTGGGCAGGGCGTGGAAGACCGCCGGGTAGTCGATCTCCGATCCGTTCACGCTCCACCTGCCCGCGGGCCGCCGCTTCCGGTCATGACATCGCTCCCACGATAGGGCTGCGGCGGGCGAGGGGCGCGCCGTCACCCTCCGGCCCCGGGCCGCCCGGCGCGGATGCCCGGTACACCGTCTCGTGGGACCGGTCAGTCACTCCGGGCGCCGATACCCCGGGCGCCGCCACCCCGCCGGTCAGCCGGTGAGCTCCTCCGCCGGCAGGCGTCCCGTGCGCACCGCGTCCAGCAGCGCCTGGTGGTCGCTCTCGTTCTGGTCGGCGTACGCCTCCGCGAACGTGACGAGGGCCCGGTCGAAGGAGTCCCCGCGGCCCAGGTAGGACGCGATCGCGATCCGGTCGCCGGACCGCGCGTGCGCGCGGGCCAGCGTGATGCCGCAGACTTCGCCGAACGCCTCCAGCTGCCTCGGCGACATCGTCTCCGGCATCGCGATGCCCTTCCAGTCGCGCAGCTGGCGGATGTAGAAGTCGCGGCGCTTGCCGTCGATCCCCTCGACCCGTTCCCAGCCGAGGAACATGTCGCTCGTCGCCTGCATCAGCCGCTGTCCCGCGACCACGCGCTCACCCTGGTTGCGGTACTGGCTCGCCCCGACGTGGTCGGCGAGGACGGAGGTGTCGGCCTCCTTGGCCTGGAGGAAGAGCGGGTCCTCGCCGTCCCGTCCGAGGAGCAGGAAGATCCAGCACCGGGTACCCACGCTGCCGACCCCGACGACCTTGCGGGCGACGTCGACCAGCTGGTAGTCCGCCAGCAAGTGGCGCCGGTCGGACGGCAACGTGAGCCCGTACCGGTCGATGAGCGCCCTGAACTGGCGCTCCAGCGTGGTCCGCTCGGCGTCCGGCAGCAGATCGGCCATCGGCACCAGCAACGGCGGGTCCGCCGCGATCATCGGCCTGCCGTCGACGAGCTCCGTGAGCTTGCCGAACACCTGCAGGGTGTCCCGGGCGCGGGCCTTCGCCAGCGCGCGGTCCAGCTTCTTGCGGCCCTTCTTGTGGAGGCGGCCCGTGGTCAGGTCCTTGAGGCCGGTGTCGTTGATCTTCGTGTACCAGACGTCGAGGTTGCCCATGCCGGCGAAGCTGATCATCGCTTCGCGGTACGAACGCACGGTGCCGCTCACGATGCGGGCGCGTTCCGCGTCGTCGAAGCCGTTCGCCCGGCCGGCGATGACGAAACTCGCCGACAGGCGCTTGACGTCCCACTCCCAGGGGCCCGGCAAGGTCTCGTCGAAGTCGTTGATGTCGAACATCAGCTCCCGCTCGGGCGACGCCAGCAGCCGGAAGTTCAGCAGGTGCGCGTCTCCGCACAGCTGGGTGGTGATCCCCGAGTCGGGACTGCCCGCCAGGTCGGAGGCCATGATCGCGGCGGCGCCCCGGTAGAACCGGAACGGGGACTCGGACATCCGCCCGTAGCGGATCGGCACCAGTTCCGGCACCCGGGTCGCCGACTGCGCCTCGAGGATGCCGAGGGGGTCCCTTCGGCTCGAAGAGGGCTCGTACGCGGCGTGTCCCGACCGCGGTGAGCGGCGGCGGGCTTCCTTGCCGAGTGCGGCGCGCTCCGCGGGGGTGGAGCGAAGTGCCGCGCGCATCGCCGTGGTCGCGTGCTGGGGCATCCGGGGCCTCCTGCCTGGCTCTCTGACCGTCGAGCCGCCCACGGCACCGCGTCGGGCTGACGGCGGGGGCGCCGGGCGTCCGCGAGCGCCGGGATCTTCCTCCAACCGTAGATCCGTCCCTGGTACCTCGCATGACAGGGCCGGGATCCGCATGACAGGGCCGGACCCCGCTCTGGGGCGCGGCGGTCTTGTTTTCTTGTGCGGCTAGCCCCCAGTCGCCATGTGTATCAACGCACTTGGCGCGGAATACCTTTCATACGCGGATTGTCGCGCCCCCCTGCCTTGGAATGAAGGGATCTCTGATGTCTCCTTCCGGAATCCGGCGTCCCCGCCCGACTGCCGTCGCCGCACGGCCCGACGGGCGTGACGGGACCGGCGGCGACCTCGTGGAGGCGCAGACCGCGTCGGCGGTGGGGATGCTGATGGCCATGACGCCGTGTTCGGCCCGGGACGCGCACCTGATCCTGGCCGCCGCGGCGGACCTCGCCCGCACCACCCCCGAGGCCGTGGCGTCGGCCCTGGCCGCCGGAGCCCGGGGAACTCCCGTCCCCCGGCGCGTGGAGCGGGCGGTGCGCCGGGCGGTGCAGGCGGCCCGCGCCCCCGCCCCGCCCGGGCAACGGCCTCGTGCCCTCACGCCGGCCCGGACCCGTACCGAGGAGGCCCTCACGCGGCTGCGCGCCTGCCAGGCCCGTCTCGCGGCAGCGCCCGGGGATCCCGCGGCACTGAGGGAGATGGACGACGCCGCCTACACCTTGTGCGTCCTGATGGGCCGGCCCACTGCCCACGACGCCGTCCTCGCGGCACTGGAGCACCTCGCCCCGCCCGCCGCCGCATAGCCGCGGCCCGGCACGGCGCCGCGTGCCGTTCGCGCGTACGCCCGGCATGCGGGGGTACGTTCCGCCGCATGCGTACTCATGACCTCGTGATCATCGGGGCGGGCTCGGGCAACGCCGTCGTGGACGACCGGTTCTCCCACCTCGACGTGGCCATCGTCGACGAAGGGCCGTTCGGCGGGACCTGCCTGAACCGGGGGTGCATCCCCAGCAAGATGCTCGTGCACGTCGCGGACCTCGTGGACGGGATCCGCGACGCCGGACGGTTCGGCGTCGGGGCACGGCTGAGCGGCGTCGACTGGTCCACCGTCCGCGAGCGGGTGTTCGAGCGGCTGGACCGGCAGGCCGCGGAGGGGGAGCAGGGCCGTCGCGACTCCCCGAACATCGAGGTCCTCAAGGGCCACGCCCGCTTCACCGGGGACCGTACGCTGACCGTCGGAAGTTGCGCGGACGCCGTCACGATCCGCGGCCGACAGGTCGTCGTCGCCACCGGCAGCCGCCCGACCGTACCCCCGCCGGTACGGGAGTCCGGGCTGCCGTACGAGACCTCCGACACGGTGATGCGCGTGCAGCGTCCGCCGCGCCACCTGGCGGTGCTGGGCGGTGGCTACGTCGCCGCAGAACTCGCCCACGTCTTCCACGCCGCGGGCAGCCGCATCACGGTCGTCGAGCAAGAGGACACCCTGCTCTCCGCCCAGGACGAGGCGGTCGCCGCCGCGTACACGGCGATCGCCGCCGACCGCTACGACGTACGCACGGGCACCGCGCTGACCCGCGTCGAGGGGCGGCCGGGACAACTGCGCCTGGTCCTGGACGACGGCGGCGCCGTGGAAGCCGACACCCTGCTCGTCGCCGTGGGCCGCACCCCGAACAGCGACCGGATCGACGCCGCACGGGCCGGGATCGACCTCCACGACGACGGCCGGATCGTCGTGGACGCCTTCCAGCGCACCAGTGCCCAGGGGGTGTTCGCCCTCGGCGACGTGTGCACGGACTTCCCGCTCAAGCACGTGGCGAACCGGGAGGCGCGGACGGTCTCGCACAACCTGCTGCACCCCGGCGACCCGGTCCGCACCTCCCACGAGGCCGTCCCCGCCGGGGTGTTCACCCGCCCCCACATCGCGCAGGTCGGCAGGACCGAGCAGCAGTGCCGGCAGGAGGGCCTCGACTACGCCGTTTCCGTGCGCCGCTTCTCGGACACCGCCTACGGCTGGGCGCTGGAAGACGGCACCGGCTTCTGCAAGGTACTCGCCGACCGCGGCACCGGGCTGCTGTTGGGCGCCCACGTTCTGGGTCCGCAGGCCGCGAGCCTGATCCAGCCGCTCGTGGTGGCCATGAGCCTCGGCATCGGCGCCGGTGAGCTCGCGCGGACACCCCTGTGGATCCACCCCGCGCCCACCGAGGCGGTCTCGAACGCACTGCTCGACCTGGACCTGGACTGAACCTGGACCCGGGCACGGGCGAGGGGCAAGGGCAAGGGCGTACACCCGATCGGCGGTGTCCGGCGGGCGTGGTCGGTGCGTGCCGTCACAGCATGGGGGTGAAGGCCGCCCCGCCCCCGGGGACGGGGGTGGGGCGGCGTAGACCCGGTCGGGGAGCGTGCCGCATGCCCGATGAACGGTTCACAGGCTTCGTCCAGTCCTACAACCGAGCCAGAGGCTACGGGTTCATCCTTCCGCTGGGGCGGCAGGAGCCCGTCTTCGTGACGCGGGACGCCTTGGAGGGCCCGACCCCGTCACTCTCGGAGGAGCAGCAGGTCACCTTCACGATCGAATTCCACGAGGGACGCCTGCACGCCCGGCACGTCCTGCCCTGACCCGCCGCACGGAGACCCGCCGCGCGGACCGTGGGGCGGAGCGCCGGAGCCCGCCGTCAGCGCCACGACTGCTGTGGGGAGCCGTTGCAGTTCCAGAGCTGGACCCGTCCGCCGTTGCGGTTCTGGTTGGTGTCGTGGTCCAGGCACTTGCCGTTGTACTTCAGCACGATCGAATCGTTGGGGCCCCGGTACCAGGCCTGCTGAGGCTGGCCGTTGCAGGACCACAGCTGCACGTTGCCCCCGTTGTTGTTGATGGTGTTGGTGTCGGCGTCCAGGCACTTGCCGTTGAAGTCGATCTTCAGTTCACCCGACGGGTGCAGGGTCCAGCGCTGGTTGGCGGCGTGGTTGCAGTCCCACACCTGGGCCCGCGCCGGGTTGTTGTTGATGGTGTTCGTGTCCGCGTCCAGGCACCGGTTGCTGAGCTGGACCCGGTAGACCGCGCCGGCGGCGGCCGCCGCCGGGGAACCGGTGCCGGCGCCCACGGCGCTCTCGGTCGTGGTGAAGGGCAGGAGTACGAGCGCGAAGCCGGTCGAGAGCTTCTTCGCCGTAAGGGAGTTGAAACGCATCGCGGTACGGGCCTTTCGGTCAGGAGTCGGGCCGGCGCCGGGCACACCCGTGCCGCACGAAGCGGGGGAGGGGGAGCCGCGTGCTTCACCACGTGGGGTGAACCGCCGACTGGATGCTCCGAGTTTGTGGCGGTCTGGGCAGGCTGGCAACCTTGTCCCTGTTGCTTCGCCTATGTCGGGATCCCTACCCTGCTGACCTGCGGGGACAGAGGTGTCCCGGGACAGGACGGGCGACCGGGACGCTTCGGCGAGCCGCGGGGGAGAGGGTACGGATGAGCCACCTCGACGGCACGGACCGGCAGGTCACGGCCGCCCGTCGGCTGGGCGACGCACTGCGCGCGCTGCAGCAGCGGTCCGGGACGACACTGCGGGCCCTGGAGCAGCAGGTGCTGATCAGCGATTCCTCGCTGTCGCGTTACTTCCGTGGGGCCACGGTGCCGCCCTGGCCCGTCGTCCGGGACATCTGCCGGGCCCTGGACACCGATCCCACGGCGTACCGCGTGCTGTGGGAAGCCGCCGACGCCGACCAGAACCGTCCGCCGTCCGGCCAGGGCACCGGCCCGGACCGTGCCCCGTCAGGGTCCGTTCCCGCCCCCTCCCCGGAGCCGGGCGGGCCTTCCGCGCCTTCGGTGGCCCCGGAGCCCGGGTCTGCCGGGCCCGGCCCGGTACCGGTCGTCGCCCGGCGCTGGCCGTGGGCGGTGGCAGGCCTGCTGACCGGTGTCGCGCTGGGGGTCGCGGCCGTCCTCGCGCTGACCTCGTCGGAGGCTCCCGAAGCCGCCCGGGTCTTCCGCAACAAGGCCACCGACGCCTGCCTCGACGACAGCGTGGAGGGCCTGCGGGTATGGCCCTGCAACGGATTGCGCTACCAGGAATGGGAGTTCCGCCCGTACGGCGACGGCCCCGGCGACCTCCGCAACCGGGCGACCGGCGCCTGCCTGGACCACGACGGGACGGCGCCGCGCGCCCGCTCCTGCGACCGGTCCGCCGCCCAGGGATGGACGCTCACGGGCCGCGCCGACGGCTCGGTACAGCTCCGCCACCTCGCCACGGGAACCTGCCTGACCGGTGGCCCGGGGGCACCCGCCGCCGGTCCGTGCGACGGATCGGACCCGCAGCGCTGGACCTGATCCGTCCGGCAGCCCGTCCGGCGGGCCGTCCGGCGGGCCGGCCGGCAGCCCGTCCGGCGGGCCGTCCGGCGGGCCGTCCGGCGGGCCGTCCGGCGGGCCGTCCGCCGGTCAGGAAGCCGGCGGCCCGCTCAGCCCCCGTACCCGGAACTGCATGACCCGGTACGGCCAGCCCCTGTCCGTACGCCACTGGCTCACCGTCAGGTGCAGGTCGTCCAGGCGGGATCCCGGGATGACGTAACCGCCGTACGGCTGGGCCACGTGCGTGTCGTCCTCCTGGCCCCAGGCCGCGCCGCGGATCAGGGTGTGCCGGTACGAGCCGGCCGGTCCGGCGGTCGGCTCGCGCATGACGAGGGCTTCGATGCGGGCGTCGGCGGCATTGAAGCAGACCAGCACCCAGTACCCGTCCAGCAGCCGCAGGCACAGCTCGCCGAAGCCGCCCTCCAGCACCGGCGTGGGCGCGTTGCCCCAGCCCCAGGCGCCCGCGCGGTACCCCCACCCTTCGTAGGCGTCCGGCTCGGCCAGCGCGTCCGCCCGCACCCGGTGCAGCAGGACAGGCCCGGTCCGGCTGAAACCCGTCGAACAGACGTAGACGTAGCCGTCCGGCCCGAGAGCCCACGTCAGCGACTGGAACAGCCCGCCGTGCGCGTTCCCCGGGAACCGGGCACCGGTGTGCCGCCAGGTCGCTCCCGAGTCGTCGGAGCGCCAGATCTCGCTCCACACCACGCTGCCCCACCCCCGGTGCACGGTGACGTGGAGGAAGAGGGCTCCGCCGATGAGGACCACGTCGGACGGCAGCACGGTGCTGAACAGCGGGTTGTCGTGCTCGTACGCCCACAGCTGGCGGGCGTGTTCCCCGCCGACGGCTCCCGTCCAGACGACACCCTCGTCGAGGCGGGCCGTCGTCGCATACAGGCCGACGGGGGAGCGCCACCAGCCACCGCCCACCCGGGCCTCCTCGAAGGTGTCCCCGAAGACGAAGAGGGTTCTGCCGTCCGGCAGGGCGACCGGGATGCCCAGGTCCGTGGCCTCCATCCGGAACCGGGTGGTGAGCCCGGGGCCCGTCAGGTCACGCACCTTCGTCACCCGCGGCGCACCGCCGGCCCCATGAGCGCCGCCCTGAGCGCCCCCCGGAGGGCCGCCGCCGCGGCCCGGACCGGCCGGGAGCGCACCCAGTGCCGCGGCGGCGGCCGCCTTCAGGAACGTCGACCGGCGAAGCCCCGGCCCCCGTGCGAGCGTCATGCGAGGACAACAGCGGAAGCAGGCCCCGCGTCACGCGCGAACGCCGCCCGGCCGGGGAGAACGCCTCGGGTCCGGAAGCACAAGATCGGCAGGGCCTACCGATTCCGGAAGCGGGTGCGGTATCCCTGAAGAGCGGCCCCGATCGGGGGCGTTCCCGCTGGAAGGAGAACCGCCGTGGACGACTGGTACGTGGACGACCGTTGCTTCAACTGCGACGTCGCTCGACAGTTGGCGCCCGATCTGATCGGCGAGGTCGACGGAAGGTCCGAGGTCCTGCGCCCGCCGCGCGACGAGGCGGAGACGCGGCGCTTACACGCTGCCGTCTTCGCCTGCCCCACCCGCTCGATCCGCCCCGTCTCCGGGCGGCCGGACCAGGGGCTCGATCCCTTTCCGATGACGCTGGACAGTGGCGTACTGCTGTGCGGGCACAACTCACAGCACACCGCCGGGGCCAACTCCTACTTGCTCCTCCGGCCCTCCGGCACGGTCATGATGATCGACACGCCGCGCTGGAGCCGTGGACTCGCCGACCGTTACGCGGAATCGGGTCCCGTCACCGATGTCCTGCTCACCCACCGCGACCACGCGGCACACGGCCGCCACTACGCGGACCACTTCGGCGCCCGGCTGTGGATCCACGAGGGTGACCTCGACGCCGCGCCGGACGCAGACCGGGTGATCCGGGGTCTCGAACCCCTGGAGATCGGCGAGGGAGTCACCGCCCATCCCCTGCCCGGCCACACGCAGGGCAGCGTGCTCTACCTCGCGGATGACCGGTACTGCTTCAGCGGGGACAGCTTCTACTGGTCCCGTACCACCGGTGACCTGGAAGTCGCGGACAGCGTGACCTGGTACTCCATCGAGGAGTTGGGCACCTCCCTGGCCCGGGCGGCCGAACGGCTGAAGTTCGAATGGGTCCTGCCGGGCCACGGCGACCGCCGCCGGCTGCCCGCCGACGAGATGTCGAGGAGGCTGAGCGCGCTGGCAGGGCGCACCCGCCTGTTGCGGCCCCGGCCGGTCGACTTCACCGCCGTCCGCTGGTGAAACGGCGGCCGGCCCGAGCCGGCGGATCCGCGTGATCGTCGCGACGGCGCGGCGACGTGCGGAGCACTCCCGGCCCCCGCTCGAACTCCGCGGTCAGCTGCCGCTCCCCGGAGGCCCGCACCCAGCGGTGCTCCCGTGAGGCTGCGGTGAGGGCCCGGGCCCACACGGCCCGGGCCCCCACCGCTTGCTCTACTTCACCGTTTCACCGTCAGTCAGTGGGAGTCGACGGGATCCCCGAGGGGTTCTTCGTCGGGACCGGCGTGGAGGTCGGGGCCGGCGGGGTCGACGGGTTCTTCGTCGGACCCGCTGTGTAGCTCGGGGTCGGGACGGGCGTGCAGGTGGGGTCCACCGTCGGGACCACCGTGGGGGTCGGCTGGACCTCCGTGGGGTTCGCCGTCGGGACCGGCGTGGTGGTGGGGCCGGTCGTCGGGACCGGCGTGGGGGTCGGCGTGGAGGGCGGCTCGACCTCGGAGGAGTTCGCCATCGGGATCGTGATCGGGGTGCGGCTGGGGGTGGGGGCCGGCGTGGAGGTGGGGTTCGTTGACGGGACGGGCGCGCGGGTCGGAGTCGGCGCGCACGTCGGGCTCGACGTCGGAGCCGGAACGGTGGAGGAGGCCTGGGCCATCCCCGTCGCGAGGGCGAGGCCGGTCACCAAGCCGGATGCGGCAACAGCAAGTGTGAGTCGGACTCGGCGAGTACGCATGTGGGTCCCCCCTGGTCAGTATGTCCGGCAGTGTTGCCAAACATGATCAAGAAGAGCCAACACTGCCCGTCGCCGACCCGCAACAGCCTTCTAGCGGCACCGCCGCCCTGACCCCTACCACCGAACTGCCCCGCACCCCTCGAACCCCGCCGCCCCGGCCAGGTGGTGCTTCGGGCGAGGCCGGGACCGAGCCTCTCCGGTGGCCGGGACGGGTTTCCGTACCTCGGTTCAGGAGACGCTGCCTCGATGGTTCTCGCGGCCGAGCAGCCCGTCCTTGTACGTGACCGTCTTCGCGGTGAACGCGCCCTTGCCGGTGATCACCCCTGTGATGTTCTCGCCGGGTGCGAGATCGACGGTGTCGATCTGGCCCTCATCGACAGCGAGTTCAGCAGTGTGCTTCCCGCCAGTGTTGTCGGTGATCGAGAAGTACAGCGGGTTGATGCTGATCGTCTTGGCCGAGTTGTTGGTGACGGTCACCGACACGCTGGTGTACTTCTCGTCGCTGCCCTTCGAGAGGACGTTCGGCTTGAAGTCTGTCTTCTTCGCCGTGACGACGATGGGCTGCTGGTTCTTCCCCGCAGGGGTGTCGGACTCGCTCTCCAGCGCCTTCGCGGCAGGCGATGACACGGCTGCCGGCGGCGCGGCCGCCTCCTTCCCGTTCTTCCCGCCGTCCGTCCCGCCCGCCAGCGCTCCGGCGATTCCGATGAGCACGATCACGCCGACGACACCGAGGCAGGAGAACCCGATGATCTTCCCTGTTGGAGACTTCTTCGGCGGCGGCGGGTACCCGTACCCGGGCTGCGGTGGCTGTTGGGCTGGCGGGAACTGGTTGGACATGGGACCCCCATAGGGACAGGTGTGAACGAGTCACGCTATGGGGACATCGCCGCCTGGGAGGGGCTATGCCCGAACTGTGACATTCGGACATGCTTTCCCCTCTTCTGTGAATCGTTTCAGCATGTTGGGTCGTCAACGACCCTGTAGGTGCTTGACGTTGTCGCCGAAGGTCCAGCCCTTTGAGCCGTCCCAGTTGACCGACCAGGTCATGAGGCCCTTGAGCGAGCCGCTGAAGGCGTTCCACGACTGGCTGACCAGGCTCGGAGTCATGTGGCCGCCACCCGCACCCGGCTGGGCGGGCAGGCCGGGCACCTGCTTGTCGTAGGGGACCTTGACGGTGGTGCCCTGGATGGTCAGGCCGTTGTTCAGGCAGGTGGTCTGCGCGGTGAAGCCCTGCACCGTACCGGCCTGGTAGGAGTCGCCGGAGCAGCCGTACATACTGCCGTTGTAGTACTGCATGTTCAGCCACCACAGTCGCCCGTTGTCGGCGTACTTCTTGATGATCGGCAGGTAGGAGCCCCAGATCGACCCGTAGGTGACGCTTCCGCCGGTGACGTACGCGGTTTCGGGGGCCATGGTAAGTCCGAACCCCGCGGGCATCTGGGCCAGCACGCCGTCGATGATGCGCACCAGGTTGGCCTGGGAGGCGGACAGGGTGTTGATGTTGCCGCTGCCGGTGAGGCCGGTCTCGATGTCGATGTCGATCCCGTCGAAGTTGTACTTCTTGAGGATCGGGACGACGGTCGCCACGAACCGGTCGGCGACGGCGCTGGAACTCAGGTCGATGCCCGCGGCCGCGCCACCGATCGACATCAGGACCGTCGCTCCGGCCGCCTTGGCCTGGCACATCTCGGCGGGGGTCGCGACCTTGACGCCGGCGTCCATGCCGTCCTGCCACAGGACGGTGCCGTCGGAGAGGATCACGGGGAAGGCGGCGTTGATCACGTTGTAGCCGTGTGCGGCGATCCGGCTGTCCGTGATGGGGATCCAGCCCAGGCCGGGGTGGACGCCGTTCGCGGCGCCGTCCCAGTTCTCCCAGTACCCCTGCAGGACCTTGCCGGACGGCTTGGGCTTCGTGGGGCACGTCTCGCCGGGCGGCGGGGTCGTGGGCGGTGCGGTGGTGGGCGGCGGGGTCGTCGGGGGCGGTGTGGTGGCCGGGGGTGTGGCGGTCGGTGTGGCGGTCGGTGTGGGGGTGCTGCCGCCGGGGCCGACGAGCGACACGTCGTCCGCGTGGTACGAGGGCTGTCCGTACCAGCCGTGCAGGTAGACGGTCACGGAGGTGGTGTTCGGGCCGGTGGTGAAACCGACACTGAGCCGACCGTACGACGGGCTGTTCGGAGTCCAGGTGGACTGGGCGCCGGAGATGCCGGCACCGGTGGCGCCCAGGTATACGTAGCTGCCCTGGACGTAGGCGCTCAGCGTGTACGAGGAGTTGGGCTGCACGCTGGCGGTCTGGCTGCACTGGGCGTGGTCGGAGTCGGTCGGCGTGGCCTTGAGGGCGGCCGCGCCCGAGTGGACCGGGCTGCCGACGGCGGCGCCGGTGGTGCCGGAGCACGTCCAGCCGGAGAGCCCGTTCTCAAAACCCGAGTTGGCCACCGGATCCGAGGTGACCGCGCCTGCCGATCCGGTACCGGACACGGCGATGCCGGCGCCGATGAGGGCGGCGGCGCTCACCCCGGCCAGGGAACGCGCGAGGGCGGACGCTCCGCGCCGGGCGCGGCTGGTCCCGTACACCCGGCCCTCGTTGCCGCGGCCGGAATCCTGTGGAGGGCGGGCATCGCCCGTGGGGCGTGGGGTGCGCGACCGTCGACGGAACATGCTGTGCTCCCTTCCCGCTGGGCGTCGTAGGCATGGCTGACTGACTGACGCGTGGGGTGCGACGCCCGGCTCCGGGTGAGGTGGGGACAGGTGGGGCTGTGCCGGTCCGGATCGTATGAGGGGCGGAGAGGTCGGTCAATAGGTATGGACCAATAGCGGAAAGTGCGGCTCGCCGCCGCCACCCGGCCGGGAGGTGTCACGTTCTGGGCCGCTCGCCTGTCGTGCATGCAGGAGCCGGAGAAAGGATCGTCAGGATGAAGACCGTCATCGTGTGTGCCTCCGTGTCGCACGGCAATACCCGTCGTGTCGCTGAGGTCGTGGCCGAAGTGCTGGGCGCGCGTGTCGTCTCCCCGGAGGAGGCCGACCCGCTGGAGCTGGCCGACGCGGACCTGCTGGGGTTCGGGTCGGGCGTCTTCTACGGCCGGTTGCACCCGCATCTGACTGATTTCGCCAAGGCGCTTCCCGACCGGCGGGGCCGGGCGTTCGTGTTCGCCACGAGCGGGCTGCCCGAGCTGCGGCCGACGCCTTTCACCCGTCGGCTGGTCGGGCTCCTCGAAGCCAAGGGCTTCGTGGTGGAGAGCACGTTCTCGTGCCGGGCGTTCGACACGTGGACGCCCTTCAAGCTCGTGGGCGGCATCAACAAGCACCGGCCCGACGCCGGGGACCTGGCTGCCGCGCGGGCGTTCGCCGAGCGGCTGCGGGACGGGGCCGGGCCGGTGTCCTGATCCCTGGTGTCAGGGGCCGGTCGGCGACAGCGCGGCCGGCCGGCCCCTCACATCAGGTGACGGGCGAGCCCGCCTCCGCGCGTGTGGACCCGGACCCGCGGGACGCGCGGCAGCAGGACTGCCCGTAAGGTCGGCAACGGCCGCCGGCGCCACGGGCCCGGTGGTGACCTGTGGGAGGAACACGTGGAAAAGGCTGAGCCCCGGGGGCGTTCGTACCCTGATGCGGAGGGTCCGGGCGACGGCGCGGACGGTCTGCGCGAGCGCGGGTTCGCCCGCTACGGAGCCGAGCGGCTGGGCATCCTCCCGGCCGGCTCCGCCGCAGGGGACCTGGCCAGGATCCGGGAGGTCTGCGCGGCCATGCCGCCCGACCCGTACGCCCCGGGAACCAACCGGTTCCGCCGGTACTCCCATGCCGTGTACCTGCCGTGGAAGGACGAACTGTCCTGGATTCCCGGAACCCCTGACCCCGTGCACGGTACGGTCACCGACTTCTCCCAGGGCCAGGACGGCCCCGATCACCCGCGGACGCGGCGCGTGCTCCCCGACATCCCCGAGGCACTGCGCGGCAACCCCCTGCTGCTGCGCCTCCTGCGCTGGGACATCGAGCAGGTCCTGTCCCTGAAGGACCTGGGGCGACGGCCGCTGTGGGCCGGTGTTCACCTGATCAGGCTCGGCGTCGACGGTCCCGGCCAGGAAGCCGTCTCCTCCCCGAACTGCTTGCACCAGGACGGGGGTTCGGCCGGCACGTTCACCTTCGCCCACCTGATCAGCCGGACCAACGTCACCGGCGGGCAGAACGTCATCGCGACACCGGGCAGCGCGGGCCTCCAGCCCGAGGACCCGTGGGCGGACCTCCACGCCGAGTTCACCCTCACCGACCCGCTGGACGGCTACGCCGTCCACGACCACAGGGTCAGCCACTACGTCGGCCCGGTCCGCGCGGGCTCCGGGCGGGGGCCGGGCGAACGGTCCATCCTCATCGTGGGCATCGCCCCGTACGTCCCCCAACTGTGACGTGGACACACCTGCACCCCGCACGTGAACCCCGGCACCGTCGCGTCGGCGAACCAGCCGTCGTTCGTGAAGTCCCACAACGGCAGGTCCGCGGCAGGCCCGCATCAGGCCCGCGGCAGGTCAGATCCGGCAGCTGATCGGTGAGCCGTCGAGCGCCGATTCCGCGGACCAGCTGAACCAGGTGCGGGCGTCCACGCCCAGCAGAGCCGCCGGGGCTGGCCCCTCCCCGTAGATCTCGCTGAGCACGTCAGGGGTTTCGAAGGCGAGGACGATGCTCGGCCGGCCGGCGGATTCGAAGCAGAAGACGGCGGTCCGGCCGTCAGGCCCCGTGTCCAGACCATCCACGGGCCGCCATCCCGACGCCGGCGCTTCCCGGCCGTAGTACGCCAGTACTTCCTGCCGGGTCCCGCCGTACGCGTAGAGCCGCCCCGCGGAGAGCCAGGCGTCCGCCGTGTCTTCGACGCAGGAGGCCCCGGCCCATGGACCGTCGACGGACACGGCCCCCTGCGGACGCAGCGCCAGTGCGGGAAGCTCGTCGAGTTCGGCCACGGCCTGCTCGGTTCCCTCGCAGGTGGGGAACGGGGGAAGGAGCGAACATCCGCTCACGCTGCTCCCCACGAGGAGGACAGCCAACAGCACCCGCACGGCAAGCATGTTCATGGCGAGATTATGACCCTTGTCCGAAAGTCGCACCGCCGCCCCCTGGAACTCGCGGGTGCGCGCGCCCGGGCCGTACTTCGAGACGACGCGCAGGCGTGCCCTGGTCGGCCGGCGGACCGCAAGGCGGCGGCTGGTGAAACCGCGTCAGGTGGTCACGCGCGCACTCCAGCGGTCGAGCGCCGCGTACGCCGGGATCCACCGGGTGGTGCAGGCGGCGTACTCGGGAACGGACAGCCGGGCGAGGAGCCTGTCCGCCGTGAGTTCGTCGGCGCCGTCCAGCAGCCACGGCAGCAGCAGCGGCGCGTCCTCGTCGACGTGCTGGGCGTGGACCCGGCTGAAATGCTCCCACTGCCGGGCGGTCAGCTCCCGCTGGATCAGCGGGAGCGCCGCCTCCTCCTCGTGCTTGAGGTGTCCGGCCAGACCGCGGGTCAGCGCGTCGGAAAGCTGGCCCAACCGCAACGGGTCCGGATCGCGGTCGGTCACCGCGTCGTCGATGGCCCGGATCACCGGGTTGATGGCGGCGTGCTCGGCCTCCATCACCTCCAGCAGCGCCAGGTCCTCCGGCCGGCCGGTCAGGCTCTCGCGCAGCGACGGCCACAGGGCGTCGTCTTCGGCCCTGTGGTGGGCGCGGAGCGCCTTCTTGAACAGCGTCCACCCGGCAGCGGTGGCAAGCACCTGCCCCGGGTCGAGGTCCGCGGCGGTGGTGACGCGGTCAAGATGGGCCAGTTCCCGGCGCAGCGCATCATGCATCGCGTACATCACCGTCAGGTCGAGGGCGACGCTCATGGGGAGTTCAAGGAGGTGCCGACGATGCGGGGATACGTCATCCCGTCCGGGCGTACGGACGGGGGGTCTTGCGCGCGTGACTGCATAACTCAAACGATCTTGCGGGTCGCGCGCATGATCAAGGCCGAATCGTGCGCGGAACGATAACCACCGGGTTATCGATGAAGGGCCGGGGCCGGTGGCGACGACCGCGGCACGGGTAGGGGAAGGCATCCCCAGGCGGGTCATCGGCGTAGTGCACGCAGTATTCGTCCTCGGCGAAGAGGCCGAAGAACCTCACGGGGGCGGCGCGCCGCCTTCCGGCGAAAGCCGCCGTGTGATCCGGTCGAACAGCTCCGTCAGCGGCTCGCCTACGTCCCGGCCGAACTCGGTCAGCCCGTAGGTGACCTGCGGCGGCGTCGTCGGTTCGACCTCCCGCCACACCAGCCCGTCCTGAACCAGTGCGCGCAAGGTCTGGGCGAGCATCTTCTCGCTGATTCCGTGGATGCTCTCGCGCAGCTCGTAGAACCGGAGGTCGCTGCTCCGCAGGGAGATCAGCACCCAGATGCCCCACCTGCTGGTCACGTGGTCGACCACATCGCGCGCGGGGCAGTCGGTGTGAAACACGTCATACCGCTTCTCCGCCGCGGCCTGTCTGGTCTGCGCGCCTTCTTCCATGTCATGAACTTACCTCAAGGTATGTCCTTACGAAAAGTAAGCCCCTGCTCCTAGCGTGAAGGCCACACAGGACATCCGAGAAGGAGCTGCTTATGATCGTGGTGACCGGGGCCACCGGGAACATCGGCCGGCCGTTGACGCAGGCACTGACCGAGGCGGGCCAGGAGGTGACGGCCGTGTCACGGCACGTGGCGGCGGTGCCGAACGGCGCCCGCCACGTGGTGGCCGACCTGGCAGAGCCGTCCGGCTTCAAGCCGGCGCTGGCCGGGGCGAACGCGCTGTTCCTTCTGCTGTCCGGCGACTTGCACGCCACTGGAGCCAACCCTGCCGACATCATCGGCGAAGCTGCGGCCAGCGGGGTCCGCCGGGTCGTCCTGCTCTCCACGCTGGGCGTGGTGACCAGGCCCTCAGGCCGAACACGGATCGCGATGCGCGCGCTGGAGGACGTGCTGCGGGACTCCGGCCTGGAGTGGACCGTCCTGCGGCCGGGCGGCTTCGCCTCCAACGCCCTGTGGTGGGCGGATTCCGTCCGTACGCGACGGGTCGTCGCCGCGCCCTTCGGCGACGTCGGGGTGCCGGTCATCGACCCGGCGGACATCGCCGCGGTCGCGGCGGCCTGTCTGGTGGATGACCGGCACACCGGCGGCGTTTACGAGCTGACCGGCCCGGAGGTGATCACTCCGCGCCGGCAGGCGGAGGCCATCGCCGCCGCGCTGGGCTCCCCGGTGAGGTTCCACGAGCTCACCCGGGACGAGGCCAAGACCGCCATGACCCAGAGCATGCCGGCGGAGCTCGCCGACGACACCCTGGACATACTCGGTTCCCCGACCTCGGCCGAGCAGCGCGTCAGCCCGGACGTCCAGCGGGTCCTCGGCCGAGCCCCGCGCCCCTTCGGCGACTGGGCCGCCCGGAACGTCGCCGCGTTCCGCTGAGACCGGTCAGCGCCCCCGACGAGGAGCGACACGTGGGCGCAGCGGTCCGGCTCCCTGCGACCGGAGCACCAGAATGCCGCCCATGGAGCGCATCGAGTTCTTCACGTACGGGGCGGACCGCAGGCTCGGCATCCGGGTGGACGGGGCGGACCTGCGACAGATTCTGGTCGAGGCGATCCGGCCCGTGTGGGAGGAAGAGGAGTTCTTCCGGTCCAAGTCCTCGCAGGAGCGCGAGGAGTTCTTGAGCCACCAGTACGGCGGCCTGCCGGCGTACGACATCGGCGGGGGCGATGAGGTGGTGCGCCACTTCCTGGATGACGGATCCGACGAACTCAGGGACGCCGTGACCGGGGCGCCGGTCGTCCTCGGCTGCGTGTGCGGGGTGTGGGAGTGCGGCCCGCTGTACGCCCGCATCGCCGTGCGCGCGGACACCGTGACGTGGTCCGGTTTCCGGATGCCGTACAGGCCAGAGGGGGACGTGCTGCCGCTCGGCCCGTACGTCTTCGACCGCGACGCCTACGAGGAGGCCCTCGGTCGCCCCGGCGACGAGGAAAGGGATCCGCTCGACCTCATGCCGTAGCGAACCAGGCCACACACCCGACTTCGCCCAACGCCCGCCGTCACCCACACTCCGCTGACGGGTTCACAGGCGTCCAGGCTGACGGGCCTTGGGCGCCAACAGCCCGGACCTGGAAGCATCGCTTGGGCCCCGTGGGTCCGGGGATGGTGTACACCCAACCTGTGCTGTTCGGTGGCAGGGCCTTGGTGTAGTGGGTGTAGGTCTCGGTGACCTCGTAGCCCGTTTCGTTGGTGGCTTCGTCCTGCCATGTCACGGCAACGTGCCGAGAATCCAGGGGCCGACCGGCCACCACGCCTGAGGGTGCTGTGGGCCGGTCGGTTTCAGGTGTTCTGTGCGTCACGGTGAAGAAGGCCTTGGCGGTATCGACTTTGACGTACTCATTGCTCACCGCCAACAAGGACCAGCTGCCCGTCTTACCCGCGAACACGAGGCGCCTCACGTCCTCGTCGGCTCCGTCGAGGTCCATGTTGTCGCAGTCGCTGCCTTCGAAGAGCCTCAGCGTCGGCCGGACCCAAATCGCCTCGGAGCCCTGGCGCCCCACGGAGACGCGCAGTTCACCCCTGGCCTCCCCGCCGGCGCACGCCGATACCGTGACCAGCTCTCTCGGGTGACCGGTGTCGAGGAATGCCGTTCGGTTGAAACGGTAGACGGCTTTCCCGCTGCCGCTGATCTCCGGGGAAGACACCTCCAGGGTCCCGGCGAGAACGATGATGCGGGGATCTGCCGCCACTGCCGTCCCCGTCGTGCCCGCAAAGGCGATCGGGGTCAGCAGGACTGCAATGGCGGCGGCGCGTCCAAGCTTCATCTCAGGACCTCACGGATCTCGCGGCCCGACCCGACCCGGTGGGATTGTGTCGCGGACGGGTCACCCCAGTACCGCCAGACTCCCACTGCCGAAAATCCGGCGCATCTCGGGCGGCCGGGCTTAGTTGAATGGTGCACGGCCGCCTGCCGCCGGCCTCAGTACGGGGAGCGGCAGCGTCATGGGTTCCAACCCCCGGAACCGCCGTCAGGCGGGCTGCCACAGTTCGACGCGATTGCCCTCGGGGTCGGTGACCCAGCCGAACCGGCCGACGCCCTCCATGTCTTCGGTCTCGCCTGCCACGTCCGCTCCCTTGGCGCGCAATTGCGCGAGCATCGCATCCAGGTCACGGACACGGAAGTTGAGCATGGTCCGCTGGGCGCGGGACCCGAAGTAGTCGGTGTCGGACTCGAACGTCGCGAACACCGTCATCCCGGCTTCCTGACGCCACAGGCCGTTCTCGTCGGCGTCCAGGCCCAGACATTCGCGATACCACGCGCCCAGGGCCGCCGGGTCCGCCGCCCGCATGAAGTACCCACCGATTCCCAGCACACGTTCCATGCCGCCATCGTGCCAGCACCGCGGCCGGGCGGGGGAGACGTGCGACGTGGTGCGCGCTCGGTGTCGTCGTCGAGCCTGCCGGGGGTCGTCAGCCGGTGGCGTGCAGGGTGCGGCGGGCGGTGGCGCGGAGGTGGTCGAGGACGTCGGGGTCGGCGTCGAGGGCGTAGTCGGCGGTGAGGCAGGCCAGTGTCCGGGCGATGCGGGTGAGGGAGTCGTCCGAGGCGTCGACGACACAGGTGGCTTCGTCGACGGGGCGGATGCGGGCGGTCAGGTAACGGGTGTGGGTGCGGACGTGGTCCGCGGACGCCCGGACGGTGGCGACGGCGCGGTGACGGGTGGGGGCTTCGGAGAGCTTCTCGGCGACGTAGGCGGCAGGGTCGTCACCGGGCAGGGCGCGGGCGGGGACGCGATGGCCGGTGACCGTGACGCCGGTGATGCGGTCCAGTCGGAAGACGCGCCAGTCGTCCCTGCCGGTGTCGTGGGCCAGGAGGTACCACAGGTCGCCGGAGGCGACGAGGTGCTGCGGTTCGACCCGGCGTGGAGCGGTCGTGCCGGTGCGGGTGGTGTAGTCGAAGGTGACGATCTCGTGATCACGGCAGGTGACGGCGAGGGTGGACAGGAGGGCGGGGTCGGCGCGCGGGCCGCGGGTCTCCCAGACGATTCCGCTCATCGACTGCTGGAGCGCGGTGACCCGCGTGCGCAGGCGGCGGGGCAAGACCTGTTCGAGTTTGGCGAGGGCGCGCAGGGCGGTCTCCTCGATGCCCCTCAGGCCGCCGGCCGCGGTGCGCAGGGCGACGGCGATGGCCACGGCTTCGTCGTCGTCGAGGAGGAGTGGCGGCAGGTCGGTGCCGGCGGCGAGCCGGTAGCCGCCGGCGTGGCCGCGGGTGCTGTCGACGGGGTAGCCCAGGTCGCGCAGGCGGTCGATGTCGCGGCGCACGGTGCGGACGGTCACCTGAAGGCGGTCGGCGAGGTCGTCGCCGGACCACTCGCGGCGGGTCTGTAGCAGGGACAGCAGTCGCAGCGTCCGAGCCGTCATGTCGCTGGTCATGGCCCCACTATGACCGGGTCAGAGGACAGTCTGTGTCCTTGAAGGGTCTGAATGTGGTGCCATCCGACCGCAGCAGGTCGGTCGCAGTTCGCGGCACTGGTGACGGGGAACGCGGTTTCGGAGCCTTCGCGATCCGCGGGTCGGCCTCCGCTGTCCCGGGGTACGCGAAGACGCCCGGCGGGGGTGTCCCGGCCGGGCGTCTCGCGGTGTGTTCTCGGGTCCGCTGGTGGCTTAGTACCAGTGGTGGGTCTGCCAGAAGTTCCAGGCGCCGACGGGGCTGCCGTAGCGGGAGTTCATGTAGTCCAGGCCCCACTTGATCTGGGTGGCGGGGTTGGTCTTCCAGTCGGAACCGGCGGAGGACATCTTCGAGGCCGGCAGGGCCTGGACCAGGCCGTAGGCGCCCGAGGAGGAGTTCGTGGCGGTGTGGTTCCAGCCGCTCTCGCGGGAAACGATGTTGTTGAACGCCGCGAACTGCGCCGGGTCCTTGATCATCTGCTGGGCGATCGCTTTGGCGCTCGTCGGGGCCGCCTGGGCGGGAACCGTGGCGAGCATCGAGCCGGCGACGCCGAGGGCGACGACGGTGCCCGCGAGGGTCTTCTTCGAGGCGGCGATGCGGCGGATGACAGCGTTCGGCACAGGGGAACCTTCCACAGGGGACAAGGGCGGTCGCGGCATGCCTGAGGCATGCGTGATCCCTTCACGCGGTGGAGAGGGGTTCGTCAGCGGCAGGTGAGTGAAGCACCCGGGCCGCCCGGCGACACATCCAGTTCTACCGATGCCCCACCCGCCTGGCAACGAGCCCGCTTACTACCCGCCCTCGCAGCCGGGGACCCCCGGCCCGTCAGGGGGGTACGGTCCGGAGCCCCGGTGACGGGGCACCGTACCGGTCTGCGAGGCCTACTACCCCAGGTCGTATGTGACGTGGGTCCTATGGGGCGGCTCACCCCGGAGCCGCCCGAATCTCACCGAACGTCACTGGATATACCGCTTTGAAGGTTCGACACCGTGGTGGCATCAGGCGTCTGGCGACGGCGTTCTCCTTCTTTCGGCGACGGACTCAGCCGCCTTCGCCGTGCATGGCCTCGCCGAGCGCCCGCAGCAAGAGCTGGAACTCCGCGTCGTCGACGACGTGGAGGACCTGCCGGAGATTGACGGCGCAGTCGCCCGCCAAGGAGACCGCGACCTCCAGCACGGCGGCCTCGCTGCTGGTGGCTCGGTTCGACCACCCCGGGGTACGCATCAGCCGGGCGAGCGCGTCCCAGTCGATCCCGCCGGTACGGGCGATCAGCTGCCGTCCCGCAGCGTCCTCGAGTTCCCCGTCCTCGGCGAAGCGCCGGAGCCATAGCCCGCCCTGATGGGAACCCAGGAGCCGGGTGGCCGCCCGCATGTGCTCATCGCTGACGCCTTGGAGCAGCTGCGCCGCGAGCTCCGCGCCCGTCGTCTTGTCCGCCGACACCGGATTCTCCTCTTCCTGGAGGGACGAGGCCGAAGCCGGCCCCGGGCCACTGTGTCCGGCACGCCCGTTCCGCTGCGTCACACACGCCCGCCGTTCGCCCGGACGGCCTTCCACCGGGAAGAGCAGGACTCCTGCTGGAGCACGGTCACCTCGAGCCGGTGATCCAGGCGGCGGCGCGCGGGGAATGGTTCTGCGCGAAAGGGTGCAGCCGAGGGGCTGTGTCGGGCCGAGGAAGCCAAGGCCGACCTCGAGCCTCTGCCCAGCGGGGGTCGGCCCGGATGCCCCGTGAGCGTTCAGTGGTGGTCGGGGGTGAGCAGCGCGGCGGCCGCAGTGACGAAGGTGGCGGATGCGGCCTTCGCAGCCTGGCGCAGGGCGTGCAGCTCGGGGGTGGTGCTGGCGGTGCGCAGGGCGTACGTGGCTTCGGCGGCGCTCTGGGCGGGCGTGGTGAGTTCGGGAACGAGTACTTGGAGCCGGACCAGGGGCGCGGTGATCGCCGTGCGGGTGTCGTGAGAAGTCGTCTGCGCGGCCAGTCGCGCGTCGGGGTCGGCGGCGCCGTCGGGAGTGTCGGTCATGGCCAGGCGTTCCCGGTGGAACATCGCTGACCGGTGGGCGTCCAGGGCGGCGGCGAGATCCGTCACCGCGGCGAGCTTCTCCTGGCGGCGGGCATCGGCACGGTCCTCGGCGCGGGCGGTACGGGCGGCGCGGTGCTGGAGGAGGCCGGCGGCCAGGACGCCCGCCAGGGTGCCTACTACGGCGACTATGGAAGACCACATGGGTCGAATGTCCTCTCGGTCGGCGATGGATCATCGGGTGGCCAGGTGCGCGGGCGGGGCGGCCTCGTGACGTGACCGTCCTCCGCACGCGGTCAAGTCCCGCGTGTCGTACGGGGGTCAGGCTACGAAACGCTGGACTCCCCGACGGCCTCGACGGGGAGTCCAGGAGCCCAGGAGCCCAAGAGCGCAGGTGAAGCACCTGGTGTTCGATCCGAAGCCACCCTTGCCGAACCTATCGACATTCGATAGATTCCCATCGTAAGTCGATTGAAGGATGGGTCATGGGAAAGCTGGCAGTGCGTGCGTTGCGTGCCGTGCTCGCGGTGGTGTTGGTCGGCACGGTGTTCGTCCAGGCATCGATGGTGTGGGTGTTGGTCAGCGGGGGCGACCCCGAGGACGGATCGCTCCCGCTGACCCCCCTGCGCGTGATCACGATCCTGGGCATGGGGTCGGCCCAGGTCGCCCTGGTCTGTGTATGGCGGCTGGTGACGATGGTGCGACGCGGAACGGTTTTCTCCCACGCCGCCTTCCGGTACGTGGACTTCGTGATCGGCGCGATCGTGTCGGCCGCCCTCATGTGGTTCGTGGTCACGGCCCTCAACGCGCCGGGCCAGCGGGAAGATCCGGGTGTCACCGTCATCATGGGCGGCGTCGGCCTGGCCATCCTGGGGGTCGCGCTCATCGTGTTCGTGCTGAGGATGCTGCTCGCCCAGGCTGTCGCGCGCGACGTCGAAGCCGCGCAGATGCAGGCCGAGCTGGACGAGGTCATTTGATGCCGATCGCCGTCGACATCGACGTGATGCTGGCCAGGCGGAAGATGTCCGTGGGCGAGCTCGCGGACCGCGTGGGGATCACACCCGCCAACCTGGCCGTACTCAAGAACGGCCGCGCCAAGGCGGTGCGCTTCGCGACGCTCGCCGCGCTCTGCGAGGTGCTCGACTGCCAGCCGGGCGACCTGCTGCGCTGGGAGGCCGAGGACGCCGCGAAGGCCGAGGGCGCCGCGGGCGCCCAGGCCGGCTGACGTGGGCCGGGACGGAAGGGCCCCGGGGCCTGCCTGCGGCATGGCGAGCGCACGTGATCCGGAGGCTTCTCGGCTACGTAATCGCTGGTCAGAGCCGTAATCCTCGAACCGGTAGTCAGTGCGGTATGCCGACGGGCATACTCGAAGACATGGCAGATACCAGCGTGAAGATCGACGACACCACCCGGGACCGCCTCAAAGCCCTGGCCGACGACGAGGGCATGTCCATGAAGGACTACCTCGCCAAGGTGGCCGCGGAGAAGGAGCACGAGAAGCTGCTCGGCACCGCCACGGCCGCGTTCCGGCGGGCCATCGCCGCGCCCGGCATCCTGGACCGCTTCGACGCCGACTTCGGTCCGCTGCCGCCGGCCGCCGCCCACGCGACCCCGCAGGCGGCCTGAACCGGTGGAACTGCTCGTCGACTACCGATGGCTCCTGGACCGCCAGGAGGACATCCTCCGCTCCGACCTGACCGTCAACGACCTCTCCGCCCTGGTCGGCATGGCCGCCCGGCACCGGGTCAACACCCCCCGCCTCGACCAGGCGGACCCGGACGCCTTCTGGCGTGCGGCCGTCTTCCTGGAGGAGTGCGTTCTCCTGCGCCCGCTGCCGGCCCGGAACGAGGCGTACGGCTACGGCATCGCCCTCGCCTATCTGGAGGCTTCGGGGAAGCGGGTCGATGCCGAGTACGAGCAGTGGCGCGACCTCATCAACGACATCCGTGCCCTGCGCCTCGACTCGTACGGCATCGCGGACCGATTGCGATCCTTCCAGCTCGCCTGAGGTCGCACTGCCCCGAAGCCCCAAGCCCAAGCCCGAAGCCCGCCGCCCGCGCCTCGGTCACCGACAGGTGCCGATCGAACGGATCGCCGGGGTCGGCTCGGCGCCCGCGTTCAGTCGATGACGGCGCCGCCGGTGACATTGAACTCCGTGGCGGTCATGGTCGGCGCGCGGTCGGAGGCGAGGAAGGCCGCGGCGTAGGCGACGTCTTCGAGACGGGGCCGGCGGTGGAGCAGGGTCGCGGTCGCCTCGGGGTCTTCCTCGGGCGGGTTCGACGGGTCGGGGGAGCCGGGGGAGAGCAGCCAGGCCGACCGGATGCCGTGCGGGCCGAGCTCGCCGGCGAGCTGGCGGCACAGACCGGAGAGCGCGGACCAGGCGATGTGCGAGCCGCCGAGGCCGGGGATGGCCTCTCGGCCGCCACCCATGGCCAGGATCACCCCGGTGTGGCGGGGGATCATGTGGCGGGCGACGGCGGTGGCCAGGGTCAAATGGGTGGTGACCGCCTTGATGACGGGACGCAGTACGTCCTCGTCGGCCATGTCGACCAGCGGGGTGCCGTGCAGGTCGTCGTTGGAAGTGGCGTTGAAGGCGATGTCGATCCCCCCGGAGTGCCGGGCGACGGCATCGGCATGTTGCTCGACCGCGGCGCGGTCGGTCGCGTCGAGCGTGGCGAACTCGACGCGTCCCCCGGATTCGGCGATGGCGCCGGCCAGTTCCTCCAGGGGTGCGAGGGTGCGCCCGGCCAAGTGGACCGCGGCGCCTTCGCCGGCAAAGACGCGGGCGACCGCGGAACCGATCGCTCCGGCCCCGCCGTAGACGATGGCGGTCTTGTTCTCCAGCAGCATGACGTTCCCTACTCCATCGACGTTCTACACCTGGACCTCGCCGCCACCCCGTGCTCTCACCGGCACGAGGAGCTCCTGACAGCTGCGGGGACGGGGAAGCGCAGGGCCAATGGTCGGCGGCGGACAGCGGGCGGGCGTGTCGGCACGGCCGTGGCTGCGGGCGGGTCACCCGCCCGCCACACCGCGACGACGGGTCCGCCCCGCGCGAACCGATCTCGAAGCGCGGTACCGGGGAACGCGGGCGGCCCCGGAACGGATCCTGCCCTTGCTCCCGCCAGTCGACGCATTCTCAGGCGGCCGCCGGTTCCGCCCCGGGATACGGGCTGAGCATGGTGTCGAAGTAGCCGTCCGGGGCTTCCTCCAGGAAGGTCGACAGGTTCTCCAGGAAGGCGCGCAGAGGGGGCGTCGCGTTGTGCCGGTCCAGGTCTTCCTGTGAGCGCCAGACCTCGTACAGGAAGAACCGGCCGTCCTCGTGCTCGTGCAGGTGGTACTGCAAGTTGCCGGGCTCTTGCCGGGTGGGTTCCACGAAGGAGGAGAGGATGCGGCGGACCTCGTCGGCGCGCTCCGGCCGGGGGCGAAGGAAACCGTAGAGGGGAATGGGGTGTTCCGTGTTCGTCATGACCCTCACGCTAAGATCTCACATCAATGTGAGGTTCAAGGGATTGTGAGGGGCGCCACATGAAGATCGGTGAGCTCGCCGCAGCAACGGACACGTCCGTGCGGCTCCTGCGCTACTACGAGGAGCAGGGCCTCCTGACGTCCTACCGTCTCGACAGCGGCCACCGCCGCTACGACGACGCTGCCCCCGCCGCGGTCCGCCGCATCCGCGCACTGCTCGACGCCGGCCTTCCGACCCGGGTCATCCGCGATCTCCTGCCGTGCGTTCACCAGGACGGTACGGTCGCCGACTGTCAGCTGGAGACCCTCCAGAAACACCTCCAGGGTCTGGACGACCGGATCGCAGCGCTGGCGGAAACCCGCACCTCACTGGCCGGGCTCATCTCTGCCACCCAGACCCACGCACCGGCGCGCGCCTGACCCGCCACCCCCAGCACCGCGGGTCCGCGGCCATCGCGGCCCCCGTCGTGCGCAGCCGGAAAGTCGCCCAGGGCGGCTCCCAGCGGCCACGGGCACGGCCCTGTACCCGGCCGGTACAACCTTCGGCCATCCGTCCTGGTCACATCCGGGACAGAGCTGACTCGCCAGGGGAGTGTGCGTGAACATCACAGGTGGCAGACCGGATGGCGGAGCGGTCGCGGCGGTCGCGACGCTGCTGGTGGCAGCGCTGCTGAGTGCGGGATGCACCGCCGCGGGCCCTGCCGGTAGCGCGACGCCGAAGGGGCGCGGGGCCACGCCTTCCGCCTCGGCCGACGGCTCGTCGTCGACGCAGCCGCCCCTCACCTCCCGGCGGCTCGACGCCGCCGAACTGCTCACGGCGGCCCTGCCGGAGGGCGAGACCGCTCCCGCCGGGTCGAGCGAGAAGAAGGTGTACGAGCGCCAGCCGAAGGCAGCCGCCAAGACGGTCGGCGATCCCGCTTGTGTGCCGGTCGTCGACCGGTACGGGGAAGGGCCGTGGCCCACGACGGTGATCCAGACGTTCGCCAGCCGGGAGAACCTCGAGTGGAACGGCACCACCGTGCTCACCGCTCACTCCGAACCGGCCTCGGCCGCAGCGGAGTTCAGCCGACTCCGTCAGGCATTGCCGGACTGCCGGGACTACCGGACGCCCGGCGCCGCCGGCGGGACACGTACCGTTCTTGCCCCGGTCGGCGCGCCCGCGCACGGCGACGAGGCGGTCGCCTTCACTCTGACGTCCTGGACCGATGTCAGTGACATCAACCCCGACGTGAAGGAGGTCCGCACCATCCACAAGGTGACGGTGGTGCGGATCGGCTCGGTGATCGCCGAATTCGAGCTGGCCCCGTCCCCCTCCGCGGAAACCATGGAGTTCCCGGCCGAGCTCATGGCCCGTCAGGTACAGCGGCTACGCGAACTGCGCTGACCGCCGTACAGCAGTTCTGCGCGACGCCGCGACCGCTCCGCGGGCGGCCGGTGCTGAGGGCCCGTACCAGCCTCGGCCCGTTGACGGCCCGCGCGGTCAAGATCCGCTTGGTCGCGGTTCTGTATCAGCGGCCGGGGGGCCGGGAACAGTTGTGCGGGGTGGCGGGAACCTTACTACTGGCTGGTAGGCGGCTTCGTCCGGCGTGGTGTGTCCGGCGGTCGGGCGCGTCGTGGTCGGCTGTGTGTAACAGGAAAGTATGAAGCCGCGGTCGGGCGGAACGGTTCACCATCCGGACGGGTCTTGGTGATCAGAAGGCTCGTTCGTACCGACCCGAGCGGCCGGTCCTGCCAACCGATTCCGAGGAAGCCACGATGCGCGTTCACCAGCTCACCTTCGCAGCCCTGGCCGTTGCCGCCGGTCTCTCGCTGACGGCGTGCCAGAACGGCGACGCCGGTGCGGCTCAAGGAGGTGCGTCGTCCGCGTCCACCGCGTCGCCGTCCGCGTCCGCCCCGTCCGCGTCGGGCGGTTCGAGCCCGGGGGGTCCGGCTCAGGCGGGCGGCAAGGACTCTGCCGGGACGGGTTCCAACGGGAAGGGTACGGCCGCCGGGACCGGCTCCGCCGGGAACGGCAAGGACGGCAAGAACGGCAAGGACGCCAAGTGCCGTACTGACGACCTGGAGATCACGGCGATCGACGCCACCGTCGGCGGCGACACCGACGGTACGGTCGCGGTCCAGCTGAAGAACCGCGGCGGCCGGGACTGCACGCTCTCCGAGTACGCGGGCGTAGACCTGAAGACCAGCTCGGGGTCGCTGTCCGCACAGCGCACGGGCGAGCATCCCGGCCCGGCCGTGCTCAAGAGCGGGGCGACGATCTCCTTCGGAGTCACCTACCCGCTCAACACGTCGGGCGGCTCGGGCGTCCGCATCACGGGGCTGGTCGTGACCCCGCCGGACGAGACGAAGTCCGTCACCCTCGCCTGGCCGGGCGCCGCGACGCTGCCCGTCACGGAGGGCCCCGGCACCCCGGTCAAGGTCGGCCCGATCGGAAGCGCCGGCCAGGGCGGCTGACCGGCCCATGCCGTACGCGTCAACCGCCACCCGAAGCCCCGCCCGTCGAACTCGGCGCGCATGAGTGCCATCGCCGCATGGCTCTGCTCCCGCGTCAGCAGTTCACCCAGGTGTTCCCGGACTTCGGGGTCGGTGTTCATGGCTGCCCACGGTTCGAGGTCGGACTCCCGCCACCGGCGGAGCAGGAGACGATCGGTACTCAGTTCTGGCATGACGTACAGCCAACGCAGTCGACGTCATGGTGTCGAGCGGATATGTCGAAAGAGGCGCCCCGGCCGGGTCTCCTTCCCGCGCTCGGAGCTCCGCCGGTCCCCGTCCAACGCGCCTGCTACGCCTTCCGGGAGGACGTCCAGCCCTGGCGGCGGAGGTTTTCGAAGCCGTCCAGGAGGAGGTCCAGGGCGAATTCGAACTCGTACTGGTCGTCGCAGCCGCCACCGACCGTGGAACCCCCGTCGTGCGCGGCCGTCGCGGCGAGTTCCGCGATGTGCGGGTAGCGCGCCGCCAGCCCGGGGTCGGGCGGGCCGGAGGGGGCCGAGGTGGCGAACAGTTCCTGGCTGAAGCCGAGCAGGCGGCTGCCCATGGCGTGCATGACGTGGTGCGTGAGGTCGGCGGAGAGGCCGCCTTCGCGGAAGCTCCCGGCCATCGAGTCCAGGTACGCCAGCACGGCCGGGGTGGGCCCGGTCCGCGACTCGATGACCCGGGCCGCCCAGGGGTGGCGCAGCAGGACCCGTCGGGCCGAGAGGATCCGCCCGCGGACCACGTGCCGCCAGTCGGGGCCCGCGGCCGGCGGGTCGATCTCCTCGATGACGGCGTCGGCCATGCCGTCGAGCAGCTCCTCCTTGTTGGCCACGTGCTTGTAGAGCGCCATCGGTACGACGTCCAGCTCCTGCGCGAGCCTTCGCATGCTGAGCGCGTCGATGCCGGTGGCGTCGGCGAGCGCGACGGCGGCGCGCAGGACCCGGTCCCTGTTCAGGGGGATCCGTGGCGTGTGCGTGGTTTCCTGCCGGGTCATTCCGGTCCGGCCCCTTCTTCTCGGCAGCGCCCTTTCCTTGACGAGTGTACGCCGTACACCTAGGATCGCCGCCAGGTGTACGGCGTACACCGCCTTCGAGTGAGAGGTACCGAGAAGATGAGTCCGGACCGGAGAACCGCGGTGGCCGCCGGGTCGCTGTTCCTGCTGACCGAGGCCGCCGCGATAGCCGGGACGGTTCTGTACCGCCCCCTGCTGGGCGCGGCGGACGGCCGGCTCGTGCAGGGCGCCGACACGTGGGCGCTGCTCGGGGTGTTGTGCGAGGTGGTGCTGGTGGTGGCGGTGGCCGGCACCGGGGCGGCGCTGTTCCCCGTCCTGCGTCGCCACGGCGAGGGGCTCGCGCTCGGGTACGCCTTCGGGCGGCTGCTGGAGGCGGCCGTCATCGCCCTCGGGATCGTCGCCGTCCTGGCGCTCGTCACCCTGCGGCGGGAGGCGGGAGCGCCGGACGGCGCCGACGTCGCGCTGGCGGCCGTGCGCGACTGGACGTTCCTGCTCGGGCCCAACATCGCCCTCGGACTGAACACCGTCCTGCTCGCGTACCTGGCGTACCGCGCACGGCTCGTCCCGCGCTTCATCGCCGTGCTCGGGCTCGTCGGCGGGCCGCTGATCTGCGCCTCGGCCGTCGCCGTGATGTTCGGGGCCTACGCGCAGCTCTCCGTGGCGGGGGCGGCCGCCGCGCTCCCGGTGTTCGCCTGGGAGCTGGGGCTGGCCGGCTGGCTGATCGTCAGGGGGTTCGGTCCCGGCCCGGACGCCCCGTCCCGGCAAACCTTTCCGGCCACGGCACTAGAAAATTCCAACGCGCATGTGGTGCGTGAGGTTCTCTAGGATCTCGCGCAGCCACGGGCTGCGAGCGGCCGGCAACCGGACCAGCGTGTGCCGGAAGGTCTCCGGGTCGGCCCGGAACAGGCGATGGGGGCGCGGTGCGGGCGGGTCGTCGCGGAGCACGCCGTCGGGCAGGGTTCCCGAGGCGGGGAGGCGCAGGTCTCGTACGGGGAAGGCCAACGACATCCACACGCCGAACGGCAGCGGTACGGGATATGCCGATGAGTCCGGGCCGGCCGGGCTCCAGGGTCGCCCCGTCTGCGGGTGGATCGGTACGAGGATGATGTCGGCGGGCGCCTCGGGCTCGGACAGCCCCGGTCCGGCCAGGACGGCCCGCCGTGCGCGCCGGCCCGCGGGCAGCAGGGCGTCGAGGGCGCGTTGGAAGACCTGCGCGGTCAGACCCAGCGGGACGGTCACTGGCCGACCGTCCGAGGCGGCCAGCAGATGGGCCAGGGCCTGGCCGGCGGCTGCCTCCCACTGCGGGTTCCATGACCACCAGTGGTCCAGCCCGAGCAGCGAGCCCCACGTGGTGATCGGCGCGACCGGGGGCGTGGCCCTTCCCTCCGCCAGCACTTCCGCCCAAGAGAGCATCGCGGGACCGGCGTTGTCGACGGGGACGGGACGCACGGCGTCCGGCGCGAGCCATACCGCCTGCCAGAGGGAGCAGTCGTCGATCCGGCTCGCCACGGCCAGACCGCACGCCTCGCAGGCCATGTTGGGGCGGTCACCCCAGTCGAGGCCGCAGCAGTAGCCGCCGCCTTCCTCCGGCACGAGCACGGTGCCGCGCGCATCCCCCGGAGCGATGACGACGCTGCCGGGCCACCCGTCGGACACGGCATAGACCGGAGCGCAAATGCCTCGGGCCGCCGCCTCGTCCGGACCGATCTCGTCCCACCGCCGCCACGGCGGCCCCCAAGGCTCCGGTTCCACGGCGAACGTGCCCGACTCCATGAGCACCGGGAGTTGGATCCCGTTCCCGTACTTCTGATGTGCATGGGCCGGCAGTGCGACCTGGGACAGCGGGACGGTCAGCCTGGCGCCGCACCCAGCACACACGAAAACGAACAAATGCCCTCCGCTAGCGATAAGGAGGGCATCGTCGCAGCTCCGCGGCGAACCGGCCAAGGCGTTTTTCTTCCGCGCGCGGGGTGAATTCGAGGGCCACGCCGCGGCGATGTCCGCTGTCAGTCGGTCAGGGCCCGGCGGAAGCGTCGGTCGAGGTCTTCGGCCACCGCTTCCGGAACGGGGTCCGGGTACTGGCTGATCACGCCGCCGGTGCGCACGAGGGTGATCGTCTTGCCGGGCTCCTGAAGCGGTCCCGGCCCCAGCGGGACCGGGGCCCCTCCCGCGTCCTTGTCCCCGGCCGGCGGATCGAGCCGGCGGTAGCTGAACGTGTCGTCCCCCACCTGGTACGGCGACCGCGCCGGCTTGAGACCGTGGCGGGTGTAGAGGTCCGCGTACCAGGCGTTGTAATGCGCACAGTCCGCGATCGCCGCCCTGATTCTCTTCATCACCCGCACCGCGTCGTCCTCGGAGAAGCTGTAGGACTTGACCACCTGCTCGTGACCGCTTGGCCCTCGGGGGACCAGAACCACCTGGGCCGAGGCCTCAGGCACACGCCCAGCCGAAGCGATGGCCACCGACACCTTGCCGCAGGGGCGGTCGGCCGACGGACGGTCGGTGTACTCCTCTTCGACAGCCGCTACTTGGTAACCGGCGATGTCCTTCCCACGCGGCAGCGCCTCCCTCATCTCGGCCATGCTCAACGCTCCTGATGAGAACGAGTCGAACACGAGACCGCCGCCGACGGCGACGGCAAAAACCGAGAGCACCGTGAAGAACCGGAGATGACGGCGCATGTGCTTTTCCTCCCCCGCGGCGAAGCGCGATGACCGGCGAAGTGGCACAGCCGGCGCGCGCCCCCTCTGACCAGCCTAGGACCACGACGCCGCAAGCCCGACCGGCGCCCCCCGTCACCTCGCTCCCGTGTCGCCTTCCGCGTCGGACATCGGCTCCGGCGCGGAGCGGTCGCGCCTGACCTCCCGCAGGTACGCGAGGGCCTGCCTCCGGGGCACCTGGCCCAGGAGACGGTCCTCGTGGTGCCCGCGGCGCGCCTCGTTGCGCGCGTTCACCAGCGCCTCGGCCCGCAGCACCAACAGCCCGGCGAACGCCAGGCCCGCGATCACCCACCAGGGGGCGCGGGCCAGTACGCCCACGGCAGCCGTCAACAGGCCGCCGAGGGAGGTCAGAAGGCGGGATGGGGAGGTCATGGAGGACTCCTCGTGCGACAGGGAGCGGACGGTGGCCCACGGACGCGCGGGATTCGGCTGATCCGCCAACAAATGCTTCGAACCTGGCGGTTGGCCGTACACGCGTCGTTCCGATGGCCAAGATGAGTGCTTCGGGGTGGGCCCGGCGGCCCGGTGCCGACCGCGCAGGACGGGGCCGGCGACTCCGACGAGTACGGTTCTACGCCCGCCGCACCCCCTCCCACCAGGGACGACCGGCAGCCGTGAACGAGTGAACGCCGATGAACGGCTCGTGAACGAGGAGAACGGATGACAGCATCTGCCGGCTTCCGGCCACGGGGCCCCCAGCGCCCCGACCCGGCAGCGGCCCCGCCGGAGTTACGTCCCTGGGCAACGCTCATGAGTCGGGTCCACGACGAGCTGTACGAGGCGCTCGATCCGGCCGAACGGCCCACCGTGACGGCACTCGCCGATGCGGCCCACCTCAGCCGGTCGTACGTCTCGGAGGCCTTCTCGGGCAAGCGGCGGCCGCAGCTGATCCCGTTCCTGTCCATGGTCACCGCGCTGCGCGGGGACCCTGCCGAGTGGGAACCCCGCTGGCACCGGGCCGCGGCCGCGCAGGAGTCGGCGGCCACCGAGGAGACACCGGAACCGGTTCCGCCGCTGCCCGGCGTCGAAGACGACTCCGCGGACGAAGCCGCGGACGGGCACGCGGGCGGGCATCGGCACGAGGACGGGAACGCGGAGGGGGACCGAGCGCAGCGGATACCGCCCCCGGAGCCCGGGGCCGCGGAGCCGCCGCACTCCCCGGGGACCGGCACCGGCCCCGACGGGGGCCTGCGTCGCTACCCGGTCCGCCGGTCCGTGCGGGCCGTCCTCGCCTGGGTCGTCCTCGTACTCACCTGGCCCCGCCGGGTCCGCCGGGACAGCGCCGCGGTACGCCTGCGCCGCCGTCTGGTCAAGCAGGTCCGCGACCGGACCGCCGTCGAATGGGGACGCGCGGAGGCCCACCTCTACCTCCAGCCGAGGTACACGATTCTCACCGTGCGCGAGGACGCCGGCCCCGGGCGCGGCCGCAGGGGGAGGCGGGCCCGCCGGGCCGAGCCGGTGGCTGCGCCGACGCCGGTGACGAACATCCGTACGCTCTTCGAGGACACCGACGACCTCGTGCTGCTCGGCCGGCCCGGCATGGGCAAGACCACCCAACTCGCCAGGCTCGCCCACCGGCTGGCCGTGGAGGCCTTGGAGGGAACCGACGAAGCGGAACCCCTCCACGTCCCCGTCTACCTGCGCCTGGACACCTACCGCGGTGAGCCGTTCGAGGAATGGCTGGTCACCGCGATGGGGCGGCAGTACACCGGGATCTCCGGGATCCTGGTGCGGACCTGGCTGAGCGAACACCGCCTGCTCCCCGTACTGGACGGCCTGGACGAGGTCCCCGAGGCGGACCGTTCCAAGTGCGTCGCGGAACTGCGACGCCTGCGCCGGATCTGCCCCGGCATGGCCGTCGGCTGCCGCACGGACGAGGCCGATCTGCGCCGCCTCGCCTTCGACCTCAGGGCCCTGCGCTACGTGGAGATCCAGCCGCCGAGCCGGCAGGACGTCCAGGAGTTCCTCACCGCCGACCGGCAGGCCCTGGCGGACGTGCACGTCGCCCTGGAGGAGGACCCGGACCTCTGGCAACTGCTCCGCTCCCCGATGATGCTCGGGTTCATCCGCGTCACCTACCGCCACAGGTCCGCCGACGACCTGCGCCGCCCGGGCAGCCCGGCCGAGCGCCGCGGCCGGATCTTCGACGCGTACGTGCGCGAGTGCCTGCTGCGCGAGCGCCCCCGGCCGGACGACTCCCCGGAGCGGACGCTGACCTGGCTGACCTGGCTCGCACGGACCCTCACCGAGCGGCAGGAACACGTGCTCTATCTGGACCGGCTCGACCTCGGCTGGCTGTCCCGCACGGAACAACTGCTCCCCAGGATCGTTCCGAACCTCGCCATGTCGGTCTGCGCGCTGGGACTGCCCGTCCTGTGGGTGGCCGCGGCCGTGCACGCCGGAGTGCTGGAGGCCAGCGTCGCCGGCGCGGCGGCGCTCGCCACCGCCATGGCGGCCACCTGCGCGGTGACGGCCTACCACTCGGAGACCCGCACCCTCAAGGCCGACGAGGCCGATGAGGCCGACGGAGCCGGGGGAGCTGGGAGAAGGGGCGGAGGCGGCGCGGCGGACGGCCATCACGACCGCGACGACCGTGACCGGGGAGCCGTTCTGGGGCCCGTGGCCGCCACCGGCCCTCTGATGGTCGTCATGGTGTACCTCATGGTCTACGTGGGACACGTCGACCTGACGGCACCGGGACCGGTGGTGGTGGCGCTCGCGTACCTGTGGGTCACGGCCACGCAGATAGAAGGCTCCTTGACGGACGTCTTCCAGCCGGTGGAGCAGATGCGGTGGACCTGGCGGCGCAGTGAACGGATGATCTACTCCAAGGTCAAGTTCCACATCGTGCGGGGGGCGTTGGCGCTGTTCATGTGGGTCGCCATCGAGGCCCTGCTCGGTTACGTCGTCCACCTGCTGTGCCCCGAGCCGGGATGGATGGCCCCGGTCGCGGCCGCACTGCTCGGTGTCGTCTACCTCATCGGCAACCAGTTCGAGCCGTCGCTCCAGGACCGCCGCCCCCGCCCCAACGAGGGCATGCGCCGTACGGTCCGGTTCTCCGTGGCCCATGGCTTCGCCGGGCTGGCCGTGGCCGTCGTCGGCCTGATGGTGTTGGTCGGCCTGGCGACACCGGGCCACGACCTGCGCCGCGCCGCCTTCGTCGCCGCCCTGCTGGGCGTCCTGTTCGCTGTGGTGCGCGGATTCCGGTTCGGCGGCCTGGCCGTCCTGCGGCACTGGACGATCCGCGCGATCCTCGCCCACCGGGGACGCACCCCGTACCGCTACCGGCGGTTCCTGCACACGGCGGAGGAACGGGTGCTGCTCTTCCGTACCGACAGCGGGTTCTTCTTCCCGCACCGCCTGCTCCAACTGCACCTGAACACGCACGTCGAGCAACTGCTGCCGCGCATCACCCCGCGGCCGTGACGAGGGGCGGTCCTGTCCGCCCTCGCTAGGGGTATCCTTAAATCCATGAGCGAGTCCTCTCCCGCCGTCGATGCCATCCGCTCCGTGATCGCGGACCTCGCGGCCATCCCGGACCCCGCCGAGCGGGCCCGCGCCATCGGAACCGTCCTCGACGCCGTCCCCGCTCTCCAGGCCGAACTCCGCGCGACCCGGCAGGCAGCCGTCGTCGAGCTGCGTGCCACCCAGTCCCTCGCCGAGGTGGCCAAGGCCCTCGGCATCTCCGGCCCGCGCGTCTCCCAGATCGCGTCCGGCGTCAGCCGCACGTCGAAGAAGTAACGAGGTCCCGACGGGGCGGCGGACACGGGACACCACCTTTCCGGCGTAGCCGCAATCATCGAGGATCGCCGTCTTCCAGGTCACGCTTGTCCGAGAGCGGACCGAAGAGCCGAGGCCCCCTCTCCGGCTCTCCTTCGCACGCGTTGCCCCGCTTCTCTCGGACGGTGGACCCAGATGCCCCAGAAGACCCCTGCTTCGCTCTCGACGAACCGTGCCGCACTCACCCACCGCGTCGGCTACGCCCTGCGCCATCCCGAACGGGTCGGCCCGTATCTGCTGCGGTCGGCCCGGGACGGCTGGCTGCGGCTCGAACACAGGGATCACGTGTCCTACTACCGGGCCGTGATGGCTGCCGACGCCGCCCGCGGTCCGCAGGCCGCCGTCGGCAGCCGAAGCCATGAGCGCTGGCTGGCGCTCGGCCACATGCAGTTCGAGTACCTGCTGGAGCACGGGCTGCGCGGCGACCACCGCGTCACCGCAGGTGCGGCATGGTGACGTCGACCGAACCGGTGACACCGGTCCCGGTCCCGGCCCGGACCCCGGGCCGGCTGCTCGTGTCGTGGCTGACGACGACGGACCACAAGAAGATCGGCCACCTCTACCTGATCGCCTCGTTCGGCTTCTTCCTCATCGGCGGCGTCATGGCGTTGCTGCTGCGGGCCGAGCTGGCCCGGCCGGGGATGCAGATCGTCTCCAACGAGCAGTACAACCAGATCTTCACCCTGCACGGCACGATCATGCTGCTCTTCTTCGCGACGCCGACCTTCGCCGGGTTCGCCAACGCGATCATGCCGTTGCAGATCGGGGCGCCCGACGTGGCGTTCCCCCGGCTGAACATGCTGTCGTTCTGGCTGTTCCTCTTCGGTGGGCTGATCGTCGTGGGGAGCCTTCTCACCCCGCAGGGCGCGGCCGACTTCGGCTGGACCGCGTACACGCCCCTCAGCAACATCCAGCGCACCCCGTCCATCGGCGGTGACATGTGGATCATGGGGCTGGCGTTGTCCGGGTTCGGCACGATCCTCGGCGCGGTCAACTTCGTCACCACGATCATCTGCATGCGCGGTCCGGGCATGACCATGTTCCGGATGCCGATCTTCACCTGGAACGTCCTGCTCACGTCGGTTCTCGTCCTGTTCGCGTTCCCCGTGCTGGCGGCCGCCCTGCTCGTGCTGGAGGCGGACCGCAAGTTCGGTGCCCACGTCTTCGACCCGTCCAACGGCGGTGCCCTGCTGTGGCAGCACCTGTTCTGGTTCTTCGGGCACCCGGAGGTCTACATCATCGCCCTGCCGTTCTTCGGCATCGTCACCGAGATCTTCCCGGTCTTCTCCCGTAAACCCCTGTTCGGCTACCTCGGCCTCGTGGGCGCCACGATCGCGATCGCGGGCTTGTCCGTCACCGTCTGGGCGCACCACATGTTCGCCACCGGGGCGGTCCTCCTGCCGTTCTTCTCGTTCATGACGTTCCTGATCGCGGTGCCCACGGGCGTGAAGTTCTTCAACTGGATCGGCACGATGTGGCAGGGCTCGATCTCGTTCGAGACGCCGATGTTGTGGTCCGTCGGATTCCTGGTCACCTTCCTGTTCGGAGGGCTGACCGGCATCATCCTGGCTTCCCCTCCGATGGACTTCCAGGTCACCGACTCCTACTTCGTGGTCGCGCACTTCCACTACGTGGTCTTCGGCACCGTCGTCTTCGCGACGTTCGCCGGCTTCTACTTCTGGTGGCCGAAGATGGCCGGCACCATGCTCGACGAGCGCCTGGGGAAGATCCACTTCTGGACCCTGTTCATCGGTTTCCACACCACCTTCCTCGTCCAGCACTGGCTCGGCGCCGAAGGCATGCCCCGCCGCTACGCCGACTACCTGAGCGCTGACGGATTCACCGCCCTCAACACGCTCTCGACCATCGGCGCGTTCCTGCTGGGCCTGTCCACCCTCCCGTTCCTCTACAACGTGTGGAAGACGGCGACGACCGCTCCCAAGGTCACCGTCGACGACCCGTGGGGATTCGGCCGCTCGCTGGAGTGGGCCACGTCCTGCCCGCCGCCCCGGCACAATTTCCTCACCCTGCCGCGCATCCGCTCGGAATGCCCGGCCTTCGACCTGCACTACCCGGAGATCACCGCACTGGACAAGGCGGGCGGTGAGGGCAAGCGCGACGCGCTCGACGATCCCGGCAACCGGGAAACCCCCGGATCCGGCAGCGGCACCCCCGGGCAGTAGCGGGAGAGCGAGGAGCCGGTTTCGTACGTACGTCCTGATTTCCGGGTGATTCTTGACGTACGTCCGCCGGGTGCCGACGATGCTGATGGAAGCCAAAGGCAGCTGGCCCCAGAGCGTGTGGGGAGGCAAACATGACCACGATGGTGCGCGACGATCACTGCGAGGCCGCAGAGGCCGCAGAGGCCGCAGCGGCCGCAGCGGCCCCGGAGGCCCCCGAGGCCGTAGTGGCCGACATCCTTGAGATCGGCATCACCCCCGCGATGTCGGGGCTGCCGGTCCGCGCGTGCGTGAGCGGCGAGATCGACTTCCACAACGCGGCGGCCCTGCGCGAAATCCTGCTGATCGCCCTGACCTCCCACCGCTGCACCCTCCTCGTCGACATGCGGAGCGTCACCTTCTGTGACTGCGCAGGCCTGAACGCCCTGCTGACCGCACGCCTCGCCGCCCTGCGGGCCGGGCGCAGCCTGCGGGTGACGGCCGCCAGCCGACCCGTCGAGCGGCTCTTCCACCTCACCGCCACCCGCTCCCTGCTCACCTGAACGTGTCCGCCCGAAAGCCAGTGACCGCCATGACCGCATCGACCCCCCCGGCCCCCAGGCCGTCTCCTCCGGATCGTGCCGGGCCGGTGCCGCCCGGCACCGGCCCAACCGGCAAGATCCGGAAGAGGCGGCCCGGCCGTGAAGCCGGCCCCCGCCGCGCCTCCCGGGCCGTCGGCACCTCCGCCGTGCCGGTACGGGCTGACCAGGCTGTTTCGTGGGCGGTGGGAACGCTGATGGCGACCACCCCGGCCCCGGCCCGCGAGGCCGAGCGCATCCTGTCCGCCGCTGCCGCGCGGGCCGGCCTGCCGGAGGCCGTCCTCGCCGCCGCGCTGTCCGACGCCTCACGCGGCGTACCCGTACCCGTCCGTACGGAGCGGGCCCTGCGCCAGGCCGTCCACGCCGCCCGCAGCGCGGACACCGCGCCCCGAGCCGACCGCCCGCCCCTGCTCCCGCTCCAGTCGGACGCCGAACAGGCCCTCGGCCGGTTCTTCGAAGCCCGCCTGCGCCTGACCGCCACCCCGACCGACCACGACGCACGCCGCGCCTTCGAAGACACCCTGTTCACCCTGTGCGTCCTCATGGGCCGGCCCAGCGCCCCCGCCGCGCTGCACGAAGCGGTCCAGTACGCAGAGATTTGAACGGACCACAGCCTGTGGTCGAGTCGCCCCCGGGCGTCAGGCAGGGGTGAGGTCGAAGCCGGCCGGCTGCTGCTGGAAGATCAGGCAGTCCCGCCCGGGGCGGGCACCGCTTTCGTACGGGTGGCCGGCGGGCACGTGGAAGTAGGAGCCCGCCGGGTGCTCGGTGAGCTTGCCGTGGTCCACCACGTAGTAGGTTCCGCCCAGCACGACCACGGTCAGGTCGACGCTGTGCAGCCGCGGCCCGTGTTCGGTACCGGCACGGACGCTCAGGAACGCCTCGTACGGTCCGTCGCCGAGGACGTCGCCGCGTACGTTGGCGTACTGCACCAGCCCGCTCGTGCCCGGCAGTTCCTTCCACTTCAGGTTGGGGCCGGGGAACGAGATCAACATCGTCATGGAGGTGTCCTTCCTCTGCTGGAGGCGGCAGGACGCGCCCTGCCGCAGCGCGTACCGCGCACGAAGCGTGACGATCGTCAGCTTGCCACGGCGGCCCCGACGGGCAGCGGAAGGCGTGCGGACGTCCGGGTTCGACGGCGCCGGGACCGGCGTCGCGCGGGGCCGTGGCCGGGGCCGGCCCCGGGAGCAGGTCACTTCCGCCAGAACAGGTGGTGCGTCACCCCGCTCGGGCTCGGAACGACCTCCAGGTGGAACCGGTCGAGCAGCTCGTCGGGGGACTCCCAGAGACGTACTCCTGACCCGAGCTCCATCGGTGAGACCGCCACGTGCAGGGTGTCGACGAGGTCGGCGTCGAGGAACTGCCGGATGGTCGTGGCCCCGCCGCCGAGCCGGACGTCCTTGCCCTGCGCCGCTTCCCGGGCCTGCCGGAGGACCTCGGCGGGGTCGCCGTCGACGAAGTGGAACGTGGTGTCGGACAGCGTGAAGGAAGGACGCTCGTGGTGGGTCAGGACGAACACCGGGGTGTGGAACGGAGGCTCGTCACCCCACCAGCCCTGCCACTCATGGTTGAGCCAGGGCCCGCGCTGGGGACCGAACTTGTTGCGGCCCATGATCTCGGCGCCGATGTTGCGGGCGTAGTCCCGCGTGAAGTAGTCGTCGAGGCCCCGGCTCCCTCCGGGGTCGGTGCGCATGGGCCAGCTCGCCGTGGCGCCGGCCCAGGCGAACAGCCTCTCGGGATCGACGTGACCGAATGGCCTCTCAAGGGTCTGGTCCTCACCGGCGCCGATCCCGTCACTCGAGACGTTGAAGTTCTGGACTCTCAGCAGCTGGGCCACGTGCTCCTCCTGCGTTGTCGCTTCTTCTCAGTGCAGTTGCTCGGCCAGACCGACGATGACGCCCTCCGGGCCGCGGACGTAGCAGAGCAGATAGCTGTCCTCGAACCGGGCCATCTCCCCGAGGAGTTCGGCGCCGTGAGGGCGCAGGCGGGCCACGGTGTCCTCGATGTCGTCGACGGCGAACATGACGCGGTGCGTGCCGAGGACGTTGTGCGGCCGGTTGCGCGGCCCGGTACTGATCGCCGCGGGGCTGCGGTACTTCGACAGCTCTAGCCGGCTGTGACCGTCCGGGGTCCGGAGCATCGCGATGTCACAGTGGACGCCGTCGAGTCCGGTGCACTGGTCGGCGACGACACCCTTGACCTCCGCCCTGCCCTCCAGCTCCATGCCGAGTTCCACGAAGTACGCGATGGCGGCGTCCATGTCCTCGACGACGATGCCGACGTTGTCCATCCGCTGAATCGCCATGCTGGCCTCTCCTTCTTCCTCGTGCGGCCGGTGGCGGCCTCCGATGCTCCTGGGACGGAGCCGGTCGCACGTTCTCGACATCCTCAGAATGGCGGGGTCCGGGGTGCCGGGGCCGAGGCTGCTGCGGCGGACGCGGCTGTGGCCCGCATCCCTCAGGGGATGCGGGCTCCGGTGCCGTGGACCTCGTCCTGCTACCGGCGGTCGTCCAGGTCGTCCTGGATGTCGTCGAAGGACTTCTGGCCGCTCTGACGGGCTTCGTCGGCGCGCTCGCGCAGGCGGTCCTGCTCGGTGCGGCCCCGCTGGGAGGCTTCGTCCTGCTTGCCCTGGAGCTTGTCCTTGGCCTTCTGAGCCTTCTCCTGCATTTCGTCCTTGATGCCCATGAGGGTGGTACTCCTCGTTGTGTGTGGTGGGGGCGATCGATTCTTGTCGAGCCTGGCACGGAGCGCGGAGGAGTGCCTGGTTGCGTTGAGCCGACCGAGTGCCCCGCCCCATCTCAGAGACCCTGTTATCGTGCGCCGATGTCCACGATCAGGCAGTTCCAAGTGACCTTCGACTGTGCGGAACCCGCGCGTCTCGCCGGCTTCTGGTGCGAGGTGCTGGGGTACGTCACACCTCCGATCCCGACGGGGTTCGCCACGTGGGAGGACTGCCATCGCTCACTGCCGCCTGAGGACCAGGTGATCTACTTCGCGTGCAGCGATCCCTCGGGTGTGGGCCCGCGCCTGCTCTTCCAGCGCGTACCCGAAGGGAAGGTCGTCAAGAACCGGCTGCACCTTGACGTGCGGGCCGGCACCGGACTCGTGGGTGAGGAGCGCCTGACCACGCTCGAAGCCGAATGCGCCCGGCTGGTGGCGCTCGGCGCGGTACACGTGCGAACGATGCGTGCCGATGGCGAGAACGAGTCCTGCATCGTGATGCAGGACATCGAGGGCAACGAGTTCTGCCTCGACTGAGGATCCGCCGAGTCGGCGGGTGAAGTGATGGCTTGACGGGCCGCCTTACATGCTGAGGGGACCATCTGGCGCCTTTTCGGTGGGGAATGAGGGCTCCGGAAGGTTGATCACGGCGGGCCCATGTGTTCAACTGCCGTTGTGTATTCATCAACTAACGTTGGGTGTACGCAGTAACGGCGCATCAAGGGGGGACTCGATGTCCATCGTCAAGCGTTCCGTCGGCCACGGCGGCACTTTCGCCACCGCGATCCCGCTCGCGGTCGCCCCCGCGTCTGCCCCGAGCTCGCTCTGACTGTTGCCGACGCAGTGTGCGTCAGCCCCTGACGGACGGTCCGCTCTTCTGCTGGGCGATGGGTCCGTGAGGCGAATCCCGTCCGGGGCTGAGCGGGGGCGGGCCGTGCGCGATCCGCCGCCGGCTTCGCCCCGCACCGGACCTGCGTCGACGCCATGATCAAAAATGGTTGCAGTCTCAACATCTGTCACACCGTCACCAGGAGAACCGTGTATTCGCCGCCTGCTCAACACGCCCCCTACCCCCAGCAGCCCGTCCGGCGCTGGTGGCAGCGCACGGCAGTGATCATCACCGCGCTCGTGCTGCTGCCCCCGCTCGGGATCGCGCTGGCCTGGATGACCCGGTGGACGCAAGGCAAGAAGATCGTCGCCTCCGTGCTCTCTGGGCTCTGGTTCCTGATCGTGCTGTTCTCCGGCGGCGGCGACGACAAGGCTGCCGACGACGCCAAGGCCGGGGCGGCCAACGCCGCGACGGCCTCGCCGGGTTCCTCCGCCGCCGCTCCGGGCAAGGCCGCGGCGCAGAGCGCGGCTCCCGCGCTGCCCACCGTGGTCTCGATGCCGTTCGATCAGGCCGAGAAGGCCCTCAAGGGCGCCGGGGTGGCCAAGGTCAGCGCGCTGAGCGTCTACACCGATGTGCCGCTCGCCTCGTACCACCGCGACTGGGGCGTCTGCTTCCAGAGCCCCGAAGCCGGAGCGGCGCCCGCCGACGCCACCCTCCACCTCGTCGCGCCCGGCAGCACCTGCCCGGCAGCCACCGGCACCCGCCTCCACGCCGAGGCGACACGGGCCCCGGCCACGCCCAAGGCGGAGACGGGGACCTCCGGTACCGGCGGGGGCGGAAGCGCCTCCTACAAGAACTGCGACGCAGCCAAGGCGGCCGGTGCGGCGCCCATCCGCAAGGGACAGCCCGGCTACCGGTCCGCCCTCGACAAGGACGGCGACGGCATCGCCTGCGACAAGTAGTCCCGACCTTCTTGCGGCCCTCACGACCTGCCGGACCGGTGGCACGGACCCGCCTCCGTACGGACCGGGTACCGGGGGCCGTACGGAGGCGGGGCGGGTGGTGGTGCGGGGAATCAGGTGCCCAGGGGGGCGCCGCGCCACTGCTGGTTGGTGTGCTGCGGGGCGCAGTCCCAGATGCCGAGGCGGGTTCCGTTGCCGGTGGCCCAGCCGAGGGCGTCCAGGCACTTGCCCGAGTGGACGCTGCGCAGCAAGCCGTCCGGCAGCAGCTCCCACTTCTGGTTCAGGCCCTGGTGGCAGGTGTTGAGCCCGATGTGGGACCCGTTCTCCGTCTTGGCGTACTGGACGTCCATGCAGCGGCCGAGGGCGCGCACGGTGCCGTCGCTCTCCAGCCGCCAGGCCTGGGCATCGGTTCCGTTGCACTGGTACAGCTGGATCGGGGCGCCGTCCTTGAGGCTGCCGCCCTTGACGTCGACGCACTTGCCCGAGTGGACGCCGGTGATCTGGCCGGAGCCCGGCGGAGGCGGCACGCTGCAGTAGATCTCCACGAGCACCTGGTAGTAGCCGTTGCCGCCGATCGGATTGGCGGCCGGGCCGGCCGAGCGGGCGCAACGCGAGGTCTGGTAGCCCTCGTTCACGGCGGCCGCGTAGGCGGTGTTCCAGGCGGCATCGACGGCGATGTTGTACGGGCCGTAGCCGGTGCCGAGGAAGTACTTGGGGGCGGTGGGCGCCAATGCGGCGGCCGGGGCGGCGGTGGTGCGCGCGGGGGTGACCGCGGTGGCACTCGCGGTGCTGCTCGCCGCGGCGGGCGCGGTGAGCAGGGTGGTCGCGGCGAGGAGGGCGGTGGCCGTGGTCGACAGCCATCGAACCAGCTTCACTCCGGGCTCCATTCGGGTAGGTGGTGGCCGTGCAGGAACGTGCGCCGCCGGGGCCCCGCGGTCATTGCGACCCTAGCCGCGGGCCGCTGTCGCGGAGTCTCACGGTGGTATCAACTCCAGCCAAGGTTCGGCTGGTTGACCGCTGACCCGGTCGGCCGCCGGATGGGTATCGTCCGGGGACCGTGAAGATCCCCCCGGGCCTCGGCGCCCTGTCAGCCGCCCTCGCCTCGCACTCCGTGGTCAACCTCTGCGGCCCCCTCGGCAGCGGAAAGAGCACACTGGCCGGCCGGCTGCCCGTGGCCGCCCGCGTCGACCTGTGCGGGCTGCCGGCCCCCGCCGCCGCGGAGCGGGTACGGGGGCTGCTCGCCCGGGCAGCGGAGGGGGACGGGGCACTTGGGGGCGGAGTACTGCTGGTCGACAGCGTGGACGGCCCCGGCCAGGCCGAGGCCGTGACCGAGGCGCTGGCGGAGCCCCGCCCCTTCGACGCTCCGGGGCCCCCGGCTCTGCTGGGCGCCGGGGGGTTCGTAGGGACCTCGGGGCGGCGGAGATGGGCATCGGGGGCGCCGTCGGTGCTGGTGGTGAGCCGACGGCCGCTGCGGGGGCTGCCCGGCTGGGCGGACCGGTACGCGCCGTCCCTCGTACCGCTGCGGCCGTGGCCGGCCGAGGACGTCGAGGACCTCGTCAGGGCGGCCGGTCTGGAGGACGAGGAGACGGTGGCGCTGGCGGTGCGCCTCGCGGGCGGGCACCCGCTGCCGGCCGTCCTGGCCGCCCGGGAACTCCTCGCCGGAACCCCCGCCGACGCGCCCGGCGCCGTCGCCGACGCGGTGGCGGAGGAGGTGCTCGGGCTCCTCGACCGAGAGCGGCCGCGGCCCGGCGGCCGGGACCGGCACGCGCTGCGGCTGCTGGCCACCGTGGGCGCCGGGGACGAGCGGCTGCTCACCGCGGGGCCGGAGGTGTTCTCCGCGCTGGCCGCGTTGAGCGTGGTCCGGCGCGGGCCGCTCGGACTGGCGGTGCGCGAACCGTACCGGTCGCTGTTCGAACTGGCCTACGCCTGGCGCAGGCCGCAAGCCCACCGGGACGTCCGGACGCGCGCGGCCGGGTACCGGCAGACGCTGCTCACCGAACGCCGGGACCCGCGCGATCAGGCCCGGATCGTGGAGCAGGGGCTGTTCCTGTCCGGCGAACCCGCCCTGCGGCGTTCACTGTTCCCGCCGGTCGAGGACGATGCGCTGATCCGGCCCGCCCGCTCCGGCGACGCCGAGGACATCGGACGGCTGATGCGCCGCTGGGCGGTCCGCAACGGCTTCGACCCACGGCGTTCGGAGCGGGTCACGGAGGGCTGGCTGGCGTCGGCCCCCGCCGCGTTCCACCTGGCCCGGGACTGCGACGGGGCGGCCGTGGCGCTGGCCGCCCTCGTACCCGTCGGCCCGGACACCGCCGACGGCATCGAACCGCTGCTCCAGCAGCACGCACCCGGCCTCCTCGCACCCCGGCCGGCGGCCGACGAGGATGCCGGCGAGGGTGGCAGCCCCGGCGGCGGACCGCCGGCCGGGGGCGGGCCCGGGCTGTTCCTGGGGGCGGCGTACGGTGCGGACGCGGGCGCGCACGCGCAGATGCTGCGCCACATCCTGGTGCAGGCGACCCTCGCCGGGCACCTCCTCGTCTCCACGGCGAGCCCGGACTACCAGAGCCTGCTGCACGCGCTGAGCTTCCGCCGGCACGGCGGCATCCGGGACGACGTGTACCGGTGCGGGCGCCGCCCGGAGGTCTACAGCCAGGAGTTCACCGCCACCGGCCTCGCCGGGTGGATCCGCCGCGTCGGCACCGGCCCTGGCGTTCCCCCCGGGACCGTACCCCCGACCGGGGCAGGGCTCGCGGCCCTGACGGGCCGGGACCTGCCGGCCCTGGTCGGCCGGGCCTTGGCCGGGCTCCGGGACCCGGGAGGCCTCGCCGGGAGCCCCCTGCTGGCCCTGCCGGATCTGTCGTCCCCGCCCCGGCTGCGCGCCTGGCTGACCGACCGCGTGGCAGCCCTCGCCGCCTCCTCGGCCTCCACCGACAGGGAGGCGGGCGCCATCCTGGCCGCGTACTACCTGGGTCGGTCGCGCACCCACCACCAGATCGCCCACGGCCTGCACCTGAGCCGCGCCACCTACTTCCGCCGGCTCCGCCGCGGCCTGACCCTCCTGGCCGCCCAACTCCCGCCGAGCCCGTGGCCACCGGGCGGCCACCGGTGAGCGGCGGACTGCCCGTGTCCGACGGCCTGGCCGGCGCGAACACCTTGGGCCGGCCACCCTTGGGCTTCGGATGCAGCGAGTCGAAGCCCTGGAAGCAGACGCTGTGTCACCCGGCGCGGCGCCGGAACTCCTCTAGCCATCGCCGTACTTGTTCGTCGTCGTGCAGGTACGGCTCCCCGGGCCCCGGTCGCAGATCGATGCCGTAGAGAAGACCCAGTGCCCACCAAGACAGTTCGTCCCAGTCGAGCGTGTCGTCGACGACCCACCGCCCGGCCCATCGGTCAGCCGCTTCACGGCTCATGTGCCCCTCGGCCAAGGCGACGAAGCACGCCTCGATCTCGTCCAGGTTCGGCTGCCCACCACTCATGGGCGTCACCGTACCGGGGAGGGGATCGGAGTGGGGGACCAATCCTGGTATAGGCCATTTTTATGGGGTCATGGAGGAATGTGATCTACCGGGCTATACGGGGGCTTGTGAGGCTTACAGGACTGCACCCGCGGATGTGAAGGATCGACAGCTCCTGTGAATCTGAAACGTATGACTGTTCTCGCCGCTGCCTCTGTAGTCGGCCCCACGGCTTTGATGGCGGGTTCGGCGACGGCGGATGAGGTTCGCCGTCCGGCGGTCTCCGTCCCGGACCTTCCCGTCGGCGCCGCTCCGACTCCCGGGGAGAGCGCCCCGGTCGAGGATGAGGATGAGGTCGAGGTGCCTGCGACGGAACCACGGCCGACTCGCCCCGCGATCGGTGAACCGGCCGTCGGCGGGATTCCGGTCGGTCAACTCGTGGCTGGCACGCCCCCAGTCGGGGCGCCGGTGGCCGAGACGACCGAGAGGGCTGAGCCGTCGGCGGGCTTGCCGGCCCCGGGCGATGCCACGGGCAGGGTGAACGATCCGTCACAGGCTCCTGCCGCTCGGGCGGTGGACGGCCTGACGGCCCACACGGAAGGGGTCCCGGATTCCTTCGTGGCGGGGGGAGGGTGGGGCGGGTTCTCCGTCGTCGTCACCAATGCTTCAGGACAGCCCCGGGGAGGACACGACATCCAGCTGACCCTCAACGTGGTCGACGAAGGGGATCTGATCCCGGGACGGGATGTCCGCGCCCAGTTCTTCGCGGGCGGTGTGTGGCGGGAAGCCCCCCTCGTCAGCGATCCCGACCTCGGGGACCTCGACATGGTGCTGCCCGGCGCGCTCTTCGATTTCCCGGCGGCCCGGACCGATGTGCCGGTCCGCCTCGCGTTCACGGACAAGGCCCCGCTCATCAACTTCTTCGTCACCGCCACCATGATCGGCGACGACAGCCTGTCGGAGTGGGCGGCCTCCAAGATCGTCGCACCTGAAGGCGGCGAGGAACCGGGCGGTGAGGAGCCGGGCGGGGAAGAGCCCGGTGGTGAGGAGCCGGGCGGTGAGGAGCCGGGCGGTGAAGAACCCGGAGTCGAGGAACCGGAAGTCGAGGAACCGGGAGCCGAGCGACCCGGCGGTGAGACAGGTGACGACCAGGAGAGCGGCGGCGTTGGTGCCCCCGACCCCGGCGCGGTTGCTCCTGGTGCCGGGACCGGTGGCGGGGGTATGCCGATGGGCGGTCGGTCGGGTGACAGGACAGGTGGACGGCTCGCGGAGACCGGCACGGACGCTGCTGCGACCTGGACCCTCGGCGCGGCGGGAACAGCGCTCGCACTGGGTTCGTCGCTGATCATCGGCGTCACACGGTCTCGTCCCAAGGGCAACAGAGCAGCCTCGTAGGTGACGACGGCAGTGGTGGGGCTGCCTTCCGGCGAGCCCGCAGGGCCCGGCGCCCGCTTTCGTCGGAGACCAGGTCCCACCGGTCCGTCGCCGACCGGGCGGGCGCCGACGAGGCCGTCGCCGTCGTCCGCGCTGCCGCGCGGGAACCCGCGCCCAGCCCCGCAACTGCCGTGACCGGTGCGGCCGTTGTCGAAGGCTGGAAGGAGGGCTGGAAATCCGTCTGCGGGTCGGTCCGAGGGTAGGCCGTGCGCGCCTTCTGGCCGGCCTCCATCCGGACGGTCCGGCGCACCGCTTCGCGTTCTATGACGGTGTGGACCACGGAGCCGAGCGGAGTTCGGCAGTGCTGCGCCGTGCCCGTACGGCTGGAGGGGCGTCGGAGGACTTGCCCACGGCGATCATGGAAACGATCGCCCAGCCCGGATCCGGGTCGAGTTCCTTGGTGAGGGCCTCGAGGTCGAAGGCGCGGAACTGGTGGGACGACAGTCCCATCGCCTGTGCCTGGATGGTCAGGTGGGCCACGGCCTGACCGAGGTCGTAGTCGGCGAACTCGGAGTAGAGGGTTTCCGAGTCGTCGGAGTACCGGCGGGTGAACGTGACGATCAGTAGGCTCGCGTCCATGGCCCACCGGGCGGAGCTGGCCGCAAGGCGGGGCACCACGCGCTCGTAATCCGGCTCACCGGGCCTGACCGGCAGGAACCCCCACGGCTGGGAGTTCCCGGCGGAGGGCGCCCACCTGGCCGCTTCGAGCAACAGATCAAGGGTACGGTCGTCGACTCCGGCCGACGGGTCGAACGTGTACGGGCTGAATCGGCCGGCCAGCAGCGGGTGGACCCCACCGGGCCTCATAAGATCATCGGTCATTTGTGCTGCCAACAGCCCGTCGCCCCGGTTCATTCCGGTCGGCGCCACGTGCACGGCATCGTCCCGGCCACGGCGACCGGCCCGCCCGTCGGCGACGCCGCCCCGAAAGACCCCTTTCCCCTTTTCGTCCTCTTGACGATATTGGCATGGCTGATTATCGTCGCATTGACGAAATCAAGGGAGTAAGCCATGGCCGACATCACCCGGCGCTTCGGCTGGCGCCATCTGCGCTCAGCGCCCACCACCCACATCCGCCACCACAAGCGCGGCCGACTCGTCCACGACGGGCGGGGGCTCAGCTTCTGGTACCGGTCGCTGTCGGCCGCGCTGTCCGAAGTCCCGGTCGATGACCGGGAACTGGCCATGGCGTTCCACGCCCGCACGTCGGACTTCCAGGACGTCGCCGTGCAGGCCACCGTCACCTACCGGATCAGCGATCCGGCCGAGGCCGCGGACCGGCTCGACTTCTCCGTCGACCCGGACACCGGAAGCTGGCGCGGCGCGCCCTTGGAGCAGATCGCCACGCTCCTCACCGAGACCGCGCAGCAGCACACGCTCGACGTACTGGCCCGGACTCCGCTGGCCGTCGCCCTGGTGGACGGAGTCGCCTCGGTACGGGAGCGGGTCGCCACCGGTCTCGCCGCCGAGCCCAGGCTTCCGGCCACCGGCATCGAGGTGGTGGCCGTACGGGTCGTGGCGATCCGCCCCGAGGCCGAGGTCGAGCGCGCGCTGCGGACCCCGGCCCGTGAGCAGATCCAGCAGGAAGCGGACCGGGCCACCTACGAACGGCGGGCCGTCGCCGTCGAGCGTGAACGCGCCATCGCCGAGAACGAGCTGGCCAGCCAGATCGAACTGGCGCGACGCGAGGAAGAGTTGATCGACCAGCGCGGCACCAACGCCCGCCGTGAAGCCGAGGAGAAGGCGGCGGCGGACGGCGTACGGACCGAGACCGAGGCGGCCCGCAAGGTCCGCCTGGCCCGCGCGGACGCCGAGGCGGCGCGCGAAACGGGCGCGGCCCGCGCCGAGGTCCAGGCGGCCTGGCTCCGCGTGCACGACGAAGCCGGCCCGGGCACGCTGCACGCCCTGGCGGCGACCCGGCTGGCGGAGAACCTGCCGAGGATCGAGAGCATCACGCTCTCTCCTGACGTCCTCACCGGGCTCCTCACCAGGCTCGGACGTCCGGAAGGCGGCTCGGGCGAGTGAGTCTGGCCCCGCGGGCCGTGGTCGTGCACCGCAGGACCGAGTACGAGGAACTGCTCGCCCGGCACGGGACGCACGGGCAGGCCGCGTTCTTCCTTTCCAGCCGGGGCCGGTCGATCGACGAGGTGGTCCGCCGCCACGACCGCACGCGTCAGGCGCTGCGGGAGGTGGCGGCGGCGGTACCGCTCACCTGGCGCAGTTCCCGGGTGGAACGGGCCGACCTCGACCGCTTCCTGTTCGCCCCGGAGGACGTGGTGGTCGTGGTCGGCCAGGACGGCCTGGTCGCCAACACCGCGAAGTACCTGCACGGACAGCCGGTGGTGGGCATCGACACCGACCCCGGGCGCAACCCCGGCGTCCTGGTCCGTCACCGCTGCGCCGACGCGCCCGCGCTCCTGCGTGCGGCGACCGCCGGCGGCCGGGCGGAGGAGCTGACCATGGTCGAGGCCGTCGCCGACGACACCCAGCGCCTCGTCGCGCTGAACGAGATCTACCTGGGCTCGCCCGGTCACCAGACGGCCCGCTACCGCCTGGGCTCCGAGGGCGAGGAGGGCCCGGGCGAGGCCCAGGCGTCCTCCGGGGTGCTGGTCGGCACCGGCACGGGCGCCACCGGCTGGCTGCGTTCCCTCTGGCTGGAACGCGGCAGCCTGGAGGGGCTGCCCGCACCCTGTGACCGGCGGCTCCTGTGGTTCGTACGCGAGGCCTGGCCGTCCCCCACGACCGGAACGACGAAGGTCGCCGGCGAGCTGGGGCGGGGGCAGGGACTGCGGCTGACCGTGGAGTCGGACCGGATCGTGGTCTTCGGCGACGGGATGGAGGGCGACGCCCTGGCACTGACCTGGGGCCAGAGCGTACGGCTGGGCATCGCGGAGACATCGCTCCACCTGGTGACGTGAGCGCCCTGCCCGACCGGTTCCGGCCCTTTCCGTAGGCGACGGTCCGGAAGGCGTGGCTTCGAACAGTTCGCGCCGGTTATCCGGCTTCTGCTCCGGGCTCCGGCCGATGACCGCCCAACGTGTCACGGCAGGTCATGAAGCAGGCAGGGCGAGGCGCATCACCCACCGGCCCGCAGCAACACATGGCGCATACACCGACCCTGGCCGAATGTGCCCCTGGCTCATGCGGAACGGAGCGGGAAGCATCCACCGTGTTGGTAGAACCTCCACGAGACCGGAGTGACCCATGTTTGCTCGTACGTCACGTATCGCCATCGCAGCAGCTACCACCATCCTGGCCCTGGGTACGGGCGCCGCCACCGCGAACGCGGCGCCCGCCCCGAGGAACTGCGTGCTCAACATCGATTCAGGCAGCATGCGGTGCTACGGCACCTTCCAGGAGGCGATCACCGCCTCCACTCACGGACGGATCACCGACGCGCCGCTGTCGGCGAAGCACATCGACCAGAAGCTGGCCGACCGTCTCAAGGCCTCCGCCGACACCGCCGGGGCGCAGGACGCGCAGCTCGGCGTCGTCTACACGGACTCGAACTACGGTGGCTCCGCCCTGGTCTTGACGGGCGGCAGCGGTTGCCAGAGCGGCAACGGCCGCGACGCCCAGATCAACCTCGAAGGCACCTGGAACAACTCCGTCAGCTCGCTGACCACGCTGTCCTGCTGGCTGGAGTTGTGGGACGCCCCCAACACCTCCGGTATCCAACAGGAGTACCAGCAGTCGACCTCGTACGTTGGGGACGCGATGAACGACCGGGCGAGTTCGGTCGCCCTGCTCTGAGGACACCATCACGCAGCGGCGCCCAGCTCCCGCGCATCGCGGGAGCGGGGCGCCGCTGCGCACGTACTGGGCCCGTGCAAGTCACCCGCACCACCTGGCGGCTCACCCGGGACTGGGTCCCACCGTCGCGGCCGTGATCAGGGCTGGTTCGCGATCCGTCGGCCGAGCTGTTCGAGGAATTCCTGCAAGCTGGCCGCGGCGAGCTCGAAGTCGTCGAACCAGGACGCCGTGGTGGACTTCCAGACCCGTCCACTGTCTCCGATCGCGAACAGGTGGCCCCCGCCGTCGCCGGCGAAGACCAGCGCGATCCATTCGCCGGCGATCGGAGCGGGACCGTACGCGCGGAAGTCCTCCGCGGTCTTCGCGGGCGAGTGGACGAAGTACCCGCTGTCGACATCGGGCAGGGAAGCCTCGCTGATCACCCAGTAGAGCGTGGTCAGGTCGGAGGGGATCGGCGTCAGGTCCACCAGCGCGTCCGTCGCCCGGTGGCTGTCGTCGGTGGCGAGCGTCACGGAGTTCTGGCCGGGTGGAAAGCCGTGCGCCGGGAGGAAGGACCGCATCAGCTCCGTCAGCGCCGCATCGGCCTGCTCCCACCAGGACCGGACCCACTCCGCGTCAAGCCGTTCACCTGCCACGATCCCCCCTCACCGACACGTGTGACCCGCCCGCGCGGGTCCGCAAGACCCTACGCGATCACACCCTGGTACGCGGGTGGCGGCCGGGCGGGTAACTTTGCTCGGATGAGTCTCCTTGATGATGTAGCAGAGCGTGACGGCTGGCGGTGCTGGGTGTGTGACGAGCCGGTCGATCCCGACGAGTCGGTGAACGACCCGCGGGGGCCCAGCGTCGACAGCCGGACCGCCGACCGGAAGGCCAAGGTCGCCGAGCGGCTCGCACACCGCGGGTGCAACACCCGCAAGGGTGCGGTCAAGGTGGTCATCGCCTGGCCGGAGCGCCTGTACGTCGTCGAACCCGCGCCGCTGATCGCCGTTGCCGAGAGGCTGGAGCGCAAGGGGGGCCGCGAGATGGTGGGCCGTTGTCCGACCAGGAAGGACGCCCAAGAGGCGGCGGATTGGCTGGTGGACCGCTTCTCCCGACTGGTACCGGGCATGCCGGTGACCGCCGACATCCAGGCCGGCGGCGGCCAGTTCCTCGTCATCCTGGCCACCGGCCGCCGCTGACCGGAGACCACCCGCGGACACGCGCGCCGATGAACCCTTGGATCACTTCGCATCATTACCGGGAGAACCCGTGACCGACAGCAAGAACATCAACAACCCCGTGGGCCAGGGCGGCGGCCAGCGCAAGAAGCTGTCCCGCGCCGAACGGCAGAACAACGGTCCGCACCGCAACCGCGACCGCCAGGGTGCGGCCGACCAGAAGGCGGAGCTGGTGCGCAAGATGCGCGAGAAGGCGCGCGCGGCCGAGGAGGCCGCGCAGGCGAGCGAGGACACCGCGCAGAGCTGACGCACCGCCGCCGCAGAGCGGCGCCGCACGGGGCAGGGCCCGGACCGCGACGCGCGGTCCGGGCCCTGCCGCCGTACCCGGGGCTTCGCCGGGCGCGGCCGGTCCCGGTCAGGCCTGCGGGCGCGTGCACGCGAACTGCCCCTTCAGGGCCGGGCGGTCCGGCGCGCGCGGATGCCGGTGTGGAGGGCCCAGGCCGTCAGGAGTGCACAGGCGACGACGGCCGCGAACCGTACGGCGGTCCAGGTGCCGGTGGCGACGGCTCCGTCGAGTTCGGGGTCCCCGGGCAGGCGCAGGTTCATGTCGATCATCGCGATCAACGGGACGATCAGGCGGAAGGCGAGTCCGCGCAGATGCGGCCGGCGCGCCAGGGTTCCGGCCCCTCCCAGCAGCGGGCCGAAGACGCAGGCCGCCACCCACCACGCCAGCGCGTGCCCGATGAAGCCGGCCCAGTCGACGGGCAACGACTCCACCTGCCGGCTCCCCGCCGCCATATCGAAGACCCGGAACTCGCCCTGCCCCAGCTTCACCAGGTAGTAGGCGGCCACCGCCACCATCAGCGCGGCCGGAGCCAACCACACCGCCCGCTTCCACGACCGGCACACCAGCCCGATCGCGAACGCGAAAGCCGCCCAGGACCACCCCGCGCTCGCCACCAAGTGCAGGACGTGCCCCGCCGCTCCGCCGACAGCCTCCCTCCCGCCGTCCCCCCTCGGCCGCGTCAAGGCCGGGCCCAAGGCCCCCAGAACAGCCCCCGCCACCAGAGCGAGGGGGACCACCACACGCGCACGCGTCCACGTCGTATCCATAGCCGGAGATCCTCGACCAGCCCGCCCCGCACCACCACCCCTTTCCGGCCCCGCGCCAGCGGTCCTCTCCTCGGCCTCCGCGCGGCGAGCGCGGCAGGGTGCGCGGCGGTCGCCCCGGGTGGTCACCGCGTGGCATCCGGCCATTGCCGGACATTTGCGGGCAGAATGCGCCTGCGGGCATGGCGGGCCGGGTTCGGTGCGGGCGTAGTAGGAGGCACATCTCGCCGGAGGTGTGATCGGGCGGCCGGATCGGCGGCCCCCGTCCCAGGGTGGCGGGACGTACTCGGGTCCGGATCTCCACGTCCGGATGATTCCCGAGGACACGCCCCGGTGTTCCCGTCCTGTCGGACGCCGCCACGGCTCCAACGACGACGGGAGATCCTCATGAGCGCCTACCCGGCGATCGCCGACCACGGAATGGTCGGTGACCTCCAGACGGCCGCGCTGGTGTCCTCGGACGGGACGATCGACTGGTGGTGCACGCCCCGGTTCGATTCCCCCAGCGTGTTCGCCTCGCTGCTCGACAGCGAACGCGGGGGTTACTGCCGGCTGGCCGCGCACCTCCCCGGCGGGCAGGAGCCGGTAGTCCGCCAGCTCTACCTCTCCGATACCGCGGTCCTGGTCACCCGCTTCATGGCGCCGGGCGGCGTCGGCGAGGTCGCCGACTTCATGACCCCCCTGACCGGCGGCCCGACGGACCGCCACCGCCTGGTGAGGGTGGTGAGGGTGGTGCGCGGCAGCATGGACTTCCGCCTGACCTGCCGGCCGCGGTTCGACTACGGGCGAGCCCCGCACACCCTGGAGCGGACCGGCGAAGCGGCCGCGGTCTTCCACGGCCCCGGCACCGACCTGCACCTACAGGTCGCCGGCCCCTTCGTGCTCCACCCCGACGACGACGACCTCACCGCCCGCTGCACCCTCACCGCGGGGCAGACCGCCGCCGTGGTCCTGACCTCCGACGCGAGCGGCGCCGCCGCCCCGGCCGAGCTGGCGGCCGAGGAGATCCGGGCGGAGCTGGAAGCGTGCCGGACGTTCTGGCACGGCTGGTTGCGCTCCTCCACCTACCGCGGCCGGTGGCGCGACATCGTCAACCGCTCCGCGATCACCCTCAAGCTGCTCACCTACGCCCCCACCGGCGCTCCGATCGCCGCGGCCACCATGGGGCTGCCCGAACAGATCGGCGGCGAGCGCAACTGGGACTACCGCTACACGTGGGTCCGTGACTCCTCCCTGGCCGTCAGGGCCCTGTCCGACCTCGGCTTCACCAAGGAGGCCGCGGCCTTCCGCCGCTGGATGCGCGAGCGCCTGGAGGCCGGCGGCACCGCCTCGGGCGAGCCCCTCCAGATCATGTACCGCATCGACGGGAACCCCCATCTGACCGAGGAGATCCTGGACCACCTGGAGGGCTACGAGGGCTCGGCCCCCGTACGGGCGGGCAACGCGGCCGCCGACCAGATCCAGCTCGACATCTACGGCGAGGCCGCCGACGCCCTGTCCCAGGCCGGGGAGATGGGCGGAATCCGCGGCTGGAAGACGTTCGCCGACGTGCTGGACTGGCTCACCGACCACTGGGACCGGCCCGACGAGGGAATCTGGGAGACCCGCGGCGGGCAGCAGGAATTCACCTACAGCCGCCTCATGACCTGGGTCGCCTTCGACCGCGGCATCAAACTCGCGACCCTCCATTCCCGGCCCGCCGACACCACCCGCTGGGCGCAGGCGCGCGACGCCGTGTTCCGGCAGATCGTCGAACGCGGCTGGAACGAGCAGCGGCAGGCCTTCGTCCAGCACTACGCCACGGACGTCCTGGACGCCTCCCTGCTGCTGATGCCCCGCGTCGGATTCCTCTCTCCCACGGACCCGGCCTGGCTGAGCACCCTGGACGCCATGGACCAGGAGCTCGTCAGCGACAGCCTCGTCTACCGGTACAACCCCGAGGCCTCCCCGGACGGACTGCGCGGCTCCGAAGGCACCTTCAACCTCTGCAGCTTCCTCTACGTCGAGGCACTGGCCCGCTCGGGCCGCCTCCAGCAGGCCCACTACGCCTTCGACAAGATGCTGACCTACGCCAACCACGTCGGCCTGTTCGCCGAGGAGATCGGCCCGTCCGGCGAGCAGATGGGCAACTTCCCCCAGGCGTTCACGCACCTCGCCCTGGTGGCCGCGGCCATCGCCCTCGACGAGCAGCTCGACAAGGCGGAACGCGGCGGCGCCGATGGCTGACCCCGCCCCGGCCACACCCGCCGCCCTGCGGCGGGTCATCGCCCCCCTCGCCCTCGCCCAGTTCATCTGCAGCTTCGCCGGCTCCAACATGAACGTGATGATCAACGACATCAGCGAGGACCTCGACACGACCGTGCAGGGCGTCCAGGTGGCCATCACCATCTTCCTGCTGGTGATGGCCGCCCTGATGATCCCCGGCGGCAAACTGACCGACCGCTACGGCCGCAAACGGTGCCTGCTCACCGGCCTCGTCGTCTACGGCGTCGGCGCGCTGATCAGCGCCGCCGCACCGGGCCTCGGCGTCCTCATCCTGGGCAACTCGATCCTCGAAGGCGTCGGCACGGCCCTGCTCATCCCGCCCGTCTACATCCTCACCACGCTGCTCTTCACGGACATGACCTCACGCGCCCGCGCATTCGGCACGATCATGGCGCTCGGAGGCATCGGCGCCGCGGCCGGCCCGCTGATCGGCGGACTCATCACCTCCGCGATCGGCTGGCGGGCCGCCTTCGTGTTCCAGGCCCTCGTGATCGTCGTCATCATCGTCCTCAGCCGCCACATCGAGGACCCCCTCCCGCCGGACCCGACCCGCCCGTTCGACACCGTCGGCACCGTCCTGTCCGCCGTCGGTCTCGTCCTGGTCGTCACCGGCATCCTGGCCGCCGACGACAACGGCTGGCTGATGCTCGCGCTCCTGGCCCTCGGCGCGCTCTTCCTGTTCGCCTTCTTCCGCTGGGTCCGCGCCAGAGAACGGGCAGGCAAGGAACCACTGCTCTCCACGAGCCTGTTCCGCAGCCGCACCTCCAACCTCGGACTCGTCACCCAGAACACCCAGTGGCTGCTCCTGATGGGGGTGTCCTTCTCCGTGGCCTCCTACCTACAGGTCGTCCGCGGCTACGACGCGATCCAGACCGGAGTGATCTTCACGGCGGCCACCCTCGGCATCCTCGTGTCCTCCCTCGCAGCCGAACGCCTCGCCAAGCGCCATGCCCAGCGCACCCTCATCCTCACGGGATTCGTCACCACCATCGCCGGCATCATCGTCCTGACCGTCGTGGTCGGCGCTTCCCCCAACCCCTGGGCGTTCGCGCCCGGACTGCTCCTCATCGGCCTCGGGCTGGGCGTGATGCTCACCCCGTCGGTCAACATCGTCCAGTCGAGCTTCGCCGAGGACCAGCAGGGCGAGATCTCGGGCCTGTCCCGCAGCGTGTCCAACCTCGGCTCCTCCCTCGGCACGGCGATCGCGGGCACCATCCTCGTCGCCGGCCTCACCAGCCACGCGTACGCCGCCGCGATGATCACCCTGGCAGCCGTCGGCCTCATCGGCCTCACCGCCGCCGTGCTCCTCCCTCACCGCCCGCCGCACACCCCCGCCCCGACCGGCCGACAGGGCGCACCCGACCCGGCCGACGAACGCTGAACACACGCTGCGCCCGCCCGGCCGTCGGGGCCGGCTCCGCGTTATCCTGCGGTCGGCGGCGGAAGCACGGGCGGGCGTTGACCGCCCCTCGCGGCGTCAGTGCAGTCCGCTGTAGGCGGCCATGACGATCTCCATGCCGCGGTTGTCCTCCTGCTGGTCCCGGTCGAGCATCTGGTTCATGACGTAGGCCACCGTCATGCGTGACTCGGGATCGTTCACGACCAGCGAGCCGCCCCAGCCGCCCCAGCCGAAGGCATTGCCGAACCTGCCGAAGCCCGCGGTCCAGGACATCGGCGTCCGCAGGACGCGGTCGTCGCCGCGGAACACCTCCTGCCACGCGGGCTCACAGCCCTCGGGGGACAGCAGTCGCACACCGCGGGCCGACCCCCGGTTCGCCAGTACCGACTGGGCGAGGGCGACGGACCGGGCGTTGCCGAAACCGTTCACCGCGGGGATCTGCGCGCGACGCCAGGCCGCGGAGTTGACGTCCCTGACCCGGATCGCGGCACCGGTGTACTCCCGGCGTGCGCCGTCCGGTCCGGGCGGTGCGCTGGAGGCGTACTCGTCCGTCAGGGACGGCGGCGGGACGAGCGGTGCGACCCGGTGGTCATGCTCCGCGGGGAGCCCGATGTGGAAGTCCGCGCCCAGCGGCGCGGCCACCTCCTCGGCGAAGAACTCGGCGAGACCGCGACCGGTGATGCGGCGGACGATCTCACCGACGAGGAACCCGAAGGTCAGCGCGTGATAGCCGGCGGCCGTTCCGGGTTCCCATTCGGGAGCCTGCGCGGCCAGTCCCGCCGTCACGCCCTCCCAGTCGTAGAGCTCCTCGACCGCCGTCAGCCCGGCCAGGTCCGGCAGGCCCGCGGTGTGCGACAGAACGTGCCGCACCAGCACGTTCTCCTTGCCGGCCGCGGCGAACTCAGGCCAATAGGCGGCCACCGGCGCGGACAGGTCGAGCCGGCCCCGGTCGGCCAGGACCAGCGCACACAGGGCGCTCATGTTCTTGCTCGTCGAGTTCACGCCGGTGAGGGTGTCGCGCTCCCATCGGGTGGAGCGGTCCGCATCGGCGTAGCCACCCCAGATGTCGACCACCGGCTCGCCGTCCACGTAGACGGCCGCCGAGGCACCCACGTCGTCCTTGCCGAGCAGTGCCGCGAATGTCTCACGGACCGCGGTGAACCGCGGCTCGCACGTTCCCTCGATATCAGTCATGCCGGTAAGCCTCGGTCGACGCCCGGGCTACCCGCCCGACAATTCCCGCGCCGGTTCTGTCGGGCGGGTGCGACCGGATTCGCCCACCAGACGGCACTAGGCTCGGATGCCGGCCGCCACGGCTCGCCGGGCCGGGCCCGCCGGCGGGGCGGGCCTTCCCGCGGCGGGGACACGAGGAAGAAGGACGGATACACGTGCTGGAGCGGCTGAACCAGGCGCTGGACCACCTGGAGACCTGCCTCGACCGCGAGGTCGACATGGCCGAGGTGGCCCGGATCGCCGCGGTGTCGGAGTACCACTTCCGCCGGCTGTTCTCCGCGCTCGCCGGGATGCCGCTCCCGGTCTACGTGCGGCGCCGGCGGATGACGCTGGCCGGGGCCGAGGTGCTGGCCGGGGAGCTGACGCTGCTCGATGTCGCGGTGCGGTACGGGTACGGCTCGGGCGAGGCGTTCGCCCGGGCGTTCCGGTCGGTGCACGGCATCGGGCCGGGCGAGGCCCGGCGCACGGGCGCGGTGCTCACGGCCCAGCCGCGCATGTCCTTCCGTGTCGTCGTCGAAGGGGCTACGGCCATGCGGTACCGGATCGTGGAGAAGGAGCCGTTCCGCGTCGTCGGCAGGAAGGCCCGGGTCCCGCTCGTGCACGACGGGGTCAACGCGGCCGCCTCGGCGCACGTGGAGGGCCTGGACGAGCAGGCGGTCGTACGGATGAAGGAACTGGTCCACCGGGAGCCGCAGGGGGTCCTGTCGGCGGTGGTGTACCTGACCGGCAGCCGGGAGGAGGGAGCCGAGGTGGACTACTGGATCGGCGTGGTGACCGGTCCCGACGCGGCCGCCGAGGACCTCGACGCCCTCGACGTGCCGGCCGGGACCTGGGCTGTCTTCGACAACCACGGGCCCTATCCGAGCGCCCTCCAGGAGCTGTGGCGGGACGTGTTCACGCAGTGGTTCCCCTCGAACCCGTACACCAGCCGGCCGGGCCCGGAACTCCTGCGGACGCAGCCGGTGGAGATCGGCACGGAGACCGACTCCCAGCTGTGGATTCCGGTCGAGCGGGGGAGCGGGAGTCCCGGGGCCTGAACACCGCCGGGGCAAGGGTCCGCCCTGCGCATCACGGACGGGGTGTCGTCGTACCGCCGCGTAACCACACGGGGGCGGAGTGCGGGCACGGTCGCGGAGCACGGGGGAGAGCGGCACTGTCTCCGACGCGGCAGGACGTGACGCGGGGGCGGCGTACTCCCGTGCGCCCCCGCGTGCTCCTTCGGCGATACGGAGCTCCCCGCTACGGTTCCGGGCCATGAGCGGATACACGATGAAACCGGCCATGCCGACGGAAATCAGCACTGATGTGCTGCCGCCCTCCTCGCCGTGGTCAGCGTCTCCCGTCATGCCGGCGCCGGTCTGCCGCTTCGAAAACTTCCTGGGAGCGGAACGCGCCGCCTCCCTGCTGGCATACGCGATCTCCCGGGAGGCCGACTTCTACGCGGGAACCGTCCTGGACCCCCTGTCCGGGCAGGTCACCCGCAAGGGGCGCAGCTCCCTCGTGCTCCCCGTCACCAGTTCCGTCTTCGCCGCGCACCTGGCGGACTCCCTCCCGCTCGTGAGGGAAGTCCTCGGCCATCAGGCCGTGCTGACGCAGACCTTGACCGTCCTGACGGCTCACGGCGAAGGGGGCCACTACGGCCTCCACACCGATGCTTCGCGCGTACGGGACGTCAGTACGGCCCTGTCGGCGGTGTACTACCTCCACGGCAGGCCCCGCGGCTTCGAAGGCGGCCAACTCCGCCTGTACGACACCACGTTCCACGACGGCGAGGCCCGGCCGGCGGAATCCTGCCGCACTATCGAGCCCGAACACGACAGCATCGTGTTCTTCCCGGCGAGTGCGTTCCACGAGGTGGTCCCGTCCACGTGCCCCAGCGGCCGGTTCGCCGACTACAGGTTCTCCCTCACGACGTGGATCAGCGGCGCCGAGTCCGAGACGGCGTCGCCCGGTCCTTCGTCCGGGATCTGGCAGTGGATGGCGCGCGCGGCCGAACACACCCGCCCGGTGGAGGGCACTCCGCGGAACCACGACGGCGCCAGCCCCGTCGCTCTGCCCTCGGGCGACCCCGCCGCGCGGCTCGTCTTTCCCCGGCCCCGCTCGGTGTAGGTGGTGCGACGCGGATCGGCGCGGCCGGTTCCGGCTCGCCGCGCCGCGCCGCGACCGCAGGTGAGGTCAGCCCGGTGCCGGGGGAGGGGGCGTGGTTCCTGGTGACGTGGCGTGGTGCGGGGGCCGGCGGGGATCGGCCTGGGCGCAGTGCAGACAGGTGGTCGCGGCGGGCCGGACTTCCAGGCGTTCGGGCGGGATGGTCCCGCCGCACCCCTCGCACTGTCCGTACCGTCCCTGTTCGAGCCGTTCCTGTGCCCGGTCCAGTTCTCGCAGGTGCTCGCTCGCCCGCTCCAGCAGGGAGGCGACGTGGGCGCGCTCGAAGGCGGTGCTGCCTCCTTCGGGGTCGTGCTCGTCGTCGACCGCGATCAGGGCGTTCGCCGCGACGATCCCGTCGAAGTCGCGGCTCAGCGCGGCCGCCCGCGCGAGGGTGTCGGCGCGGTCGGCAGCGATGCGTGCGCGGGCGGTCACCGAACTGGACGGGCCGAGCTCGTCATGGTCGTAGCCGCGCTCGTCATGGTCGTACCGGGATGCATCGCCCATACGCGGGAAACGCCCGTTCGCGGTCCTGGATTCCCCGCTGACCGGGGATCCCCGACCAGGGCCGGCGGCGGACGGGGCGATCGCCCGGGCCCGCCGGAAGCCGCCTGGCCCACCCCGGGCGGGGTGGGCCCCGTACGTCAGTCGTGCGGCACGACGGCCACAGGGCACGGGGCGTGGTGGATGACGGCGTGGGTGACCGCTCCGATGTGGGAACCCCTGGCCGCCCTGCGCCGGCCGACGACCACGAGGCTCGCGTCCGACGCGGCCCCGACGAGGTGCTCCGCCGCCCGTCCCGGAGCGGACACTTCGGACACCTCCACCGTGGGGAACTTCTCCCGGAACGGGCGCACGGCGTCGGCGAGCGCCGAGGCCAGTTCGGCGTCGGCGGGTGCCGCGCGGTGGGGGAGGAAGGAGTGGTGCCATGTGTGCACGACCTCCAGCGGGACGCCGTGCCGCCCGGCGAAGTCGAACGCGAAATCGAGGGGCGCGTCGTGTGCTTCGCTCACATCCACGCCGAGGACCACCTTCCGGGGGCCGCCTCCGGAGGAGCCGCGCGCACCGTTCTGCCCGTATCCAGGACGCACCAGGACCACGGGACGCGATGCGTCCCCGACCACCTCCTGCCCCACCGAACCCACGATGAAGCCGCGGACGCTGCCGAGCCCATGAGATCCCACGACCAGGAGCTCGGCCTCGGCGGCGGCCGCGAGCAGCACGCCGGCGGGGGCGTCCTCGATCTCCTCCGCCGTCAGCGCCAGCTCCGGCCGCCGGGCCCGGACGCGTTGCTCCGTCGCCGCGAGGACGTCTTCCGCCTCACCCGCACGGTCCTCGTGCGACACCCTCACCGCCGCCACCTGGTGCTGAGCCCAGCGCGTGGCGTACACGAGCCGCAAGCCGTTGCCGCGCAGCGCTGCCTCTTCGGCGGCCCAGTCCACCGCCGCCACGCTTCCTTCGGAGCCGTCCACTCCCACGGTGATGGGTCGGGACATGTCGCTCTCCTCGCCTCGGGGCTGTCGTCAACGGGCCGTCACATGGCGCCCGAGGGCGTCCACGCGCGAGGCACCTGATCGAGAAGCTACCCAGTGGCCGGAACACGGCGGTGTACCGCGTTCGGCGACGCCTCCGAAGTGCCCCATCCGGCGGATCACACCGGGCCGACACGCACAGCACGGCCCCCTACGTCGCCCGCCGCCACACCGGGCCCTCCGCTGACTGGCGGGGGCCGCCCGGCAGGTGGCCGGAGCCCGTGAGGTCCTCACCGGCCGCCGGAGCCGTCGAGGTCCGGGTCCGGTGACGCGGGCCGGTGCCGGCTGCGGTACGCGCCGGGAGGCATGCCCTCCCACCGGGTGAAGGCCCGGACCAGGGCCGTCGCGCCGCTCAGACCGACGAGCGGGGCGACCCGGTCCAGTGGCAGCGAGGTGGTCTCCAGCAGCCGCCTGGCCCGGCCGTGGCGGGCGGTGTCGAGGAGCGCGCGCCACGACGTGCCCTCCGCGTGCAGGGCCCTGCGCAGGCTCCGGACGCTGAGGCTGAGCTCCTTGGCGGGGCCCTCGGGTCCCGCGTCATCGAGCGCGGCGTCCTCCAGCCACTGCCGTACGCGCCCGGCGACGGTCACGGCCGCGGACAGCCGGTGCAGGAGCCGGTCGGCGTAGGCCCGGTGCAGGGCGTTGAGCGCCGGGTCGTGGAGGGGGCGGCGCCGGTCGAGGTCTTCGGCGGCGACCGTGATCGCGGTCTCCGGAGCGTCGAAGACGACGGGGCAGCCCAGGACGTGGGCGTACGGTTCCGCCGAGCCCCTGCGGGGGTGGGTGAACGACACGGCCAGCGGCGCCCAGCCGTCGCCCGCGATCCAGCGGCCCGCCCGCACCATGCTGCTGACGATCGCCTCCACCTGCTGGGGGTGCATGGCCGCCGGGTCCACGGTCGGCCGGTAGCAGACCCGGCCGACCCCGGCGCGGCGGTGGAGGGTGACCGTGCCGGCCTGGCTCACCAGGGGGTGGTAGCGCTCGGCGGCCTCCGCGGCTTCCGCGAGGCTGGCGGAGGTGAGGACGAGGTGGCCGAGGATGTGCAGCCCCTCGGGCTTGATGCGGTCGCCCACCAGGAGCCCGGTGTGCGGGCCGGAGCCCGCGGCGCCGAGGACCTCGTCCCACAGGGCGCGCATCTCGCCGAACTCCAGCCGGTCCGTGGGCAGCGCCCAGGGACCCGATCCGCCGGTGCCCTCGGCCGTGGCGCTCAGGACGGCGAAGGCGTAGCACGCGGTGACGGAGGGCGGCTCGATGACGGACACGACCGCCAGTCAATGCGGGCACCCCGCCCGCGTCAACACCGTCGGCCGGCCGATTGCCGGGCCCCGTCCCGGGCTCCGGTCCGGGTTCCGGTCCGGGGAGTCAACGGGTTGGCCGCCGGAGTGAATGACGGGGCCGTCGGCCGCTCCTAGGGTCGGCCTTCGGACACCGAGGAGTACGCCGTGATTCTCTTCCTGCTCCCCGCAGGCGACTACGACCCCACCGAGGCGGCGGTGCCCTGGGCGGCACTGCGGGACGCCGGATTGCAGGTACGGTTCGCGACCCCGGGCGGGAAGGCCGCGTACGCCGACCCCAGGCTCACGGACCTCGGCTTCTCCTGGCTGTCGCCCTGGCTGATGACCCGCCGCGCCGAGCTCGCCGCCTACCGGCGGCTGACCGAGGACCCCCATTTCCTCGCCCCCTGCTCGTACGCGGATGTCGATCCGGCCGCCGTCAGGGGCCTGTTCGTACCCGGCGGCCACGCCGCGGGCATGCGGACGCTCCTGGAGGACGCCACCGCCCAGGAGCTGTTCGCACGGGTCTTCACCCGGGGGCTGCCGGTGGGAGCCGTCTGCCACGGCGTGCTGCTCGCCGCCCGGGCCAAGGATCCCGCCACCGGGCGCTCGGTCCTCCACGGCCGTCGGACCACGGCGTTGACGGCCCTGCTGGAGCTGACCGGGTGGAACCTCACCCGGTTCTGGCTGGGCCGCTACTACCGCACGTACCGCACCACCGTGCAGCGGGAGGTCACCGAGGCGCTCGCCGATCCGCGCCACTTCCGCCCGGGCCCGCCGCTGCCCGTCCGCGACACCGCCGCCCGGCCCGGACGCGGCTTCACCGTCACGGACGGCAACTACGTCTCCGCGCGGTGGCCCGGTGACTGCCACCGCCTGGCGGCCGAGTACCTGGCCCTCGTGCGCGCCCACGAGGCGGGAGAGCTGCACCGGCCGGGCTGACCGGCCCCCGGGTTCACGCGTGAACGAGGGCGGTTCCGGGCTCGGCGCCGTAGCGGCGCACAAGAGGTCCCACGGCTGGGACGGGGCTGCGCCGGCCTGTCCGATATCAGCCGCACGGTCGGCCGGATCGGTCCCTGGCTTGTTGTCACCCGCGCAGGACAATCGTCGTATGCCCCTCTCGAACATCGCGCTTCCCGTCGCCGTCAGCGCCTTCATGACCCTGGTCCCCCTGACCGATCACGTCGCCGCCGCGGACGCCTCCCCTCCGGCGGCCTCGGCCGCCTGCCGGGGAGCCAGGACCTGCTACGTGGACGTGTCCGTCGCCCAGATCTGGGAGAGCCCCGACAAGGTGCGGACGGTGGACGCGAAGGCGCTCACCAACCCCGTCGACATCAGGGGCTGGTTCGCCGCGATGGCCCACGACATCAACCTGCGCCGAGACGTTCCGGGCGAGACGCAGGCCCTGTACGGCGGCAGGGTCACCGTGGTGGACACGACGACGAAGGACGGCGTGCTCTGGGACAAGGTGGTGGTCCACGGCCAGCCCACGCCCCGGGACGCGGCCGGCTACCCCGGCTGGATGCCCGACCGGCAGCTGACGAAGCTCCGGAAGAAGGCCCCGTCCGGCACGACGGCGGAGCGCGTCACCGGTCCGACGGCCTGGGGCTACCGCTCGCGTCAGGCACTGGCGGCGGGGGCGCCGTCCAAGGGGCGCACCGAGTACTCGTTCAACACGGAGTTCGCCGTGAAGCCCGTCCCCGGCGCCCCGTCCGTCGTGGAGGCCCGGGCCAACGACGGCACGCCGATCTACTTCGAGCGCGACGACCTCGCGAAGGTTCCGACGTCGGGGGTGACCGGCGACGACGTGGTCGCCGAAGCGCGCAAGTTCCTGGGCCTGGAGTACCTCTGGTCCGGCACGGCCGGGTTCGGCTACGACTGCTCCGGCCTGACGAGCCAGGTGTACTCCACCCTCGGCATCACCATCCCGCGCGACAGCCAGCCGCAGTTCGACGCCGGAGGCGGCGCCGCCCCCGCCAGCTCGGCCGAAGGCGAGCGGATCACGTCTCCGGCCGACCTCCGGCCGGGCGACATCGTGGGCTTCGGCAGCAGCACCTCCAACGTCACCCACGTGGGCATCTACGTCGGCACGAACGACCAGGGCGAACCGATGATGATCAACTCGCCCAAGACGGGGGAGAGGGTGAGGGAGGAGCCCCTGTCGAACCGTCCGTTCGTGGGCGCCACCCGCTTCATCGGCTCCTGAACCGGTGCTCCGCACCGCCGGACGGTCGGGGGTGGCACATCGGGATCACCGGCCGTTTCCTTCGAGCTGGGCGGGGACGCGGGAGGTCCGCCTCGGGGTGCGGGACGAGCGTCGGCCCGGGGTCACCAGGGCAGGGTGACGAGCACCGTCCCTTCGGTGGTCCGGACCGACACGCTGCCCGTGTCGCCGTAGACCTCGCGCCGCCAGTCGGCGAACAGCCCGGCCAGGCGGAGCGCGGCGCCGTGGCTGAGGGCGTCGTCGGTGAAGTCGGAGTAGAAGGTGATCCGTGCCTCGCCGACGGCGCCTGCCTTCCGGACCCGGGTCTCCCGTACGGACCGATGGGAGACGGTTCCGTCGTCGGCCTTGGTGAGATGCTGTACGAGGTAGGCCTGGAAGTCCCGGGTCATCTCGAACCAGTCCGCGGGCCCGCAGGGGCCGCCCCCATTGCCGATCTCCGCGTCGGTCGGCGGACCGGCGCCGCCCGAGGCCTCCTGATCGGTGGGCGGTCCGGCATGGCCGCCGGTCTCCTGGTCGGTGGGCGGACCGGCATGTCCGCAGTCGGCGGTCGGCGCGAGGGAGGGCGCGGGCCCAGGTCCTGCCGCCCCTCCCCGCGCGGTACTCCCGCACCCCGCCATCAGGGCGCACAGGAGCCCCACCACCAGTACGCGCCCCGCTGCCGGAACGGCCTTGCCTGCCATGGACTTCTCCCTCGGTCCTCCACCAAGAGGGGATTCCGCTCGCTCCGGTTCACCCGCCCCCGCCCCTCAGGCACTGACGGAGTCCGGCCGCGCCCACGGTCGTCGAACGGGCTCTCACCGGACAGCTGATCTGCTGACCTGCCTGAACCGGCCGACCGCTTAAGATGATCACCAGACGATCAACCGGCGGGAGAAGAACACCAGTGCCGACCACGCGCGAACACGAAGCGGCCCAGGTCAGGGATGCGGCCCTCTTCATAGGACTGCCGAATCCGGCACTCTGGTCGGGGCCGCCCGTACGCGAGGGTGACCTCGCCGCGTGGATGAAGTCGGTGGAATACTTCACCACCCTCGAGATCAACTCGGTCCTCACCGTGCACAGCCGCTCCGGCAACGCCTTCGAGTTGTACGGCAAGGGGCGCAGCTTCCTCAACCCCGTGCGGCTGGCCCGCTATTCGCCCTGGGCCATCGAGGCGGACTCCGCCGAGGAGAACCCGGAAGTCCTCGTCCGCGCCCACGCGGCCTGGCGGTACTACGTCGACGGTGTCGCGCGGCGCCTGGGTCCGCCCGTCCGCGTCACCGAGGACGGGGACCGCTTCCCCGAGGCCATCTGGCTCCCCGGCGGCGAGGAAGGCCCCCGCCTGCGCCTCTGGCTGAACTGCTCGCAGGTGCTGAACCCGGACATCCAGCTGTCCGACAAGATGCCCGGGGCCGCCCTCGTCCGCCTCGACGCCTACGCCCCGGCGCAGCCGGCCGACGCCGCACCGGCCGAGGTCTCCTCGGCCAACGACGTGCCCGAGTGGATCCCCGCGTCCTACCAGGAGTACGCGGTGCAGCAGGCGCGGCTCGAGTACGAGGCCCCGGAGGACGACGACGACCTCGTCAAGCGGATCCAGCACGCGCTCGCCGGCGCCCTCCGGAACGGCGGATCGGTGCGGGCCTACCTCGGCGACCTCGCCGAGAGCGCCGTCGCGTCACAGCCGGACGTCGACTCGTACCACTGGCAGCACGTCTTCCAGCACCCCGACGCCCCTCAGGGCCGGCTGCCCGCCCTCCACATGGCGCATGTGATCAGCGTCCTCGTGAACCAGACGACGGACGGTTCGGCCCGCATCCCCGAGACCGTGGAACCGGGACTGTCGCTGCACTACTACGACCTCTTCAACCCCCGCATGCAGAACTCCCTCGGCATCACGGGGCAGGAGGCGTGCGCGGTGTGGCGAAGGGTCAACACGTCGTACCGCGCGTCGATCGACGGGAAGTCCTACATGGTGGCCCCGACGGACGTCATCGAACGCCTGTCGGCGAACGCCGACAAGACGCCCTGACATTCCGTTCCTCCCCTCCGCCTCCTGTGGTGTCAGTGGGCCGGGTTATTCTTCCGGGCACCGCACACCGACTGTGAGGACCACCAGAAGTGACCGGCTCGTCCCCCTTTCCTCTGCCCTTCCAGAGCTCCCCTTCCCCGGCGTTCGCGGCGCCACGGACGCTGCGGGAGCTGGAGATGATGCAGTGCAGCTCGCACCTGCGCGCGAAGCCCGCGTGGTTCGACAAGATGAACGACGCCGACATCGTCGCCAGGTGGACGCGGGAAGCGTTGGCGCAGGGCCTGACCGAAGCGCAGGTGCGCTACGTTCTCGCCGAGCTGGAGCACTACGCCGCGCTGCGGGACGCGCGCACCGGCGTCGAGGTGTCCGCGGTCGACGGGGTCTGGCAGTCGGACACCCTCGTCGACGAGCAGCTCAGGACCCGGTTGCGTGAGGCGGTCCGCGTCCTGGAAGAGGTCCCCGAAGCGGAGCGGGACTGGCATCCCGGATCCGACGGCCAGGTGCTGGATCTCGTCCACCCCTCACTGTTCTGCCTGGTGAGAGAGGTGAGCGGAGGTCCTGAGCGGGCCTGGCAGAACCCGACGAACCGCTACTCGAAGTACGAGTTCTCGGAGAGGTTCCAGTGGCTGCCCACGGACGCCGACGTCAGTGACGACGGCGCCGTCGCCTTCCGCTCGTACGTCAACAACGTCCACCCCGAGACGCATCACGCACTCGCGTCCGTCCTGCCGGACGTGTTCGCGCGCCTGCGCCCGCTGTTCGAGAACGTGCTCACCGACCTGAGGCACCCGCGGCCCCTGCGGATCGAGGCCGATCCCTACGGCTGGTACGACTCGGAACCGGAGTATCCGAGCCAGTCGTCCTACAGCGACAACGCGGCCTACCTGGATGCCCGCGACGCCTGGGAAGAGGCCCATGAGGCCTGGTGGGAGAACCGCCGCCCGGTCGTCCCGGACGCCCCGGCCTTCAGCCCGCCCGCACGGCCCGACGCCTCCGCCCGGGTCGACCTGCGCGGCCGCCGGCTCCAGGTCATCGTCAAGCTCGCCACCCTCCACCTCACCCCGGAGAAGCCCGAGTACCCCGGAGGTTCCTGGCACGTCGAGGGCATGCTGAACGAGCGGATCGTCTCGACCGGCATCTACTACTGGGACAGCGAGAACATCACCGAGAGCCGGCTGGGTTTCAGGGCCGCGCTCGACGACCCGCGCTACGAACAGAACGACGACGCCGGGCTGCGCGAGGTCTATGGCCTGGAGGACGAGGACGCGCTCAACCAGGTACTGGGCGCGGTACCGACCCCGGCCGGCCGCTGCCTGGCGTTTCCCAACGCCCTCCAGCACCGTGTGGACGCGTTTCGCCTCGCGGACCCCACCCGCCCGGGACACCGCAAGATCCTCGCGTTCTTCCTGGTCGACCCGGCGGAACGGATCGTCTCGACCTCCGACGTACCGCCGCAGCAGCCCTGGTCCGACACGTCGACCATGACGCTCGACCAGGCCAGGACGTACCGCGAGGAACTCATGAAGGAACGCAAGTTCTTCGTCGACGAACACAACGAGCAGCTCTACGAACGGGAGTTCTCGCTCTGCGAGCACTGAACCGCGCGGGCAAGCCCACGGGTACTCGCCCCCGGCGGCGCACACAACGCTACCGGGTGGTCCGAAGAGACGCACGAAGAGGGGGACCGGGACGGGAGGGGCGGCCTCGCCACCGGGCGTGACCGCACCGCGAGCGCGCGAACGCTCCGCCGGGTAGCGTTGAAGACGTGCGTTCCGCCCAAACCGCTGCGGCCTGGCCGGGCAGGTCAGGCACCTCTGTCCGGCAGAGGAACGAGATCACATGCCAAAGCACAGCATTCGCGGGGCGACCGCCGCGACGGCTCTGGTCTGCCTGGCAGCCTTCGGCCCCGTACCGAGCAGCTCCGCTGCAGCCCCGCCGTCAGCGGCTCCGCAGCCGGCCGGGCAACCCGGCGCGGCAGGCTCCTCACGGTTCGTGCCCGGTCCCTGTCCGAAGCCGCCCGAGCCGATCGAAGCGCTGAGCGACGCACAGTGCGGGTACCTGGAGGTCCCCGAGAACCGCTCCCGCCCCGGCAGCCGGACCATCAAGCTGGCCGTCGCGAGGATCCCGGCCGCCTCGGACAAACCCGCCGCGGACCCCGTGGTGTTCATGGCGGGCGGCCCCGGCGCCGACACGTTCGACGACATCCCGTTCCTCGTCGAATCCGGCCTGAACAAGGACCGCGAACTGATCGTCATGGCCCAGCGCGGCAACCGCTACGACCAGCCGAACCTCGCCTGCCCGGAGGTCGACCGGTTCAACGGGCAGGCGGTGGGCCTGGGCTATGACGCACAGCAGGCGGAACGGATCATGCTGAAGGCGGTGACGGACTGCCGGACCCGCCTCATGGCCGACGGAGTCGACCTGAGCGCCTACAACAGCACGGAGAACGCCGCGGACTTCGCCGACCTGCGCAAGGCGCTCGACATCCCCCGGTGGAACGTCTACGGGTACTCCTACGGCAGCAACCTGGCCCTCACGTACCTGCGCCTGCACCCCGAGGGCATCCGCGCGGTGGCGATCGACTCGATCGCACCTTCCCAGTTCGTGACCCTGCCGTGGACGTGGGGCAGCACCGCCGAGGGGATCCGCAACATCTTCGCGGCCTGCGCGGCCCAGCCCGCCTGCAAGGACCGCTACCCCGACCTTCCCCGACTGCTGACGGAGCAGGTCCGCGAGCTGGAGGCGCGGCCCCTGACGCTGAACGTCACGCCGCCGGACGGCGGGAAACCGGTCAAGACCGTCCTCGACGGGGGTGCGCTGCTGAACCTGATCGTCGCCTTCACCCCGCGGCCCAAGGACATGCCCGCAGCGCTGGAGGAACTCAGCAAGGGGAACCCGGAGCGCTTCGCGCAGGCCCGCGCGGCCGGCTCGGTCCAGAAGGCCGGCGAGTTCGCGCACGGCCTGACGAACTCGATCGCGTGCAGTGAATGGGCCCCGGGGTACTCGGAACCCGACGTGCTGAAGGCGGGACAGAAGGCCTACCCCGGCTGGCCGGACACCGTCCTGGCCCAGCCTCCGCAGCTGCCCTTCCAGTACCCGGTGTGCGGGATCTGGAACGTCCCGGACCGCGCGTCCGTCCAGCGGGTACCCACCTCCAGTTCGGTGCCGGCACTCGTCATCTCGGGCACGTTCGACGTGAAGACCGGGGCGAGTTGGGCCAGGGGAGTGGCCCGCAACCTGTCCAACTCGACCTCCGTGCAGGTCCCCGGGATCGGCCACTGGGTGGTCCCGCAGTCGCCTTGCGCGCAGAGCGTGCTCGCCTCGTTCTTCGCCCACCCGACCGCGCCCGACACGCGTTGCGTGGACGACCTCGAGCCCCAGCCGTTCACGATCATCCCGAAATAGCCGGGAGTGCAGATGACCCTCCACCAAGCTCCCCGTCGCAGGCGCCCCGCACGACGGCTCCTGGCGACGTCGGCCGGCATGGCGACCGGTCTCCTCGTCACCGGCCTGCTCACCGCCCCCGCCCAGGCACAGTCCCGCACCGAGCCCAGCCCCGGAGCGCCGATCGGCACGGTCGCCCGGACGGTGGGCGACGCCGGCTTCGAACCGGGTCCCTGCCCGAAGACGAAAGACCCGGTCGAGGAACTCGCAGGGGCCCGTTGCGGAACGCTCACCGTCCCCGAAAACCGCGCCGCACCAACCGGCAAGACGATCGAACTCGGGGTCGCGATCGTGCCCGCCGTGGCCGGCACACCGAAACCCGACCCCATCGTGTGGCTCGCGGGCGGACCCGGAGACGACGCCGTGGGCGAGGCGAAACTGGCCGTCGACGGAGGCCTGAACCGCGACCGTGACGTGATACTCATGTCCCAACGCGGCACCTACTCGGCCGACCCGGAGCTCCTGTGCCCCAACGTCGACGAGTTCAACGCCCGCGTGGTCGGCCTGGTCTACGACGCTCCGTCCACCGAACGTCTGCACGTCGAGGCCACGAAGGCCTGCCGCGACAAGCTGGCCGCCCGCGGGATCGACCTCAGTGCCTACAACGACACCGAGAGCGCCGCCGATTACGAGGACCTCCGCAAAACCCTGGGCGTCGACCGGTGGAACCTGTACGGCATCTCCTACGGCACCCATCTGGCGCTGGCGTACATGCGCCTGCACCCCGAAGGTCTCCGCTCGGTGGGCATCGACGGCATCCTGCCGCCGTCCAGATCCGGGTCGGCCGCGACCTGGAGCAGCTTCCGGCAGGGCACCGACGGCCTGTTCAAGGCCTGCGCGGACCAGCCCGCCTGCAACAAGCGCTATCCGAACCTGTCGGCCACCTTCGAGAAGCTCGTCAGCGACCTCGAAGCCAAGCCCGTCACCACCACCGTCACGGTCCCCGGCAGCGACAAGCCGGTGAAGGTCGTGCTGGACGGCGGGACCCTGGTGAACTGGCTGACCTCCGCCACCCACACCGCGGAGGACGTACCCCTCTTCATCGACGAGCTGGCGAACGGCAACCCGCAGAAGATCGCCCAGCAGTGGGCGGCCTGGAGGACCAACCCCAAGGGCATCGGCGTGGTTTCGCACGGTCTCGCCTACGGCATCTTCTGCAGCGAGTGGACGCCGTACGAGAGCAAGGACGCGGCGCTCCAGGCCGGACGGAAAGAGTTCCCGTCGTTCCCCCGCTCGGTGCAGGCCCAGACTCCGATGCTCACCTCCCTCCATCCGGACTGCGACGTCTGGAACATCCCCAAGGCCGCGCCCTCGATCCGGGACGTCACGACCAGCGACATCCCCACCCTTGCCCTGTCGGGTGCGTTCGACGCCCAGACCGGAGCGGACAACGGGGCCTACGTCGCCCGCACACTGAGCAACGCCAAGGTCGTCACGATCCCCTACGAGCCGCACGTGGTGATCGCCACCTCGAAGTGCGCCCAGGACATCGCCGTCTCGTTCTTCGACAACCCGGACGCGCCGAAGACCGAATGCCTGAAGAGCCTTGAGGCGCCGGAGTTCAAGACCGCGCCCTGACACCGCTCTTCTTCCCCGCCCCGTCGGAGTGTCACCATGGCCCCCACCTGGGAATCACGTCCTCCGCGCCGCTCGGGAGCCTCGCTGCTGCCGGTCCTGCTCCCCTTCGCCATCCTGATCGTGGTGGCGGTGGCCGTGGGGTCATGGCTGCAGTTCACCGAGCGGCAGGTGCTCGACACGGTCCGCACCGTCGGATCCCAGGCCGCCGACCGGGTGGACGTGGAGGCCGACGTCCAACGCGTCGACGCCGCGGCCAGAGAGCTGACGCTGCGGGTCCGGGTCACCGCGCGCGGGACCCTCGGTGAGGAGGACGGGACCGCCCCGGTCGCTGATCTCAGCCTCCAGACCTCCGCGCAGACACTCGGCGATCTGGAGTTCAAGGCCCACGAGCGGCTCACGATCAGGGACGTGCAGGTAGCGATCACGGATGGATCGATCAGCGACTACCCGTTCGACACCTACGAGACCGACATCGAATTCTGGGCACAGATGGACGCCGAGCAGGTGCCGGTGCGGCTGCTGTTCTCCAACCACGACACGCTCTTCGCAACCTCCGCGACACCCGTCCCGTCCGCGCAAGAGGCTGCCGGCATGGCGCTGGTGCTGGCCCGATCGGGCAGCCTGCTCGCCTTCGCCGTCTTCATGATGATCGTGATGTGGGCGCTGGCAGCATCCGTGACCATCGGTGCCTGGTACATGGCGACCCGCGGGGAGGGCCTGGTCTGGGCCGCACTCGGCTGGATGGCCGCCACCCTGTTCGCCCTCTCGGCGTTCCGCAACAACGCCCCCGGCGCGCCCCCGATCGGCTGCGTGCTGGACTGGTTCGCCTTCCTGTGGGCCGAAACCGTCATCGCCCTCTGCCTGATCTTCGTGGTCGTCACCGGCGTCCGCACCGCCCTCCGGGACGACGACCACGACTAGCCTGTGCCGATGGGACTCGACATCACCGTGCTCATGGTCGACTGGGACCACCTGGCGCGCATACCGGCGGACGACAGGGTCGAAGTACTGCGCGACGCCGCCTGCCCCGACTTCTGCTGCACGGCGTGCGAAGACGCCGACTCCGCCGTGACGGGCGGCTGGGCGTGGCAGCGGCAGGTGACCTGGTGCGCCGAGTACCGGTTCTACGGAACCACCGGTTCCTACGGCTACCACCCCCGGTTGGCCAACGCCTGGGAGGACGTCCGGACCTGGGTCGCCCCCGAACTGCGGGACGCCCTGGACCACTTCCTGCGCGGCCTGTTCTGGGACGACCCGGACGACCTCACGGGTATGGACTCCACGTCCTCCGCGGAGGACGAGCGGCCCGCCGCGCGCGGCTTCCCCGACGACCCCGCCCCGTGGCGCCCCCGGGTGCTCCTGCTCAGCGCCCCGGACGAGGTACCGGAGCTGGTCCGTTCCTGGCAGATCGCCGCGCCCCGGCTGGAGGAGCTTCGCGGGCCCTTCGCGGACGAGGCCGCCGGCTGGGCGGGCCGGCCCGCCGGCTTCGACGCCACCGCGGCGCTGCTGCGCGAATGGGGCGACGTGGCCACGGAGGCCGGCGCCCGTGGGTGGGGCCTGATCGGACTCCCCTTCTAGCCGGGTGTCCGCGAGAAAATCCGGGCCGGGGTGAATCCTTTCCGGGCCTGCCCGCCTCTTGTGTGTGTACCGGCCGAACGGGCCGGCGGAACCGGGAGGAAACGCACATGATGGTCACTGGACTCGTAGTGGTCGGAGCCCTGCTCGTGGGCGCGTGCAGCTGGCACCTGATGCGGCGCTACAAGGGCCGAAGCTGACCGGCGCGGCGCGCGAGGGGAGCCTTTGGGAAGATGAGGAGCAGATGAACCAACGCTACGCCTGGCCGGACGAGCCGCTGATCAGGGCCGCTCAGGACGGCGACTTCACGTCGCTCACCACGGTCGTCATGGAATCGCAGCCGCACGTGCGCAAGTTCGCCCTGTCGCTGTGCGCCTCGCCGCAGGACGCGGAGGACGCGGCACAGGAGGCGCTGATCATCCTCTACCGGAAGATCGGCACCCTGCGGAGCACCGGGGCGCTCGCCTCTTGGATGTTCCGGATCGTGCGCAACGAGTGCCTGCGGCAGGTACGGCTGCTCGTCTCGCGGGGCGGCGAGGCGCCGGCCGGACCGGAGACGTCCGCGGAACGCTCCGCCGAGGACGCGGTGCTGCACCGGCTGGAGGTGGAGCGGATCGCGGCTGCGGTCGGTTCCCTGCCCCGTGACCAGCGGCAGGTCCTGATCATGCGGGACATCCAGGGCCTGCCCGGCGGCACCGTCGCCCGTGCGCTGGGTCTGAGCAGCGCCGCGATGAAATCGCGGCTGCACAGAGCACGAGCGGCACTGCGTCACGCGTTGGAGACCACCGACCGGACGACACCCCAGCCCCCCGACCCGCCCATCGACCCATCCGCCGGAGGGGACTCGACACCGTGAAGACCTTGGACACCGTGAACACAGTGAAGACCGTGAACAGCGCGCAGGGTGCGACGGGCCTGGTCACCGCGGCGCCCGTGCCGCCCGTTGCGCCCGTGGCGGCCGAGAGGAACTTCGCCAGCGCCTCCGTCCCGCGCCACCTGGCGCGCGGCGCCATCGGTTTCGGGCTGATCATCGGCTCGATCGCCCTGGTGCCCGTCCTCGGGCCGGCCTCCCTGCTGGCGGCCCCGCTGGCGCTGGTCGCCTTCCGCGGCTGCCCCACCTGCTGGCTGGTGGGCCTCGCGCAGACCATCTCCCGCGGCCGTCTGGAGCGCCAGTGCACGGACGGCGTCTGCACCCTCACCAAGGCGCACCCGTCGTAGGCGATGAGGAAGGCCCCGCTGCCGGCCGGCAGCGGGGCCTTCCCGTCGAGCCGGTCCGTACTGGCCACCCGGGCGCCGGCCCCCGCGACGTGGGGGCGCTACACCCAGTCCGTTTCCGGCGTGGCGGAGCGGAGCACGGCGCCCGCGTCCTGCGTCAGCGGTTCGCCGTGGGGCACGCACACGACCTCCGTCTCCAGCGCGGCCAGCCGCCGGAAGGAAGCGACGGCCTGCTCCCTGTCCACGTTGAACGGACCCAGGATCGCTCGGCCCTCCGCGGTGGCGACGGTGTCACCCGGGAACAGCACACCGCTGGACGTGAGATGGAGTGCGATGCTGCCCGGGGTATGGCCCGGAACGTGCAGGACCCGGACGGGCTCGGCCCACCCGTCGAGGACTTCTCCGTCGCTCAGTTCCACGTCCACCGGTACGGGTTTCGCGGGCGGCACACCCGCTTCTGCGAAGCCGGCCATGACCTGCTCGTAGAGGGCACGCTCCGAGGCGGTGAGCACCGGCTCGGGTCCGGGCGCGGTGCCGCTGATGAACGGCGCGTCCAGCGCACCGGCCAGGACCCGGGCGCCCGTGGCCGCGACGAGGTCCGCGGCCGAACCCACGTGGTCGCCGTGGAAGTGGGTCAGAACGATCTGGAGCACGTCCTGAGGACGGCCGCCGAGCCGGTCGACAGCCTCCAGGATCGCCGGGGCGGACCCCGGCACACCGGTATCGATCAGCGCGTAGCCGTCCGGCAGACGCGCCAGGTGGACGTGTCCGACGGGGAGGGACAACTGCCAGACGGCAGGGGTGATTTGGATGAGGTCCATGGTGTGACGCTAACGGGCGGCCGGGGAGCGGCCGGTCTCTTTGCGCTGGGGGTGGATTCCGCGCAGCGTGAACGGCCGACGGTTCCGCGAACGGCTGCGGCTCAGGAAGGGCCCGCTCAGACCCGGCGCCAGATGGCCATGGCCCAGGAGAACACCCCGAACAGCACGAGCCCGGCGGCGACCGCCACGAGGAGCCATGGACCCGCCGGGGTTTCCGCGAACGTGCGCAGGGTGTCGTCGACCCCCTTCGCCTTCGCCGGGTCGTAGCTGACCGCCGCGTGCACGACGAACGCGCCGACCGCGGCGAAAACGGCACCGCGCGCCACCCCGCCCACCACCCCGAGGAGCTCGACCGCCTTGCGGACCCCCTCGGGCTGCCGGTCCATCGCCAGGTGCTTGCGGAAGGTGCGCCGCACGGCCTGTACGGCGATCACGACGCCGCCGATGGCGATACCCGCCCCGGCCGCCGCCACCCACCACGGGCCGCCGGGCAGGTCCAGGGCCTGGGCCGTCACGTCGCGGGACTGCTCGTCGCCGGACTGCCCGCCGCCGGAGCCGGCGGCGAAGGAGAGCACGGAGAACGCGACGACCCCGTAGAACACGGTCCGGGCGGCCGCGGCCAGTCGCTTGCCGGCCTTGTCCCCGTCCGGGCCCGCCGCGCCCAGTACCGCCTCCGACAGCCGCCACAGCGTCATGCAGACCAGGCCGATGCCGACGGCCCACACGAGGACGCCGCCGAAGGGCTTCTCCGCGAGCTCCTGCAACGCGCCCGTGCGGTCGGCTTCCTCGCCGCCCCCGCTCCCACCGAATGCCACGCGGACCGCGATCACTCCGGTGAGTACGTACAGCAGGCCGCGCGCGACCAGCCCGCACCGGGCCATCACCGCCCGGCCCGTGCCGCCCTTCGAGGCGGTCTCCACACCTTCACGTGCCGCTTCGCCAGCTGTCATGTCCCGCGATTACCCCCGCATCCCGCCTCCATGCCCGGCCCGGCGCCCGGCCCGCCCCGGCCACGGGGGCGCAGCGGGATCCGGACGGTCGGGGCGACACCCCCTACACGAAGAGTGACCGCGCGGACCGGCTCCGGGGCCCGACCCGGTACCGGCGCCAACCGGCTTGCGGACGGAGTGGTTTGGCGCCAGTTTGGTGGCGACAGGAAGGGGCGGACCGTGCTCGTGATCAACGCGGTGCCGGCCGGAGCCGCGTGGCTCCTGCTGCTGATAGCCGCCGCTCTACGCCTTCACCCCGGCCGGAAGCCGGTGTCCGGCCCGCTCGGCCGCCGGCTCACTCCCGTCGAGACGGGCCTGCTGCGCGGGGGCGGGCGGGGTGCGGCGCAGACCGCACTCGTAGAGCTGTACCTGGCCGGTTCGGTCGAGGCCGGATGGCGGCAGACCGTCCAACCCGGCAAACCCCGACTGCCGCGCGGCTGCTCCGAGGTGGCCCGCGCCCAGTACCACGCGCTGTACGGGCCCCTTCACCCGCGCCGCCTTCACGACACGGAGCGGGTGCGACGTGCCGTCCAGGGGGTGGCCACGGAACTGGAGCGGGCGGGACTGGTGGTGTCCCGCAGGCGGGTGCGGGCCGTACGGAGCCTGCTGCTGCCGGTCTTCGCCGCGGCTCCACTCGGTGCCGTCATGGGGGGCCGGACAGTGGTGTGGCTCCTTCTCGGCCTCCTCGCAGACCTCGGAGCCCTGGCCCTGTGGGTGTGGCCCCGGCGCACCCTGCGCGGCGCGGGGCTGCTCGCCCGGCTGCGTCGCGACCACGCGGAGGTCCGCGGGGCGACCGTGCGTCGGCCGGACGCCCTGCTGCTGAGCGTCGCGCTGTTCGGCGCACCGGCGCTCCGCGACCAGCTACCCCGGTTCACCGAGGAGAGCGGCATGCTGACCCGCCCCGCGAGGGAGCCCATGGACCGGGGCGGCGGCTCCGGCGAGGCGTTCGCGAGCTGTGGGGGTTAGGCCGTTTTTCCGGCCCTGCCGTCTCTTTCTTGAGCCTCTCAGGGGCGACCCGAGTGGAGGGCCGCCAGGCCACGCGCGTGGTGGAATGCCGCCGCGGCATCCTGGTTGTCGGTCCAGGGCGCGGCTCCGCACCACCCGCCGATGAGCCGGAACTGCGCCAGGGCCTCCGCGTACCGCCCCGTCTTCACGAGTACGGCGGCGTACAGGTGCCGTATCGCGGGAAGCCGGCGGTCCGCAGGGTCGGCCTGCGCCAGATCGGCCTGAATGCGGGCGAGCATGGGCTTGGTGGCCCAGGTGCGGTAGGCGGCATCGCCGTCCTGGAGGGCCGCTTCGTACACGGCGTGCAGGTAGATGCCCGAGATCAGGCTTCCGGCCGGAGCCGCGGCGGCGGCCTGCTTGGCGAACTTGAACATCAGCTGGTGGGAGCCGTGCCACTTCTCGCACCAGTACTGGAGGGCCTGCCAGTGCGCGTCGTAGTGCTGCGGCGCACGGCTTGTGACCTGGCTCCACAGGCGGCGGAACTCGTCGTGCGGGACCCCCAGTCCCCGCGCGGCGGCGACCATCGTGATCCACGGCGACGGATCGCCCGGTGCCAGCCTGGCCGCCTCCTGGGCGGCGTACATGGAGGTCGGCAGCAGCTCGCCGAACAGGGCCACCTGCTCATCGGAGGTCTGCTTGATGTACTTCTCGCCGCGCGCAGCCCAGGCGCGGAGCAGCAGGGCGTGGGCGTGTACGACGACGGCGTCCGCGTCCTGCGGCCGCTTGGCGCGCCAGATCCGCAGCCAGCGCTCGTCCTCCACGGCCAGATCCGCGAACACCTCGACGAGCCGCCAGCGCTCCGCCCAGTCCTGGCGTTCCGCGGTGTCCGCGAGGAGCCCGGCAGCGGGTTCCCAGGCGCCGTTGAGGGCGGCCTCGACGGCGAGGCGCAGCGCCGGTTCGTCTCCGGGCGGGCCGGAGCGCCGGCTGTCGAGCTGCTCGCGGGGGACGAGGCCGTAGGCGGAGGCGTCGAAATGCCGGGCCTTGCGGTTGCGGACGACGTTGCGGGTGGTGTGGACGAGCGCCCAGAGGAGGGTGGCCAGACCGACGACGGTGATGATGTTGGTGAGCACGAGGGGTCATCATCCCTGGTCAGGGTCACGGCAAGCGAACGCTGCGGCAAAGTACCGGACTCGTTTCGGTCTCGGGCACCACCCGCCTTCCCCGAGGTAGGAGCCGTACAGCTGTCTCCGGCCGTGGGTGGGGTGGGTGGTTCGGGGGCTCGCGTTCCGGCTCGGCCCGAACCATCTTCGTGGTACCGCTGTATCAACAATATGGTACGTTCGTATCACGAAGAACGGATCTGCCTGGAGGTGCCCCGTGCCCGAGAACACGACCCGAGCGCGACGAGACATCGGCCGCTACGTGAGCGACGAGCTGCGCGACCGCTACTTCGCCACCTGCGAAGTCCTCTACGCGAAGGGAGCGCCCATCCGATCCGAGACGGACGTCGAGACGAGCTTCGGCACCACCCACGTCTACCGGTACGGACCCACGGACCCGGCAGCCGAGTCCCGCACGCCCGTGGTCCTGATACACGGTTCGGGCGGCTGCTCCGCGCAGTGGTACCCCAACACCGTCGCGCTCAGCGCCGACCGGCCCGTCTACGCCCTCGACACTCCCGGCGACCCCGGCCGCAGCGTCCAGCGCGAGCCCATGTGGCAGCCCGAGCGTGCGGCGCAGTGGATGGACGAGGCCCTCGACGCGCTGGGCCTCGACAAGGTCCACCTGGTCGGCTCCTCGTACGGCGGCTGGCTGGTCATCAACCAGGTCCACCTCAGGCCCGGACGGCTCGCCTCCGTCACCGCCCTGGACCCGGGCGGCCTGGAAAAGGTGGGCCTGCGCTTCTTCGTCTGGATCTTCGCCAGCCTCTTCGCCACCTACGCCCCCAAGGCGTGGCGCCCCCGCCTCGCCGCCTGGCTGGAACAGCCGGTGATCATCGTTCCCGAGCTGCGTACGTGGATCCAGGCCGGCGTGAAGGCCTTCCGGATCCGCCGCCCCGCACCACTGCCGCTCTCGGACGCCGAACTGGGCTCGATCCGCACGCCGTTCTACCTGATCATGGGCAAGCGCAGCCTGCTCGTACACCCCAAGCGGCAGCTGGAACGCGTACCGCGCCTGATCCCCGGCGCCCGCGCCGAGATCGTCGCCGCGACCGGTCACGGCCCGCAGCTCGACCACCCCGACCTGGTCAACGGCCGGATGCTGAGCTTCATGGAGGACGTCGACTCCCTCGATCCGGCGGCGGCCCGGGGTGCCGCGGACGCGTAGCCGCGAGGCCGCCGACGCGGACTTCCCCGACCTCGCCGCGGCCGTCGAGCAGCAGCGGCGCTCGCCGTCGGTGCTGGCCGGACCCTCGACCGATTGTTGGGGACATGATGAATCCCGCTAGGGTGCCTTGATCACCGCCCCAGGTGACCGAACCGACACCTCCGAGGGGACCATCGTGGCCACTCCACCACCGCAGCAGGGCTCGGTCCCGCAGCACCAGCACAACCCGTACGCCCAGCAGCCCGGCCAGGGCAACCCGTACGCCCAGCAGCCCCAGCAGCCGCCGGGGCACGGCAATCCGTACGCGCAGCAGCAGCCCGCCGGCCACGGGAACCCGTTCGCCGCGGGCCCGCCCCAGCAGGGCGCCCCCGCCCCCTACCCGGGCCACCAGGCACCGCCGCAGGGCGGCCCCGGCTGCCGGCTGTGCGGCGCGCAGCCGGCGGCGCACGCGACCGTCAGGGGTCACCAGGGCCTGGTCCTGATGATGCGCTCGCTGAGCGTGCAGGGGCCGTTCTGCCGTGACTGCGGGACCGCGACCGTCCGGGACATGTCCGCGAAGACGCTCTGGCAGGGCTGGTGGGGGCCGATGTCCCTGCTGCTCACCCCGATCACGGTGCTGCGCAACCTCGGCCCGAGGTCGACGTTCGCCGGGCTCGCGGCCCCGCAGGGAGGCTTCCGCCCGCCGCTGGACCCCGGCAAGCAGTTGCGGCGGCGTCCGCAGGCGCTGGTCGTCTCGGTGCCGATGGCCCTGTCCCTTCTCTTCTACGCGACGTTCATCGTCATCGCCGTGGCCACCGGCTGACCGGCGTCCGACCGACGTGACCGTGCCCCCGGAGGCCCCCGCGGCATTCGGGGGCAGGTAGGAACCCTGGCGTCGGCAAGATCGACTGTTGCAACAGGCCCTGTTATTCGGCTGTTTGGGGACTCGTCCACTCCGCCGACGGCGCGACGGCCCGCCGGGTCTTCGACCGGGGGCCATGAACTCGGCCGGGCCGACTCCCTGGACGAGGTCGCCGCCCTGCGGGCCGTCCTGACCGCACGCCGCACCACCCCGCGGGAGCCCGGCCCCGGGATGAAATCGCACATCGCCCGTCTCGTCCGCCTGACCTGAAACACGGGGCGGGGCATTTCGCCGCGTGACGACCGCGCCGACGGCGCGACGAAAACGAAGGCGCGGTGCGACGGGTCTGGTCGAGGTGGCCGAGGCCGCACGCAGGCGGCCACACCCGCTGCCTCCGGCGACACCGCGGACCGCGCGAGCGGTCCGAGAACCGCGGCGGGCACCAGCAGGGCGGGTGGACCGCGTCAGCGACGGTGGGCGTGTCATCCCAATGGGGCGATGTGCGGCACGGTGGATCAGGCAAGACTCTTGCGAAGCCCCACTTCGCCCCGGAGGTTCCATGTCGAAAAACGGCGCGCCCCGCACCGACGTTCCGCGTGAGGCCCCGGCGCGGGCGCCGCTCGTTCTGGCGTCCCTGATCACTGTGGCCGCGGTGGCCAACCTGAACCTGTCGGTGGCCAACGTGGCGCTGCCCGCGATCGGGAAGGCCTTCGACTCCTCCCAGACCGCGCTGAACATGGTCGCCGTCGGGTACTCCCTCGGCCTGGCCGCATCGGTGCTCTATCTGGGTGCGATCGGCGACCGCCACGGGCGCAAGCTGCTCCTGATCCTCGGCGTCGCCCTGTCCATTCCCGCCTGCCTGCTCGCCGCGTACGCGCCGAGCGACACCGTCCTCGTACTGGCCCGGATCCTCGGCGGACTCTCGGCCGGCATGGCCTACCCGACCACCCTGGCGCTGATCACCGCCCTGTGGGCGGGGCCGGGGCGGACGAAGTCGATCGCGCTGTGGTCGGCGCTGGGCGGTGGCATCTCCATGCTCGGGCCGGTGATCGCGGGCGGGTTGCTCCAGCACTTCTACTGGGGGTCGGTCTTCCTCGTCACCCTGCCCCTCGCCGTGGTCGCCCTGGTCATGGCCCTGCTGTTCGTCCCCGCGCACGCCAACGAGTCGACCGAACCGGTGGACAACCTCGGCGGCATCCTGTCCGTCCTCCTGATCGCCGGACTGGTGCTGGGGATCAACTTCGCCGTCGTCCCCAATGAGGGGGCACTGGCCGTCGGCCTCATCGTGGTCGCCCTCGTGGCCGGGGCGGCGTTCATCTGGCGCCAGCGCCGGGCCCCCAACCCGCTGTACGACCTCCACATCGCCCGCCGGCGCACGTTCTGGGTCGCCGCATGCGCGGGAATCATCGTGTTCGGCTCCATGATGGGGTCGGCGTTCATCAGCCAGCAGTACCTGCAGAACGTGCTCCAGTACAACGCCGTCGAAGCCGGCGCCGCCATCCTCCCGCTCGTCGTGATGATGGTGCTCGTGGCACCACGGTCCGCGAAGCTGGTCGAGACGCACGGCGCCCGCACCACCCTGCTGTTCGGCTACCTGTTCCTCTTCCTCGCCTTCGCCTGGATGCTGCTGTTCTGGAGCGAGGACAGCAGCTACTGGCAGATCGGCCTCGCCTACGTCTTCGTCGGCATCGGCGCCGGCTTCGCCGGGACGCCCGCATCGCACTCGCTGACCGGATCGGTGCCCGTGCGACGGGCCGGCATGGCCTCGGGCACCGCCGACCTGCAACGGGACCTCGGCGGGGCCATCATGCAGTCCGTCATGGGCGTGCTCCTCATCGCCGGGTACGCCTCGGCCTTCAGCGCGGCGATCGCCGCTTCCCCCGAGGGCAAGGACGTGTCGGACCAGGTCCAGAGCGAGCTGACGAAGTCGTTCGCCTCCGCCGGCGAGGTCGCCCAGCAGCACCCCCAGTACGCCGACCAGATCGTCGCGGCGGCACGCCAGTCCTTCCTCCACGGCGACGACTGGGCGTACACCGTCGGCCTGGCCGCGATCGCCCTGGGCGCACTGCTGATCTTCTTCAGGTTCCCGCACCGGGACGCCGAGCGGGAACTCCTCCTGCGCTACTACACCGAGGACTCCGCCACCGCCACCCCCGAGCGACCGAACGGACCGGGAGCCTGAGGGGCCAGTCGGCTGACCGACCGCTAGCAGCTGGGCGAGAGCCCGGACGGGGAGAAGCGGTTCGGCTGCCACCTCGGGAGCCGTGCTCGGCCGGCCTGCTCAACCGTGAGCAGGAGCCCCTAAGGTGTGGAGCGGCAGTCGATGATCGATCAGAGGGGAAGAGGCCGAGGCTCGCCTGCTGGAACTGGGAGCGGGCAAGCCGGATCGGCAGCCCGGGGAGGGCAAGTGGCGCGTGCTCACCGACCCGGCGGGGCACCCCTTCTGCCTCGTCAGGGCTGGTCAGGGAACGCAGGAGCCGCCCGAGTGAAACGGCACTGCCCGCGCATCGGTAGACGGGGTACCCCGCTCTACGGCGACGGGTTGGTGGTCAGTGGTCGTGCCGCGCGCCGTGTTCCAGCCGTTGGGTCCGGGGCGCGAGGGCAGCGGTGCCCAGGGGGTTCGGGCGTGGTTGCCGGTCGGGACCTGTCGCGGTGAGGGGGATGCCCAGGCTCTGGCACATTCGGTGGGCGCGGGCCAGGGCGCTGAGAGTCATGGGGGAGGGGTGGGACGTCGGGAGTTCGACGGTGACCTGGCGGGGGCGGTGGGTGTGGACGAGGGCCTCGATCTGCAAGGCGGCCGCGGCGCGGTTGGTGATGTCCAATTCCCGGGGGACCTGGATGCGGAGGGTGTCGTCGGTGATCTGATGGGTGATGACCATGGTCAGCCTTCCGCCTTCCGCCTCACCGGTTGGACGGCACCCGCCCGGCGCATGGGATTCCGGTATCAGTGTGGGATGTATGCCGGGTGAGTGCGAGGCGAGCCGGGCCTCGCTCGCGCCGCCGCACGCCGAAGACGCGAGCCCGTCCGCGGCCGGTCCTCGCAGCCCTGATCTCGCCCCCCTCTCTCTCTCTGACCGCCGGCGGCCATGCCCTGTCGTACTGGGACTCCCACGGCGCCGGGAGGCCCCTGCTCGCGCCGCAGGGCCACCTCTGGGGTTCAGTGCGGTCACGGTGACTCTGACCGGGCCGACGATCGCATCCGCGCCGGCTACCCCGCAGACCTCGTAGTCCTCCTGGCCAAGGCACTAGGCATCGGTCGGGTCGTCTACGACTAGCCTGTGGTCCGCCGCCGGGCGAACGGTGCCCGGCGGCGGAGCGCGGGGAGTACGAAGGTGAGAGGCATCAGGTGGGCCGGCGCAGCGGCCGCCGCGATCGCGGCGGCCGCGGTGGCGGGCTGTTCGGCCGGTGCGACGGCTGCGGACGGCTGGGTCCCGGAGCGGTCCGCGACCGCGAAAGCCCCCGCGCGGGCCGGCGGAGAACCCTCGCGTGCCGCGGTCACGGCGGAACTCGCTGCCGCCGCCACGGCCACGGGGCTGCCCCGGGGTGAGGTGTGGCCCCTTGCCGAGGGGGAGCTTGCCGACTGCCTCGCCGACTGGGTCGGCAGCGGCCCCGCGGACGAGAGGCAAAAGGCGGCCCTCGAAGCCGCCCTGACGGAACGCGGCTGGCAGGTCACGGCCCGGCGAGGGGGAGCCGTACCAGCGGTGGCGCTGACCAGCGGCGCCTGGCGCCTGGAGGTCCACGACGGCGGCATCCTGCAGCGCCTGACCATGGTGGCCACCCACTCGGGCCAGACCTGTCGAGAGGCCCTCCGGCGGCAGGAAGCGACGCGGGGGCCGAGAGGGTAGGTCCGTCGGGCGGGCCCGCTGGGTGTGGTCCGGGAGTGGCACCACGCGAAGGAGTTCCGCGCGCACAGGCCAGGGCCGCGCCCGGCCAGGGTGGTCGGGTCGGCGACACGGGCTGCTCGCCGTGCCGGTCGGGTAGAGCATCCCGCCGGTCCCGGTGCCCCGGGGACGACATCAGCGTCCCGCCCGCACGCGGGGAGGCGGCGCGATCGGACAGTTCTAGCGGTACTGGGCGTGCCGTCGGGTGCTCGACTCCACCAGCTCCCTCCTCATCCTCATCCTCATCCCGGCCGGCCGGAACCGGGCGATCGGCCACCAGCAGCCGGCGCAGGCTCCCCGGGCCCCGTACCGACGGGCGTCCCGGACCGGGCGCACCCGCCGTCGGTACCCGGGGCCGCTGACCACTCGGTGTCGACGACTGTCGACGCTCAGTCGCCCCCGCAGCCCGACCCGCAACCGGAGCCGCAGCCGCCGCCGTTGTACCGGTTGCCCGAGCCGCTCCCACGCCCCCGGGACGACGAGCCGCTCCCGCGCCCCCGCGAGGACGAGCCGCGCGGTGCGTTCCTGCGGCGCGCCTCCGCCGCGCGCTGCGCCTCCCGGTAGCGCTCCTCGCGCTCCCGCTCCTCGCGGAGCCGCTCGCGCTGCCGGGCAGGGCCGTCCGCCGGCTCCCACGGGCCCAGCCCGTGGCGGCGGTCCGGGCGGAGCGGGGCAGTCGTCACGGTCGCGTACATCCGCCCCATCTCCTGCTGGTGGTATTCGGCACAGGCGTATTCGAGGACGACTTCGTCGCCCTCCGCGAGGGTGCCGTAGAGGACCGCTTCGAAGGGCTCGTGCTCGGGGTCGATGTCGTGGTGCCCGTTCCCCGCTCCGTACGCCGAGCCGCTGCCCAGGAGCCGCGTCCTGGCGTGGGTGTCGCTCTTGCGGGGAACGTACGCGATCAGAGGCGCCGCCGAGCGGGTGCGGGCGTCCGAGCACACCCAGTGGCGCCCGTCCGCCCCGGCGCGCACGCCTACGATCAGGGCCGGCTGCGGCTCCCCGTGCAACCGCCGGGCCGCCCGGTAAGCGAGCTGGCCCCGGCCGTAAACGGTCGTACCGGCCACGAGGAGCACCAGAGCGACGCCCTGTTCCCCGACGGCGTCATAGGCGACGTCGGGCGCGGTCGATCCCCCGAACAGGCCGTCGGCGAGGATCGCGGCGGAGACCAGGCAGATCACCAGCCCGAGGTAGACCTGCCGGTGTCCGCGGTGGCCGTCCGATTCCGGGGTGCCTTCGGGCAGTGGGAAGCGGCGCCCTCCCGCAGCGGCGAGGGCCAGCGCCCGCTGTCTGCGTCGGGCCCGCAGCCGCAGACAGCTTCCTGTGAACGCGACGGCGCAGGCGGCGAGGATGACCAGCCACCCGGCCCTCGCGGGCTGGTCCACGTCACCGGGCCGGGCGAGAACCAGAACTGCTTCCACGGCGACGAACACGGCCGCCGGTACGGCCGCGACCGGAACGTGCCGGTACCAGAGCGGCAAGGCGGTCAGCAGGATCAGCCCCGGATACCTCCGCCAGTCCGTCCCGTCCCCGGGCCCGCTGTGCCAGGCAGCGGACGCGGACGAGAGCCCGAACAGCATGACGTACGCCGCCGCCACCAGGACGGCCAGGACCCAGCCGCCCACGGCCGGGGCGAGAACGGCCGGGACGGACGCCTTCCGCCACCGTTCGGCGTCGGCCACCGGCCAGGTCGCGACGCCGCCCCGGGACCGCGACGCGACACCGTCCCGGGCCACCGACCAGGTGCCGGCACCGTCTCCGGGCAGAGCCCCGACCGGCAGATACTTGATGTGATACACCGTCACCGAACCACCGCCACGCGCCCCCGTACGCCCATCCCCGCCCCCGCACTCACCCGTGCCTTCCCGGCCAGTCTGCCCGCCGGGTCCGATGCCTGAAGCGTGCCCGCCCACGGCTTCCACCACAACAGGACCGGGCCCGAACCGAGTTGTCCAGCCGGGAATCTTCAGGGAGCGGGCGCGAACTTCGCCGCGGCGGGCGCCGCCGCGGCTTCCTTCACCACCTTCATGCCGCCCGGGACCCCGGCGTCGGGCTTCAGGATCACGCTCTGCCGGGTGGAGGGCGCCTTCGGGTCCGAGAAGTCGTGGGTGATGCCGAAGCCGTTGTCGTAGGACTTCAAGCTCAGCAGCGCCGCACGGATGCCCTCCCGGGTCAGGTCCTTGTCGGCGCACGCCTTCTTCAGCACTTCGCCGAACAGGGCGCCGGCGGTGAAGCCGGCCACCACGCCGTTGTCGAGCCCGGAGTCCGGGTACTCCGCCTTGTACGCGGCCGCCAGCGCGGCCGGGGCCGCCTCCGCGGAGCCGATCGGCAGGGCGGAAGAGGCGACGTAGTAGTCCTTCTGCAGGGCCGCACCGGCAGGTGTGGCCAACAGCTGCGGGGCGAAGGCCGAGTTGTTGCCGACGATCGGCACGTTCCAGCCACCCGCCGCGGCCACCCCGACGAGCGAGGCGGCTTGGCGGGGCCCGGCGCTGATCACCACGGCCTTGACCCCGGCCTGCTTGAGTGCGGCGACCTGGGCCGTCATGTCGTTGTCGGTCGGCTTGATCTTCTGCTCGACGACGGTCAACCCGGCCTCCGCGGCCACGGCCTTGGCCCCGGTCAACGCGTTCTCGCCGTAGTCGCCCTCGAAGTACACGTGCCCGATCCTGTCGCCCCGGGCGATCCGCTTCTGGTCCAGGAGGAAGCCGACGGCGTTGATGGTCTCCACGTCGTACGTCGCGCCCACCGTACGGATGTACGGGCTGCCCAGCAGCGAGGCCGACCAGGCCTGCGGGATGACCAGGCCCTTGTCCCGGCCGTCGATCCGCTCCTTGACCGCCGAGACGAACGGGGAGCCGATGAACTGGGTGAAGCCCAGTACCAGGGGCTCCAGTTCGGTGTAGGCGGCGAGGGCCTTCTGCGGGTCGTAACCGTGGTCGCGCACCTCCAGCTCGACGGTGCGGCCGCAGATGCCGCCGGCGGCATTGGTCTGCTTCGCCCACAACTGCTGGGCCTGGGTGACGCTCTTGCCGAGGGACGCGTAGACGCCCGTCATGTCGGTGAGCGAGCCGAGCCGGATGGTCTTGTCGCTCACCCCGACCCCGGCCTTGACCCCGCCCACGGCCGGCTCGTCCCCGGCGGTGCCCGCGGCGGGCTTCGCCTTGCCGCTGCACCCGGCGGCGCCGGTCAGGACGAGCGCGGCCGCCAGGGCCGCGGCAGAGAGCCTTCTTCTGTTCACGTTCGCTCCTTCGGGGGTGTGGTGCGGTTCCGGACGGTCCGGGTGACGCCCGTGAGGCCGCCGGGCAGGAACAGGACGACCGCGACGACCGCCGCGCCGTAGAGGTAGCGGGAGGCCTCGCCCGGCGACACCCCGCCCGTTCCGGGGGCGGACACCAGCGGGAGGGCGTCGCCGTAGCGGGTGAGCAGTTGCGGCAGCAGGGAGACGAAGACGGCGCCGACGACGGCGCCCGAGACCGTACCCAGGCCGCCGATCACGATCATGGCCAGGTACTCCAGGGACAGGACCATGCCGAAGTAGTCGGGCACGGTCCGCTGGAAGACGAGGGCGAGCAGGACGCCGGCGAGCCCCGCGTACATGGACGACAGGACGAAGACGGCGGCCCGGTACCGGGCGACCGCCACCCCCATGACCCCCGCGGCGATGCTGTGGTCGCGCAGGGCGTTCATGGCCCGGCCGGGCCGGCCCCGCAGGACCCCGCGCGCGAACAGGGCGCCGCCTAGGAGAGCGGCCAGGGCCACGTACCAGAGCTTCTCCGCGGAGTGGAAGGGGACGGAGGCGATGACGGTCTCGGTGTCGTCGAAGGTGAAGCCGAAGAGGGACAGCGGCTCCACGGCACGGCCGTTGAAGCCCCCGGTGAGGCTGGTCGCGTTGAACAGCAGGTGCTGGCCGATGAAGATCAGCGCGAGGGTGGCGATGCCGAGGTACGCCCCGCGCAGACGGCCGGCGATGGGGCTGAAGAGACCGCCCGCCGCCCCGGCGAGGGCGACGGCCAGGGCGGCCGCGAGCCAGCCGGGCAGGCCGAGCCCGACCAGGGTGTGGCCGCCGGACGCGCCGCCGTCCCCGGCGAGCGCGCAGTACCCGTACGCGCCGACGGCGAGGAAGAAGGCGTGGCCCATCGACAGCTGACCGGTGGCCCCGGTGAGCAGGTTGAGCCCGATGGCCCCGATGGCGGCGGCGATCGCGAACAGCCCGGCCTGGAGCCAGAACCGGTCGAGGTAGAACGGCAGCGCGAGGAGCACCAGGCCCGCGGCTGCCGCGCACACGCTCCGGACGCTCGCCGACCGAGGCCGGCCGGCCGCCCGGGAGGCGGCGGCCCCGGTGCGCCGTACGGCGCTGCGGGTGTCAGACACGGGCGAGCTCCTTCGTGCCGAGGAGTCCGGCGGGGCGGACCAGCAGGACCGCGACCATCACCAGGTACGGAGCGAGGTCGCCGATGCCGCGGCCGAGGAAGGCCAACTGGCTCTGGTAGCCGGTGGCGAGCGCCTCGGTGACTCCGATGATCAGGCCGCCCGCCAGAGCGCCCGAGGTGGAGTCGAGGCCGCCGAGGATCGCGGCGGGGAAGGCCTTGAGCGCGGCGAGGGAGGTGGCCCGCTCCAGACCGGGGGTGGGAAAGACCGTCAGGAAGAGCGCGGCCACGGCGGCCAGGGCCCCCGCCACCGCCCAGGCCGCGAGCGAGACCCGACCCAGCCGTACGCCCATCAGCGCTGCCGTCTCCGGCCGTTCGGCGGCGGCGCGCATGGCCACGCCCCAGGAGGTGTGGCGGAACACGAGCAGGAAGACCGTGATCAGCAGGCCGGCGGCGAGGATCGCCGCGATCCTCGTCTGGGGCACCGTGACCGGCCCGAGGTGGACGACGCGATCGCCCCACGGATCGCCGAGCGAGAGCACGTCCGTGCCGATGCGCCGGGTGAGGTCCGTGATGAGGAGGATGTCGACGCCGATGGTCACGATGGCGAGCACGTTCTGGTCCTGGCCCCGGTAGCGCCGCATCACCAGGAACTCGATCGCCGCCCCCACCGCCGCCGCCATGAGCACGCCGGTCAGGAGGGCGCCCCAGAAGCCGAGCTCCTCGTGCAGCGTCGCGGTGACGTACCCGCCCGCCAGCAGCAGGGAGGCGTGGGCGAAGTTGACCACCTCGGTCGCCTTGAAGATGACCACGAAGCCGAGGGCGATCAGCGCGTAGACGGAGCCCATGGAGAGCCCGCCGAGGAGCAGTTCGAGGAAAGTGGTCATGCGGCCGGCTCCTCCTCTCCGAGGTACGCGCGGACCACCGCGGGATCGTTCTGCACCTGCGCGGGAGTTCCGCCGCCGATGCGCCTGCCGAAGTCGAGTACGGTCACCGCGTCCGCGAGCCGCATCACCACCCCCATGTCGTGTTCGACCAGCACGATCGAGATGCCGAGGCCGTCCCGGACGCCGGCGATGACGGCGGCCGTACGCTGCCTCTCGTCCGCCGTCATGCCGGCGACGGGCTCGTCCAGGAGCAGCAACCGGGGCTCGGTGCACAGCGCCCGGGCCAGCTCGACGAGCTTCTGCTTCCCGTACGGCAGGGAACCCGCGGGCGCCGCCAGGTGTTCTTCCAGGCCGACGAACTCGGCTATCTCCCGCACCCGTTCACGGTGCCGGCGCTCCTCCCGGGCGGCGGTGGGCAACCGCAGCCCCGCGGCCAGGAACCCGGACCGCATCAGCCGGTGGCGGCCCAGCAGGAGGCTGTCGGCGACGCTGGTGTGCGGGGGCAGCGCCAGGTTCTGGAAGGTACGGGCGATGCCGAGGTCCGCGACGGCGTGCGGGGCGAGGCCCGTCAGCTCGGCGTCCCCGAACCGGACGCTGCCGGCGGAGGCCCGGTACACCCCGGACAGCACGTTGAAGCAGGTCGACTTGCCCGCCCCGTTGGGCCCGATGACGGCGTGGACGCTGCCGGGTTCCACAGCGAAGGACACGGAGTCGAGCGCGGTCAGGCCGGAGAAGCGGACGGTGACGTCGGTGACGGTCAACGGCGGGGGAGGGGACGGGGGCGCGCTCACGCCGACCACCTGCCCAGCTCACGCCGCTCCCGGGAGGGAGCCGGTACGGAGCCGTCCGCATCGGAGATGCCGAGGTAGCGGCGCCGCACCTCGTCCGAGGCGGCCAGCTCGGCGGCCGGGCCGTCGAGGGTCACCTCGCCGACCTCCAGGACGTACGCGTGGGAGGAGAGGCGCAACGCCAGTGCGGCGTTCTGCTCGACGAGGAGGACCGAGGCGCCCGAGGCGTTGATCTCGGTGATGGTCTCCGCGATGGTGGCGGCCATCCTGGGCGCCAGCCCGAGGGTGGGTTCGTCGAGCAGCAGCAGGCGGGGGCGGGCCATCAGGGCGCGTCCCAGGGCGAGCATCTGCTGCTCGCCGCCGGACAGCAGCCCGGCGCGCTGCCGCGCCCGCCGGCCCAGTACGGGGAACAGCTCGTGGACCCGGGCGAGGGAGCGGGCGGTGTCGGCGCGGGATCCCGCGCGGCCGCCCAGTGCCCCGGCCCGCAGGTTGTCCGCGACGGTCATCCGCGTGAACACCTGCCGCCCCTCGGGGACCTGCACCACTCCCGCGGCGACGACCCGGTCCGGACCGAGTCCGTCCAGCGGCCTGCCGTCGAAGCTGATGCTCCCGCCCGTCACGGCGCCGCGGTGGAACCCGAGCGACCGTGACACCGCGCGCAGCAGCGTCGACTTCCCCGCGCCGTTGCCGCCGAGCACGACGACCACCGCGCCGGCCGGCACGTCGAGCGACACCGAGCGCAGGGCCCGGACCGGCCCGTAGCCGACGGACAGCGCGCGCACCTGTAGCGAACCCACGTCCTCCTCCTTCCTCTGCACGGCCCGGACGGGCCTTCGCAGGGCCCTCCGTGTGGCCTCTGTGCTGGCGCACACCCCAACACCGGGCCGGGGCACCCGTCCACGCCCGGATGCGGAATCGCTGCCGATGACCAGCCGGAACCGGAACGCGTTGTGCACCGGCACAGACCTGCTGCGCGCGCCCCTGACGGCGGCCGAGACGGGTGGCATCCTCGGCGGCCATGGGCGGCGGACGCAGAACGCGCACGGAAGAGGAATGGACGGTCCTGCTGTCGGCGGCGGACGTGCTGATCGCCGACATCCCCGGACTCACCGACCACCTCATCGAGGACCTGGCGAAGCACTCGCCGCTCTTCGACCTGGCGGTCCCGCGCGACGAGCACTGGCAACAGGTCAGCGAGGCCATGCACTACGGGATCGAGGCCTTCGCCGCCCGCCGGTCCGCCCCGCGCAAGGACCTCGCGTACGCCGAGGAGTTGGGCCGCCGGCGCGCCGAGCAGGGGTTGCCGCTGGACCTCCTGCTCTACGCGTACCGCAGGGCGGGGCGGCTGACCTGGGACGCGCTGCTGGACATCGTCACCGAGAAGGAGCCGGAGGCGCTGCCGGTCCTGGCCCGCGCTGCCGGGGCCATGTGGGCGGGCATCGAGCAGCAGGCGACCGCCACCGCCGAGGCGTACCGCACCACGGAGGTGGAGATGCGCCGGCGCAGCGACGAGAGGGTGCAGGCCCTCCTGGACGCCCTGCTGGAGGGGGACACCTCGCAGGCCCTGGCCGCCCAGGTGGCACTCGCCCTGGACCTGCCCGAACAGGGACGGTACGTGGTGGTGGTGCTCCCGGCCGACCGGGGCGAATCGGTGCACCGGGTGGCGGCGGCGAACGGGATGCGGCTGTTCTGGCGGATGCGCACCGAGCGGGAACTGGCCGTGGTGGCGTTGGGCGACTCCTCGCCGGCCGACCTCGCGGCGGAGCTCGCGGACCGCTGTCCGGGACCGGGCGGCATCAGCCCGGTGGTGGACGGACTGGCCGAACTGGGCCGGGCCCGGCGACTGGCGGAGACGGCGCTCCGCACCTGCGGGCAGGAGGAACGGGTACTGGTGCAGCTGGCCGACCGGCTGCCCACCGCGCTGGTGGTGCGCCAGCCCGAACTCTCGGCGGAGCTCGTCCACGCCGTCCTCGGCCCCCTGCTGGACCTGGACCCGGCGGACCGGGCGATGCTCCTGGAGACCCTCGACGCCTGGCTGGCGGCGGAGGGCTCGGCGGGCCGCGCCGCGAGCCGGCTGTACTGCCACCGCAACACGGTCTTCAACCGCCTGCGCCGACTGGAACACCTCACCTCGACGTCCCTCTCCCGTCCCCGCGACCTGATCGCCCTGACCCTGGCGCGAGACGCCTACCGCCTGTCGGGCGGCTGACCGCACCGCCCACAGACGAGTCCGGTGAAAGCGTGGCTGGACAGGAGAAATCGCTCGATGCTGCCGTCCAGGCAGCCGGGAGCCGTTCCGGCGATCAGCTGACGTGGGCGGCGATGGTTCTCGCACAGACCAGGGACTCGGTATGGGTCGTGTCCACCTCCAGGTCATAGACCACGGCCTCGTGCACCACATCCGCCTGCGACGCGGCCATCCCCCGGATGCGGTCTCCTCGTGCGAGCTCACGGCCTGCGGCGACCGCGCCCTCACACCTGACGCCGACCCACAGCACGGACAGTTCGCCGAGGGCCTTCCGCCACCGCCGCTGGGACCCTGCTCCGCCGAGGAAGACGTCATCGATGATGACCCCGGCGCCTGCACGGGCCATCGCCGCGACGCCGTCCATCCAGGCCGCCTCCAGCGCCCGGAACTCCACCCCGACGTTCACCCCGCCGTCCGCCGCGAACACGATCCCACCGTCCGACGCCCGCATCTTCGCTGGCAGGGCGTCGACCAACGAGTCGCATCCGAACGTCAGCCACGGATCCGGCAGTACTGCCTGCAGGCACCGTGCAATCCCGGACTTCCCCGAGCTGGAACCACCGTTGAGAATGATCACCTGAATCGTCACCGCGCCACGGTACGGCGCCTGACCCGTGGGCACGCAAGGGATATCGGGACACACTGCTCTGCTGGCACAACCCGGTGAACCTCCCGGGCACGGCACTCGGAGCAGCTCGTCCGCGGCCCCGCGCACGACGTCGCACAGCTGGTGTGCGGCGGGGACCGGGGGTGTCGTATGGTGAAGCGGTTCCTGTGCCGAGGTATCGGTGGCAGTGACCGGATTCCCTGTTCCTTCTGCGTATGTCGATCTTGAGGTGACGTCCTATCAACCAGGCCGTGTAGTCGTCCGTGTTCCCCGCGTGCTGTGTTGTCGCACGTGTCCGGGGGCGGACGTCGCGCTGGCCTGAGTTGCGTCACCCTCCCCGCAGTTTTCCGTCTTTCCCGGGTGCAGCTCTGCCGTCTGCCCCGGGTTCCGTGTTTTCCGGCCCCGGTGCGGCTGTCGGCAGGGCTCCCCGATTCATTTGGATCAGGAGTCCCGTCGTGTCTTCCTCCGCGCTCGGAAACGAGCCGCAGCACACCACCCAGTCCCCGGACCATCCAGCACCGGACCACCAAGCTCCCGACCACTCGACGACGGCCTCGGCCGCCCGGATCGCCCTCGTCGTGCTCCTGGTCGCCGAACTCATGGACATCCTCGACCAGTCGGTCGTCCTCACCGCCCTGCCCGCGATCCAGTCGTCGACCGGTGCCGGACCGGCCGCCGTGCAATGGCTGACCGCCGGCTACTCACTGACCGTCGCCGTCGGACTGATCACCGGCGGACGTCTGGGTGACATCCACGGACGACGCAAGATCCTCCTGATCGGCACCGTCGTCTTCACCGCGGCCTCACTGCTGTGCGGCCTCGCGACCGGCACCGGTGTGCTGATCGGTGCCCGCGTGCTCCAGGGCGCCGGAGTGGCCCTGATGATCCCGCAGGTCCTGGCCACCCTCCACGTCACCTTCGAGGGCGAGAGCCGCAGCAAGGCCTTCGGCCTCTACGGAGCAGTCCTCTCGCTCGCCAACGTGCTGGGCCCGGTCCTGGGGGGCCTGCTCACCGAGGCCAACCTGTTCGGACTGTCCTGGCGGCCGATCTTCCTGATCAACGTGCCCGTCGGCATCGCCGTACTGGTCCTGGGACGCAGGTTCATTCCCGAGTCGACCGTCCGGAAGGCCGACCGGCTCGACCTGACCGGCATGCTGCTGTCCGCACTGGCCATCGTCCTGATCATCTTCCCGCTCAGCGAGGGCCACACCCACCACTGGCCCCTGTGGTGCTTCGCCATGCTCGCCACCGGCCTCCTCGCGCTCGGCGCCTTCCTGCGCCACCAGCAGCGCGAGCAGGACGCTCCACTCGTCGCTCTGTCCCTCTTCCGGAGCGGGCAGTTCTCCGGCGGGCTGACCGCGCAGCTGACGCTCGGCCTGCTGTGCGGCCTGTTCTTCATGACCTGGACGCTCTACCTCCAGCGCGGTCTGGGCATGAGTCCCTTCCACGCGGCCCTGGCCTTCGTGCTGCTCTCCCTGGGAGAACTGGCCGGTGCGACGATCGCGGCGAAGAGCGGCGGGCGTTTCGCCCGCCGCCTGCCCCAGGCCGGAGCCCTGATCACGCTTGCCTCGACGGCCGCCTACGGACTCCAGGCCGACAGGCTTCAGGGGGACCTGACCCTCGCGGCGATGACCGCACCGGTGGTACTGATCGGCTTCGGCCTCGGCATGGTCGGCGGCCCGCTCGCCGACATGACGCTGGCCAGGGTCCCGCACGAGGACGCCGGGTCCGCGTCGGGCCTGTTCAACACCGCCATGCACCTGGGCATCGCCTTCGGCACCGCGCTGACCGCCCTGGTGTTCTTCGCCACCACCGGCGGTTCACCCGACGCCGGACCCAACCGCGACGCGTTCACCACCGCGCTGTGGTGGGTCGGCAGCCTCCTCACCCTGATGTGGGCCCTGATGTTCTGCCTGCCCAAGGAGGCCAACAGCCAGGCCGACTGACCCACCACCAGGCCCCGGCACGACGCCGGCCGGGGCCTGGGCCCTCCCCGTGGTTCTCCGAAGGCCGTTTCCGCGAGACCGGGGCACGGCCCAGTGGTCTTCGGGCCGGTCGTGGCCGCTAGAGTCACCGTCCATGGGGGATCGGATACGCGTGAGGCACTGCAAGCAGTGCCGTCGGCCGCTCGACGAGCGCGGCCGGTGGCGGCGCCCGAAGCGGTTCTGCAGCCGCCGGCACCGCCTGGGGTACTGGGTGGAGGAGATCTTGGACGCCGTCCTGGGCTGATGACTCGCCCCGCTGACCGCACGGCGTGGGGTTGCGGCGCCAGGGTCGGGTTCAGTGCTGGTGATGCAGTGCCGTTTCCGCGGTGAAGCACGTCACTCACCCGGGTGAGTCCCGGTGCCGGCCCCTGTTGTCCGGCGGGTTCGACCCGCTACAAACCGGATGGTGACCCGCACCGCTCACTCCCCGCGCCGCCCCAGGTCAGGAGAATGCCGTGGATGAACTGCTGCGCTTTACGGTCATCCGGCCGGCCGAGGCGGTCGAGGGCCGCTTCCCGATCAAACACTCCACCCCGCCGAACACCGCGGGCGCCACGAGCGCCACGGGCGGCGAGATTCCGCCCGAGCACCCCGGCACCCTGGAGGAGATCCTGGGGCGGACGGTGCTCAAGGCGGCCCACCTCGCCTTCAACACGGCCCTCGGGGACGGCCCCGACCACACCTGCGCCGCGATCTCGACCGCCGCGGAGCAGAAGTACGGTAAGAAGCCCGCCCAGTTGGTCACCACGAACGAGTGGAAGCAGGACCTGGTCACCCTCGCGGACGCCGCGATCGAGATCCTCCGGGCCGGCCACGACAAGCCGTCGAGCGGCCCCCGCCTGCTCCTGATCCTGCAGGGCATCGACCTGGTCCAGCGGTCCGCCGGTGCCACCACCGGTACGTTCCGCAGGCGCCCCGTGGAGATCGCACCGCCCCCGCAGCCCCAGGGAGCGACGGCGGCGGCCGGTGAGGGGCCCGCCGGTACCGGTGGTGGAACCACGGCCGCCACCGGACGCCGCCAGAGCCCGCCCCGACCGGGCCTGTACGCGAGCCGGGGCATGGCGTTCGAGGTGACCGCCGACCCCGATCCGCAACCCGGCTCGGGCGGGAGCGGCTACGAGAACCCGCCCACGGGGAAACTGCCGTTCGGCAAGCCCGGCGTGCTGCGCCCGATCGGCGTGGGCGACCTCATCGTGGTCCGCGAGCACATCCTTCGCTACCAGGGCGGCGAACTCTCCCACATCGAAAACGTGTTGAAGTCGGAGCTCCGCGAGCGCGAGACCCGGCGCTTCGAGCGTTCCGAGGACACCTACTCGACCGAGACGGAGACTTCCAAGGAAGAGGAGCGCGACACCCAGACCACCGACCGGTTCTCCCTGCAGCGCGAGGCGAGCAGCGTCGTCAAGGAGGACTCCAGCCTCAAGGCCGGCCTCAACGTGACGGCACGGTACGGCTTCAGCGTTGAGGTCAAGGCCGACGTGGCGGTGGCGCAGAACCGGAGCGAGGAGAACTCCCTCAAGCAGGCATCCACGGTCTCGCGCGACGTCACCAGCCGCGCCGCGTCCAGGCTCTCCGAGAAGACCAAGCAGTCACACATCCGCAAGACCATCGCGGAGTTCGAGGAGTTCAACAAGCACGCCTTCGACAACAAACCCGGCGCGGCCGGCATCGGCGGCGCGAACATCAGCGGCCTCTACCAATGGGTCAACCGGGTCACTCGCGCCCAGATGTACAACTACGGCAGCCGGCTCCTCTTCGACACCATCGTCCCCGAGCCCGCCGCCTTCCTCATCGACGCGGTCCAGCGGCAAGGCCAGACGACCCTCGTCGCGGAACTCCCGGCGCCGCTGACCGAGGACGCGTCCGAGGTGACCGAGGCGAGCTACCGGCACATCGGAAGGCGGTACCGGGCCACCGGCCTGGAACCGGCACCCGGCGACTGGGCGGACGTCGGCAAAGCGCTCGAAGGAGCCACCGGCGAGGAACCCGGCGCGGTCAACAAGACGCTGGAGATCGCCCTGCCCGACGGCTACGAGGCGATCTCGCTCCACTGGACCTTCAAGGGCAACGGCATGGCCCCGCCCGGCGGATCGACCTTCCCCAGCGTGCAACTGGCGGTCGGCGCCGCGGGGACCTGGGACAGCAGCGGCTCCACCTACACGTTCGCCAGCCCGGTCCGCAATTCCCTCGGCATCGGGGTCAGTTCCTTCGAGACGCGCAATTTCGTGGCCACCTTCGACGTGCGCTGCGCGCGCACCCCCGAGAGCCACGAGAAGTGGCAGAACAAGACGTACGACGCGATCGTCACCGCGTACACGGGGATGAAGCAGGCGTACGACAAGGCGGTGACGGAGGCGCAGGTCCAGGCGCTGGGGGGACCGCAGGGGCGCAACCCGGCCGAGAACCGCGACCTGATCCTCGGTGAGCTGAAGAAGGCGTGCATCAGCCTGCTCACCCAGGACCTGTTCGACGGCTTCGGCGCCATCACGGTGGATCCCGTCGAGAAGTTCCCGCAGCTCAACCTGGAGCGCGCCCGGGAGCAGGGTCCGTACATCCGTTTCTTCGAGCAGGCCTTCGAGTGGGAGAACATCCAGTACCTCCTCTACCCCTACTTCTGGTCCCAGAAGTCCCGGTGGCGTGCACGGGCGCTCACCAGCGACACCGACCCGACCTTCGCGGAGTTCCTGCGCGCCGGCGCCGCCCGGGTCGTCTTCCCGGTCCGGCCCGGCTTCGAGGACGACGTACGGTACTTCGTCCAGTTCGGGAAGATCTGGGGCGGCGGACCCGTACCCGGACTCAACCAGCCCGACTACGTCCCCATCTCCGAGGAGATCCGCCGCGCCACCGGCGCCCCCGGCGACGAGCGCCCCGTCGGGGACCCGTGGGAGATCGAGGTCCCCACCGAGCTCGTCCGGCTCAAGACCAAGACGGCGCTGCCCGTCTGGGAGCAGGACGCGAGCGGTGCCTGGAAGGAATCGGCCGCCACCGCCGAGACGTAACCGGACCGGCCCCCCGCCCGAACCCCGCACCGGGAGATGCCCATGGCGCAGCGCCCCGCGCGCCCAGCCGTACCGCGGTCGCCGAGCCGCCCCGCCAGGCCCACGGTCGGCGCAGGCCCGCCCGCTCCGCCGCCGGCGCCCGCGCGGCCCGCTCCGCCCCCCTCGCCGGTGCCGCGCCCCGCCCAGGCACCGGCGGGGCCGCCCGTACCGGCACCGCGGATCGCGCCGTACCTCTTCGGGTTCGACCGGGCCGAGGCGCCGGCGCCCGGCTGGCTCACCGAGCTGTACGACGCCTCCAACCTGCGGTTCGCCGGTGCCTACGTCGACGGGCCCCCGGTGCCGGGCAACCCGCCCGAGAGCTTCACGGTCTCCTCCAGGAGCCGGGACCGGCACTGGATGGACCGGCTGGCCGCGGTGGCGGCCGATGGCTGGGGCACCGTCTTCTTCTACATCGGCTACAGCAGCTCCCACGACACCTCCGCGCATCCGTCCACGCACCCGCCCGCGGGCCAGCCGACGCCGGAGCGGGGCCGGCTGCACGCCCAGCACATCAAGACGATCATCGGAAGCCGCAACCCGGGCTGGGCCGGCGGTGTGGTCATGATCGACAACGAGAACTCGGCGAAACTCGACCTCGACGGCCGCGCCGAGCAGCCACTGCGCGACTACTACCTGGCCATGTGCGAGGAACTCGCACTGCCCGGCCCCGGTGACGCCCCGCCCATGCGGCCGGGGTTCTACCTCCATTCCCCCGTCGCCGTTCCCCTCCTGCGCGCCCGCCCCGACCTCTTCGTCTGGGACGTCGAGATCGACGTCAACGACCCGGGCAGCACGAACACGGTCGTCCCGCCGTTCGACCCCGCGCACCCCACCCGCATCGAAGTGGGCGAGCCCCACACCTCGGTCACCCTGAGGCCGGTGCTCGTGACACCGCCGCCGGGCGCGGCCGCCCCCGCCTGGAACGCCTGGCCCGTGGGCCGCCAGTTCCGCTTCTACGTCGACCGCATGCCCCAGCGCGGATCGCCGATCACCCGTGTGCGACGCTCCCTCACCCCGACGACCCCGGTCGACTTCGACTGCGCGCTGGTCCGCAACCCCGCCTTCCCCGTCGCGGAACCCAGGGTGACCGCCTTCGGGGGGCGTCCCGACCCGCAGGTGCTGCGGGGCACGTTCGCCGAACCCGTCCGCGGCGGCGACACCGGCACCCCGCCGATGATGCCGCTGCACCTCCTCGGCCTCCGCCGGCCCGGGCCGCACCCGGAAACCACCCCGGCCCTGGCGGTGGAACCCGACGCACCGATCGTCGCGGTACCGCCCGAGCGGCCCGCCGTCGTCTTCTCCCAGCTCCGGGGCGGCGTACCGGTCGAGTGGCGGCTCCAGCGCAACGCCTGGGTCCGTACGGTCCTGCCCACCCTGACGGGGATCAGCGCACGGCGGATCCGCGCCCTCGCCGCCGCCCGGCAGCAGGACCGGTCCGTCCACCTGTTCACCGTGTCCTCCGCGCACCGGCTCTACGCCCAGCGCCGCCCGGCGGACGGGCCCTGGAGCGAGCCCGCGCCGATGGCGGGCGACCTGCGGCTGCACCCCTTCAGCTCCCCGGCCGTCGCCTCGCGCGGCCGCACCGTCGAGGTGGTCTTCCTCGACCGCGACGGGCGTCTGGTCAACGCCTGGTGGTCACGCGGCGGCGAGTGGCCCGGCAAGGCCCACACCGTCGTCGACAAGGCGGCCCCCCTGCTGCCCGGGGGCGCGCTCGTCGCCCTCGCCCCCACCCAGGACGACCTGCTCGCCCTCGGCATCGGCCGCGACCTGCGACTGCACCTCGCGGACTACCGGGCCGGCCGGGGCTGGGAGCCGCCCAGGCCGCTGGGCCGGCCCGAAGACCGCCTGACCCCGCACTCCCGTTTCGCCGCCCACGTGGTGACGCCCGAACTCGTCGAGGTGTGCGCCCTCACCCACCGGCTCCAGCCCGTCGTGTACCAGCTGCGCCTCGGCGAGGGCGAGTGGCAGGCGGCCGACCCGCGGCCGCTGCCCGCGATCCCTCCGCGGCCGCCCCGCGACTACCGGCCGCCCGCCCAGGACTCGCCGGTCGAGCCGGCGTACGGCTGGGTGTTCAACCCGTTCGGTGACGTGACCCTCGGGCGTACGACGACGGGTCGAAGCTTCGTCACGCTCTCGGCGCACACAGGAGGCAAGACGGGAGGGAAGGCGGCGGCCGTATCCCGGTTCCTCGACGGCAACGAGGAGTGGTGGCTCTACCGCTGAACCGTCCTCAGGGCCGGCGTCCGGCCCAGGCCACCAGCCGGTCGATGGCCGGGGCCCCCGGGTCCACGGCCACCACCTCTGCGAAGGGGATCGGCCCGCCGCGGGCTTCGGCCGGCAGCGCGCGGCGTACGACGCCGATCACCCGCTCGATGAGGGCCGGGTCCCAGTCCGGGTCCTGTCCGGTCGCCGTGGCCAGGTCCCAGGTGTGCACCGTGAGCTCGTGCGTGTAGACGGCCGCGGCGGCCGCGCCCGGCAGGACGCCCATCGGCAGGCGCAGCTGCCGGCCGAGGACGCCCGGATCCGCCCACACCTCGGCGACTTCACGGGCACCCGGAACCCAGGCCGCCGCCCATGCGCCGTCGGCGATCTCGTCGGCGAAGGAGGGGACGCTGAACGGGTCCTCGCCGCGCCCGATCACCGAGATCCGGCGCACGACGGCGACGAGGTGGCTCGACAGCCGCCGTACGTCGAACTCCTCGCAGGGGGTCGGGGCGTCGTACTGATCGGGCCGGACGGCGGCCAGGGTCCGGCCCGCCAGCTCGACGGCCGCGGCGAGGTCGGTTCGCGGATCGAAGGAGGAGGAGGGGTCGGCGACGGTACCGGTGGAGTCGGACGGGGTCTCGATGAGCTGCTCGGTCTTGTTCATGGGTTCATCCTGTAAGGAAAAGTGGCCACCTTCTGGCCTGTTTTCCGAAGAGAATGCAAAGCGACGAGACGGCACCCACCAAGGAGGACACGGGCACATGAGAGCCGACCGGCTGGTGGCGGCGCTGCTCTTCCTCCAGGAACGCGGCCGCGTCACCGTCCCCGAAGTGGCCGCCGAACTGGAGGTGTCCGAGCGCACCGCGCGCCGGGATCTGGAGGCCCTGGCCGCGGCCGGCATCCCCGTCTACTCGCAACGCGGCCGCGGCGGCGGCTGGTCCCTCGTCGGCGGGGCCCGTACCGACCTCACCGGGCTGACCGCCGACGAGACCCGGGCGCTCTTCCTCGTCACCGGCCCCCTCTCGGCCACCCCCGAACTGCGCACCACCCTGCGCAAGCTGGTCCGGGCCCTGCCACCGACCATGCGGGCGCAGGCCCAGGCCGCGACCCGCGCGGGCGTCGTCGACGCCACGGACTGGTCCCGCAACTCCGTCACCGCCGATGCAGCCCACCGCTCCGCGCTCCAAGGCGCCGTCGTGGACGGGATCCGCGTCCGCCTCGGGTACGCGGGCGTCGGCAAACCAGCCGGCGAACGCACCGTCGACCCCCTCGGGCTCGTGGCCAAGGCGGGCGTGGACTACCTGGTCGCCGGTACGGACAAGGGCCTGCGCACCTTCCGGCTCAGCCGGGTCACCTCCGTCGAGCCGACCGGCGAACCGGTGACCCGGCCGCCCGACTTCGACCTCGCCACGGCGTGGCGGACGCTGTCCGGAGCCTTCCAGGACGGCATGTACGCGGTGACCGCCCGGGCCCGCGTCCACCCCGACGCGCTGGCCCTGCTGCAACGGCTCCTCGGCGGCCGCGTGCGCGTCGGCGGTCCGCTGCCCGACGGCTGGACCGAGGTGTGGGTCGACGGCCCGGCCGCCAAGGCCCTGGCAGGACATCTGGCCGGGCTGGGCGCGGGGGTCGAGGTACTGGAGCCGCCGGAGGTACGACAGTGGCTGGCCCGGATCGCCGCCGAACTCACGGGGATGTACGCGGGGGAGGAACCGAACGCACCCCACGGCCGGTAGTTTCCAGTCCAGTCCAGTCCAGTCCAGTCCAGTCCAGGACGGGCAGGGCCGGGCGATCGGCCGACGCCGGAAACGGCGGCGGAGGGTGGGAAATCCCCGCCTCCCCGGCCTCCCCGCCTCGCTCAGTCCGTCGCTTCGCGGACGTCCTTTCCCTGCTCGGCGAACGCCTTGAAGTCCCGCATGTGCTGTTGCGACTGCTTGCGGAACGCGCCGGGCATCAGGAGTCCCACCAGCTTCATCAGGAATCCGCTGAACCGGTATTCGTTCTCGCTCTCCCAGAGCGTCGTTCCGGGGCCGGCTTCGGTCAGCCGGTCGCGCACGGCGCTCCACATGCCCTCGCCGACGATCTCGCGGTCGAAGTGCACGACGCTCGTCTTCGGGATCTCGCGCAGGTCTGCCGGTTCCCGGCGGGTGATGGTCTCGGTGCACTCGATCTTCCGCTGGCCCATCTGCATCACGACCCGCGACGTGGTGCCCAGCTGCCCGTGCTCCCCGCTCAGCGGCTCGTGCAGCACCAGGCCCCGCAGCCATTTCGGCAGGTGTGCCGGGTCGGCCAGCAGCTGGACCACCTTCTCCCGAGGCAGGGCGATCTCGATGGATTCGGTGTATTTCAGGGGGCGCATCGTTCTTTCCTTCTGAAGGACGGCAAAGAGCGGCTCGTGCGTCAGTGGATCGTGTCCGCGGGAACCATACGGGTCGCCGGCTCACGATTCCCGCGCCCAGCGAAGGCGCGGCGACGTGTCGGCTGATAGTGGGCGGGCCCGGCCACCGCCCGTGGCAGCCGGCCCGTACCGGTCAACCCTGACGATCGTCGGGGTAGCGGGCTGTCCTTCGGCCAGGGTGCTCTGCCTGCGGTGTTCCTACCGTCGGCACATGGATTCGATCAAGCGATATGGATGGGGCCGACGGCTGTCGATGGCGGTCGCGTCGGCCGGGCCAGGTACAGCGGTGGTGGTCTCGCTGGCTCCCGACGGCACACTGGGCACGAACGAACCGGTACACGTCACGGCAGGCCTGTCAGCGAGGGCCTACCGGTCGTTGACCGGGAGTGTGGCGGACGGGCCGCCGTGGGCCGTGACCGTCTTGGAAGCGGCGAGTGAGGGTACTTTGCTGTTCCTGGGCCTGCTCATGGCCTGGGTCGGCTGGAGCGCCCTTCGCCGCCGTGACGTGCTGGGCCTGGCCGGGCTGGCAGTGGCGGCCGTCGGCACCGTCGTCGCCTACGGAACCAGCGAGGCGGTCAAACTCCTCGTCGACGAGGAACGTCCGTGCAGGGCCCTGCCAGGGGTCGCGGCCCTCGCACCGTGCCCGGCGCCGGGCGACTGGTCGTTCCCCAGCAACCACGCCACCCTGGCGGTCGCGCTGGCCGTCGGTCTGGTCGTGATACGGCCTCGGCTCGCGGCCCTGGCCCTGCCGGTGGCCGCGGCGGCCGCCCTGCTGCGGGTCCTGGTCGGCGTGCACTATCCGCACGACGTCCTGGCGGGCACGGCGCTCGGCGCGACGGCCGTGGTGACGGTGCGGCTCCTCGTGCTGCCGATGGCCGTACGGGCGGTGTCAGCGTTCCTCGTACGTCAGCCGGCCGGACGGCACCGGGACCACGTCGGCCTCGTGCGCGACCACGGCCGCCGCGGCCCGGTTGTCGACGCCGAGGCGGGCGAGGATCGAGCTGACGTGGGCCTTCACCGTCCCCTCCGCCAGGCGCAGGCGGCGCGCGATCTGCCCGTTGGAGAACCCGCCGCCGAGGAAGCCGAGCACCTCCCGCTCCCGCGCGGTCAGGGCCTCGACGCGGGCGCGGGCCGCGGAACGGCGGCCGGCCTGGGCGCCCGCGCCACCGGAGGCGAGATGTGCGACGACCCGGGCCGCGACCTTCGGTGACAGGTAGGCGGCGCCGTCGGCCACCGCCCGGACACCGGCGATCAGTTCCTCCGGCTCGCCGGACTTGATCAGGAAGCCGGTGGCGCCTCCGCTCAGGGCACGCAGGATGTACTCGTCCTCGCCAAAGGTCGTCAGCATCACCACCCCGGTTTCGGGGACGGTCCTCCGTATCTCGGCGGCGGCTTCGATGCCGCCGGTTCCGGGCATCCGGATGTCGAGGACGGCCACCTGCGGGCGGTGGCGCTGTACGAGTTCCACCGCCTCGTGGCCATCGGCCGCCTCGGCGACGACGGTGATGCCGGGATCGGTGGCAAGGACGGCGCGGACGCCCGCGCGGATCATGGGCTCGTCGTCGGCGATCAGGATCCGGATCATCGGACTTCCTTCCCGGTGTAGTTGTCGGTGGAGACCAGGCGTCCGGCCCGGAAGCAGAGACGGTAGATGTCCCCCGAGCGGTCGTCGAACGGGTCGGCGGTCTGTACGTAGAACTCGCAGGCCGCATCCTGCGGTGCGGGCGTGGGCGCTGCCGGGCGACGGGTCGTCTGGCGCTCGGGCAGGTACGGCGTCACGTCTGCGCGTGCCTGACCCACGCGCAGGAGGGCGTAGTCCTGCGGCGCGAGTACCGACTCCCGTGCCGTCACGGTGTCCCACGCCCGTATCCCGCCGACGAGCAACGCGGAGGTGCACAGCGGTACCAGGGCGGCCGCGGCGGCGGTGCGGCCCAGTCGGCGACGGGCACTGCGGTGCTCAGGAGGCAGTACGTCACCTGGACCATCGGGCTGGGCGCGGCGTGGCGGGGGCACGGTTCCGGGACGGTGCGGGAGCGTGGCCCGGACGGCGAACCCGCCGCCCTCGGGGCCCGATGCGAAGCTGCCACCGGCCAGTCGGACGCGTTCTGCTAGGCCGATGAGACCGAAGCGGTGGCCGTCGCCGGACGCGGTCGCCCGGGACTCCGGTGCGCTGCGGGCAGCGCGGTCGTGGTGGGCCGTAGAGGCGCCGGGCACCGGCTCGTTCGTCACACTGACCTCGGTCCGTCCTTCCGCGTGCCGGACGACGACGGTCGCCCGGTGCCCGGGCGCGTGCTTGGCAACGTTCGTCAGCGCCTCCTGCACGACCCGCAGCACGGCCCGCTCGACGACCAACAGCGCCTCACCGGCCGCCACTTCGCCCTCTACGCGGAGCCGGACGTCGAGCCCCGCCGCGGCCGCGCGGTCCACCAGGCCACCGAGTTCGGTGAACCCGGCGCCGGGCTCGGACCCCGGAGCCGGATCCGACGGCTCGCGCAGGACACCGATCACCTCGCCGAGCCGGTCCACGGCGGCTCCCGCCCGGGCGCGGATGTCCCCGGCGGTGGCCCGGTGGTCCTCAGACAGACCAGGGGCCAGCTTCAGTGCCCCCGCGGACAGGGCGATGAGGCTCAGGTCGTGGCCGATGAGGTCGTGCATGTCCTGCGCGATCCGGGTCCGCTCGCGCAACCGGGCCTGTTCGGCGACCAGATGCTGCTCCCGCTCCAGCCGTGCGGCCCGCTCCCACCCGGCCCGCACCAGTTCGCGGGACTGGCGCAGGAACCGGCCCGCGAACCACGGCAGCATCCCCGCCACGAGCGACAGCCCCACGAACTGGCTCGCCCAGCCCAGCCACGCCGGCACCAGGAGCACAGCCACCACCGCGGCCGCGAGCACCCCGGCCAAGGCCGCCCCCGTGCTCCGGTTCCGCCCCGGCCGCCAGCCCGCGAGGAAGGCGCAGACCGCCGCCGGCAGGCCCCACCACAAGGTGGCGACACCGCTGCCAACGGCCGCCACCGCCCCGATGAAGAAACCTGCGGACAGTACCGGCGCCGGCACCCGGACCTTGAAGATCATCGCTCTCACGAACGCGACCCTACGGAACTCCGCCGTCCCGCGGCACTGCCGAAAGTCCACTACCGCGGGACACGGTGCCCGCGTGGGCTGAGCTGCGGTGTTCGCCGTTCGTCCCCCTTCCGGGAAAGGGGCGTTGTCGGTGGGCGCTGGCAAGGTGGGTGCATGACGGATGACGAGAGTGCCCGCGTCACGCGGATCCTGAACGGGTTGCCGGCGGCAGCCCGACAACTGCTGGAGGGGACGGACTGGGAGTCGCTCCAGCACGCCTACGGCTCCGGCGAGGACATACCGGTCTCCCTGTGCTCCCTCGTGGACGAAGACCCCGAGGTCCGGTCCGAGGCGTTGGCCGCGTTGGACATGGGAGTGCTGCACCAGGGCTCTCTGTACACCGTTACCGCGCCCGCGGCGCTGTTCGTCGCGGCGATCCTCGACCACCCCATGGGCCTCGCCGAGCACGAGGGGCACTTCCCGTGGGACGACGGGCCGCCGCGCAGCTTGCGGGCCGCCCTGCTCGTCTGGCTGGGGCAGGTTGCCGAGTCGGCCGCCTATGGTGAGGATCCGGTGCGCGCCCGAACCGACTGGCAGTGGACGCCATGGCACGACGAGATGCGACGCGAGCGCGACCCGGCCGAGTTCGCCGCACTGCGCGCGTGCCGGGACATACGTCCCACCTTGTACGACGCCGTCGAGCCGTTCCTCTCCTCGCCGGATCCCCACGTCCGTGAGGCCGCGCTCGGCGCCGCGCTACCCCTGCTCCTCGCCCCAGGGCTCGCCGACCGGGTGCCGGGGGCCGCCACGCGGCTGCGGGCCCGGCTGGGCCCCGGGGACGGGCGACGGGAGCGAGCGGGTGTGGCGCGGGCGCTCAGCCTGTGGGGAACGGACACCTCCGACCTGCTCGCCGACTCCGACCCAGCTGTGCGGGTCTGCGCCGCGCTCGGTCCCGCCCCTGTCGATCGGCCACGCGCTCTCGCCGTCCTCCTCGAGGCGTTGCGGGACCCGCGAACGACGGACGGATGGTTTCCCGAGCCGCTGTCCGGGCTCGACGGGTGGTTCCGGTTCACCGTGCTGTGTTCGGCGCTCGCCCTGGCCGACACCTTCGAGGAGGTGGCACCGGCGGTGGTCGCCATCGTGGCCGCCGGCGGCACGTCGGTCACCGACCACGAACGCGGGCCGATCCTGCTCAGAGCCTTTGCCGGCGGCTACGACCCGACCCGCCCGCTCACCCCCGCTCAACGCGACCTGTTGCGGGCCTTCGCGGACAGCGACGAGGCGACGGGCGGCATCGGCGGGAACGTGCTGTGGTTCCGCGCGGCCGGGCTGCCCGAGAACCGGGAGGGGATCGCCGCTCTGCTGTGACGTGCCCGCCTCGCCCCCGGCCCCCTGCCAGCCCGTCGGGAAGGACCGAACGCCGCCTGCCAGTGCCCTCGGCAGTGCCCTCGCGGACCTGTCCGCCACGTGCGCACTGAGATAGGCATGGTGGATTCAGGTGACCTTGTGCAGCGGAGAGGACAACGCGTGCGGACCTCAGAACGCGGTTACAGTCGGCCGAGCGGCGTGGATGCGACGAAGTCCGCCGGCAGGCCGGCGGCCTCACCGCTGAGCAGCGCCTGGATCCGGCACATTCAGCGCGCGGCCGCACCGTCGGTCCGAGGAGGTGCCGTCGGGCAAGAAGCCGACCATGCCCAGGTACAGCGCTCCGCTCTCGAGCTGGGCGTCACCTCACCGGCCGAGCCGATGGAGCACGGCCTGCGGGCGGAGATGGAGCAGCGTTTCGCGGGAGCCGACTTCAGCGGGGTCCTCGTGCACAAGGGGCCGCAAGCCCGTGAATCCGCTGCCCTTCTGGACGCCAAGGCTTATGCCAGCGGCCCCCACATCGTCGCGGGCGGCGAGATGACCAAAAAGGAATGGGCACATGAGCTGACCCACTATCTGGATCAGCAGTCGGGTGAGGTTCCGGGCACGAACAACGGAGCAGGAGTGAGCATGTCCAGCCCCGGCGACTCGGGGGAGCGGCACGCCGAGCAGAGGGCCAACGAGGTCATGAGCGCGCCGACGAGCGTGCAGCGCGTGACGGGCACGCCTCACCAAGGAAATCCTGCACGCAAGAGCCCCTCCGGACACCCGGGGGGAGGTGGTTGTGCCGCAGGAGACGGCTGCGCCGGCGACGGCCAGGCCGTCCAGCGGCTCCATGTCATCAAGGCGGGCTCTGCGGAATACCCCACGAAGAAACCTGATTCCAAGGACTTCTTCGTCGGTCAGGACACGAACGAACAGGGAAGCTGGTTCGACGCGTACTCACCCGATGAGCCGCCCAAGCCCCACCTCGTGTACCACGGGCAGGTGGATCTCGCGGTGTCGGACGCGTGCGACCTCGCCGTGGAACACGCGGGCCGGGGGCAGGAACCGAAGAACTTCTTCGCCACCGACGAGCAGTTCCGAGCCTCCGCCAAGCAACTTCCCGGCGCGAACAAGGGCGTGGGCATCTCCCTCTCCAAGACCGGCCGGACCCTGACCGTCGACGGAGCCGGCAAAAAGATCACGCTTTACGAGATCGAGCCCAAATTCCGCGAACGCAAGGGCGAAAAGAAGACCAAGGGCCTCGATGTGCGGGTGCCGCAGCGCTGCAACGAGATGATCTGGTTCGTCACCAGAAAGCCCGGCATCGCCAGCGGTGCCGACAAGATCTACTGGGGCGTCGTGGAGCAATTCCTTGTGCGCCTGGACCCGGAGGGCGGCTGGAAGGGCAAGTACCAGGAGGCCGTCAACTTCGGCGTGCGCGGTAGCGAGGGCCAGAAGACCTACGTCGAGATCACGCACGGCATGAGCGGCCGCTTCCAGCAACTGGTCCAGCGAGACGCACAGAGGGCTGAAGCGCTACTCAGGGAACTGGGAGTCAACGAGCACGCCCCCACACCGAATGTGGGCGAGGGAATGACGGTCATCGCGCAGCCCGACGCCAGTCAGGCCGACCGCGCGAAGGGCCACACCCCGTACCACTTCGGGGCTGCCGTCGCCAGGAGCGGAAACGACTACATCACGATGGAAAACTACTACCGCGAACAGCCCGAAGGCGGCATGGACACCACGAGCAACGATGATCCACTGTGGTACTTCCGCATGTACGGCCAGGAGTCGGGCCGTACCTGGCACGAAGGCTGGACGGGCACGGGCGCGTTCCTGGGCGCGACGATCACCATGAGGCTGCGTGGCTGATCACATGGATTCCGCGACCGGATCTCGGACGGCCGTGAACCCACCGGATCCACAGATCGTCGCCCGCCTGCGCCTTCTCCAGCGGACCGCCGGGAACGCAGCCGTCGTACGCATGCTGGAAGGACCGGCCGTGCGCGACGCGGCAGCGGGAGACGAGCCGCAAGCGCGTCGGCGCGCCCGGCCGGGGGCAGTTGGCTGATCTGGGAGAGGCGATCGGGGTCCCGGTGGGCAGGTGTGAGGAGTCGGCGGCCTCCGCACGCCTGACCCCGTACGACGGCGTTCCCGGAGCGGAGGCGAGCCCTCATTCCCGCGGAGTTCTCGGGCGTTCCTTGACGGCGACCGTGAAGGCCACGGTGATGATGATCAGGACTCCGCAGAGCAGCATGGCGCCGGTTCCGTAGGCGAACATCCGGACTGCCGACCAGACCAGCTCTTCCTTCGTGACCGTCACGGAACTCCCATCTGGGCGGCGTGTCGTCCCGCGTCTCAGCGTGCTGTGTGTCCGTCGTCGGGGACGCGTCAGGCCTTGGTGACCGGGTGTCGGCCTCTGCGGCGGCGGATGCTCACCGCGGCCGCTGTGGCGAGGAGGAGGCCGAGCAGGAGGGGCCAGGTGAAGATGGCGTAGCTCGCGTGGGTCATGTCGAGCAGGACGAAGGGCAGGGCTGCGAGGAGGACGGCGGGTGCCGTATCGATCCGCGTGAACACCTGCCGTCCCGCCAGGGCGAGTCCGGCTGCTGCCGGGAGCGCGAACCGGAGCCAGCCGGCTCCGTAGGGCAGGGGGCCCAGCGTGAGAACGCCGGTCAGGAGCGTCGTCCACAGCAGGACGGCACCCAGCCCCGTCGCGGTACGGACGCGCGGCTCGGGTCGCAGGTCCGCCGGGCAGAGCAGGGCCAGGAGTACGACGAGGAACAGGGGAAACCGGAAGAAGAAGGTGAACGCGACGCCGCCGCCCAGCCGGAACACGTCGACCGCGACCGTGGCCGCGAAGCCCGCCACGATGGTCCAGGTGCCCGGGGCCCATCGGCCGCTCAGTGCGATGGCGGCACCCAGCACCATGACGAAGTGGGTGACCGTCAGCAGCATGTAGGGGACGGCCACGACCGGAGGCAGGGTGGGTGCTTCGGCGGCCGGGACCATCACCTTGATCCACCAGAGCGCGTTCGCGCCGACCGCGGCGACGGCGAACGGGGCCAGCGCCGCCAGGAGCCGCCCGGGACGCCGCGCCGAGCCGAGCCCCAGGCGCATGCGCAGCGCGTGCCCGCTGATGTCCAGGGCCTCCCGTACCCGGGCCGCCCGGCCCGCTCCGTGGGTGGCCTCGCGGTACGCCTCGGCGATCTCATCGCCGAACTCCCGCCGGAAGGCAGCCGGGTAGAGCCTCAGGAGCGCCCTCACGCCGTCACCGCCCCGTCGGAGAAACCGAGCAGGCCGGGCACGGCCGCCGCGCCGAGCCCAAGACGCCGGGTGGCCTCCCGGGCGGTGCGGGCGATCCGGTCCGCTTCCGCGGCCAGGACCTCACGCCCGCGCGGCGCCAGCGCGTAGCTGCGCCGCATCCGGCCGTCGACCACCTCCTCCTCGTGGATGGCGATGAGCTGCTGTTCGAGGAGCCGCTCCAGGGCCCCGTACAGCGTTCCGGTACGCATCTTCGTCCGGCCTTCCGAGATCTTCTCGACCTCTTGCGCGATGGCGTATCCGTGCCGTGGGGCGTCGGCAATGGCGGTGAGGATGAGGAGAGTTGGCTCACGCAGAGCTTGATCATTCACGAACGTGAGGATAGCTCGGCTACTTGCATATGTCGATGGCCGAGCTATGTCGCGGGGCCGTATGCCGTCAGGTCCGGCGACGCACGGCCGAAGCGAGCAGACGCGGGGCGACGGGCGCGAGCAGCAGGCCGAGGAGGGCGGTACCGGAGCCGGCCGCGATCGTGGGGTTGACCCAGGCGGCCACCATCTCGGTGACGTGCGCACCCCCAGGAGAGTCCGCGCAGACCACAGACACCGGGAGCACGGACACGGTCGTCAGAACTCGGGCCCGTGCCTGTCCAGGGTCCCCGAAGTCGCTCGGCGGGCTGCACACATCGACCGGGTCCAGCATGTTGCCGAAGCCGGTCAGATGACCCGAGACGAAGGCGGCGAGCGCGAGGCAGAAGCCCATCGCGGCGGCCAGGAGGCACACAACACCCGCCCACTCCCGGCCCTTGTCCCGGCGAAGGTCCTGGAGGAGCGGGCGCAAAACGGCGCACGCCCCGGCGATGGCGAGCAGCAGGACAGCCAGGAGGAGGAAGAAGATCACGCATGGAGTGACAACTGAGAGGCGGCGGCGGTTGCCCGATGTGGCGTACGCCCCTGCCCCCGGGCGGCTCGTGCCGGGCCGTCAGCAGGGAGGGCGGCGGCCGCCCCGCGCCGGCACTGGTCGTCCGGACGAGATGATCGCCGCCTCCGGGCGGGGGACCGGGCTGCCGTGCGGCTGGAGCAGGACCGGCGGTGCCACGACGACCCCCACCTCGGCGGCGGCCATGCCGACGTCGCGCTGCGAAGCGCGGGATGCCGTCGTTCTCGGGATCGGCGGGCTGCCGGCCCGCCCACAGCGCCCAGTCGGCGACGAGGTCGCCCATCGTGCCTTCGCCGGCGGTGTTCCGGGTCCTGGTACCCGCCCGGGGCGGAACGGCTTCTAGGCGACCGTCAGCACGATCTTGCCCTGGATGTGTCCTTGAGATGCGCGTTCGTGCGCGGCCCGGGCGTCGGCGAGGGAGAACGTGCTGTCGATGGCCACGCGGACGGTGCCCGCGTCGAGCAGGCGTCCCAGTTCGGCGAGCTGCGCGGCATTCGAGCGGACCTGGGTGCCCGTGACCGTGACGCCGAGCTTCGCGTTCTCCTCCTCGTCGAATTCGCCGAAGAAGACGGGGAACTGCGAGCCGCCGCGCTTGAGCGTGCGCAGGAACCGCTTGCTGTGGGGGCCGCCGACGGCGTCGACCACGAGGTCGACATCGTGTACGAGTTCCTCGGGGCGGCTCTTGGTGTAGTCGATGAACTCGTCGGCGCCGAGATCGCGCAGGAACGATTCGTGCTTCCCCGAGGCCACGGCGATGACGCGTGCGCCCTTCCACTTCGCCAGCTGGAGCGCGAAGTGCCCCACGCCGCCGGCGGCCCCGTTGATGAGCACCGTCTTGTCGGCGTCGAGCGGCACGGGACGGTGCCGGGCCGCCTGGAAGGGGGAGGGGTGGTCGTGTCCGAGCTCGATCAGGAACTGCCAGGCGGTGAGCCCGGCCATGGGTGCCCCGGCGGCGCGCGCGTGATCGATGCCGGCCGGCTTGAGCGCCAGGTCCGAAGCGGGCGCGGCCACGTACTCGGCATATGTGCTGCCTTCGAAGCCGGGGAAGCGCAGGAGTCCGAAGACTTCATCACCGACGGCGAAAGCGTCCACATCCGGGGCGACCGCCTCGACGACACCCGACAGGTCCGTCCCCGGGATCACGGGCAGGCTGAACTTCGGTCGCACCTCGGGAGGCAGGTTGGGCATTCCGTCCCGCAGGTACCAGTCCGGGGGGTTGAGCCCGACCGCGCGCACGCGAACGAGCACCTCGCCCGGTCCTACCGCGGGGAAGGGTACTTCCTCGTAGTGCAGAACCTCCGGGCCGCCGTGCTCGTGGAGCCGGATCGCCCTCATCGTGTGCGTCATCGTTTCGTCCTGCTCGCGCTGGGGGATAGGCTTAACGGATCAGTGATCCATATAAACGGACCACTGATCCGAATATATGGACCACTGAACCGTTTAGTCAAGGGGACCGATGCGTGCCGACGCCAGGAAGAACCGCGATCACCTGCTGGCCGTAGCGGGAGCCGCCATCACCGAGGAGGGCGTCGACGTCTCCCTGCGTGACATCGCGCGTAGGGCGGACGTCGGGCTCGCCACGCTGCTGCGCCACTTCCCGACGCGCGAGGCACTGCTCGACGCGCTGCTCCGCACGAGCTTCGACGAGCTGACCGCCAAGGCGGGCGCTTTGGAGGCCTCCGACTCGCCCGACGACGCTCTCGTCTCGTGGGTGCGCGACTGCGTCGCGTGGACAACGGAATATCGAGGCGCTGTCGCGCTCATGGCGGCAGCCATGGAGGACACGGAGTCCGCGCTTCACGCCTCGTGCGTCACTCTGCGCGCCGCTGGCGCGCGGCTCCTCACCCGCGCCCAGGACGCGGGCGCGGTGCGGACCGACATCGATGGCGCCGACCTGTTCGCGCTGGTGGCGGCGCTCGCCTGGCTCGGCGATCAGCCTTCGCTCGCGCCCCGCGCCGATCGTCTCTTCGACGTCGTCGCGAGCGCGATCCTGGTCGGCGCGGCCAGTGGTGGTGTCGTGGAGGCCGAAGGCCGCCCTCGCGTCCGTGGTTGAAGGCGGGGCTCGACCAGCACAAGCCGGCGGGCCTGTCGTCACTGGGTGGTCCGGAGCTCCGCCTGGTGGATGGCCCAGGCCGCGTTGACGAGGCCGATGTGGCTGAAGGTCTGGGGAAAGTTGCCCACCCCGGCCGGTTCTGTTCCTGGCGCGCGCCGGAGCCGGCCGAGGGGACCTCTCGCCAGAGAGCCCTCACCACGGCATTCGGTCACTTCCGGGACCCGAACATGCGCTGACTGAGCCCTCGTTCCGGAAAATGTGTGGCTCGGGTTCGCTCCCGCGGATATTTTTGCGGTGATCCATTGACCGGGGCCAAGACGCCCGGATAGAAAGATCACGATCAGGGCCGGGAGCACAAGTCCGGTCCGTACAGCGCTGCTTCGGGGGATTTCGCTTTGCCGCACACAGATGCACTTCGTCCTGCCCGCGTCCTCGTGGTCGAACCCGCCTCCTCCGGGGGCGCCACCCTGATCGGCGTCGCGGCCGAGATGGGACTGCGGGTCGTCGTCGCCACCGCCGACTCCGGTGACCGCCGGCTCTCCGACGCTGTCCGCGCGGCGGCCGACTCGGTGCTGACGGTGGAGACCAACGACCAGGCCGCCCTCGAAGCGGCCGTGCTCGAACTGCACCGCGCAGAACCGTTCGAGGCGGTGCTGCCGGGCTCCGACATCTATGTGACGGCGACCGCGCGCGTCGCCGCGGCACTGCACCTGCCCGGCCTGCCCGTCGCGACCGTCGACCGGGTCCGGGACAAGAGCGTCATGCGGGCCGCGGTCGCGGAGGCCGGGCTGCGCACCCCGCGCTTCGCCCAGGCGACCACCGACACCGAACTGCGCGCCGCGGCCGAACGGGTCGGCTTCCCCTGCGTACTGAAGCCGGTCGCCTGCTCCGGCAGCATCCACGTCAGCCGCGCCGACGACCTCGACCAGCTCACCGCCGCGTTCCAGCGGCTCGTGACCGACCCGGAGCCCGACATGGGCAAGCTGCACGAGCACCGGGTACTCGTCGAAGAGTACGTCCAGGGACCCGAGTTCAGCGCTGACGGCTATGTTCTGGAGAGCGGCGAGGTCACCGTCGTCGCCCTCAGCCGTACGCTGCTCGGCCCCGAGCCCGACTTCGTGGAGCTGGGCCACCTCACCCCCGCCCTCGTCGACGACACCACCCTGAAGAGCGTCGAGGCGTACGTCGGCGACGTCGTCCGCGCCGTCGGCATCACCAGCGGCCCCTTCCACTGCGAACTGCGCCTGGCCGCCGACGGTCCGGTGCTCATCGAGATCGGCGCCCGGCTGCCGGGCGACCGGATCGTGGAGCTGCTGCGGCTCGTGACCGGTGTCAGCCTGCCCAGGGTGGCCGTCGCCACCGCGCTCGGCATCGGCCTGGAGGCGGCCGGCGCCTTCGCGCGGCCGCAGGCCGAGAGCGCGGGCATCCGCTTCTTCTCCGCCGCGGGCCGCTCCTCGTACCAGGAGCTCACCGGATGGTCCGAGCTGGAGGCGCTGCCGGAAGTCACCGAGTCCGCCGTGTACTTCGCGCCCGGTGAGACCATCCCGGGCGTCCAGGACTGCCGCTCGCGCCTCGGCCACGCCCTGTTCACCGCCGACTCGGCGCAGGGCGCCCTCGACCGCTGGCAGGCGCTCGGCGACCTCGTCGTCCCGGCCTGACCCGGCGGATCCCACCATGGACGCACACATACTCGACTACGCGGCTGTCGGCGTCGGCCCCGCGAACATGAGCCTCGCCGCGCTCGCGCATCCGGTCGAAGGGCTGCGCGGCGCCCATCTGGAACGCCGTGAGAGCTTCTCCTGGCACCCCGGACTGCTGCTGCCCGAGGCCACCCTCCAGGTCTCGCTGCTCAAGGACCTGGTGACCCTGGTCGACCCGACCAGTCCCTTCTCGTTCCTGTCGTTCCTCGCCAGTGAGGGCCGGCTCTACCGGTTCCTGGCCGCCGACTTCCCGGCCGTCCTGCGCGCCGAGTTCAACCAGTACCTCCAGTGGGTCGCCGGGCGGCTGCCGAGCCTGACGTTCGGGGCGGACGTACGCAGCGTGGACTTCCACGACGGCGCCTTCCACCTCCGCACCGGAGAACGGGATATGACGGCACGTCATCTCGTGCTCGGTACGGGTCTCACCCCGTCCGTTCCCGAGCCGTTCCGCCCCTTCCTCGGCTCCACCGTCTTCCACTCCGGGGAGTTCCTGCTGCGGGCGCCCGAGGTGACCGGACGGCGTGTCGTCGTGGTCGGCGGCGGCCAGAGCGGCGCGGAGATCGTGCGCCACCTGGCGGTCGGCGCGGCCCCCGAGAGCATCACCTGGGTCAGCCGGCGCTCGTCGTTCCTGCCGATGGACGACTCGCCGTTCGCCAACGACCTCTACACGCCCGACTACGTACGCCGCTTCCACGCGCTGCCCGCCGACCACAAGGCCCGGCTCCTGGAGCGGCAGAAGTACACCAGTGACGGCATCGACCTCCAAGTCCTCCAGGACATCTACCGGTTGAGCTACCGCGACGAGTTCATCGAGAACAACCCCGGCAGGCTGCGCTTCCTGGCGGACAGCGCGGTCACCGCGATCGAGGGCGGCCCCGGCGAATGGAAGCTCGTCGTCGAGTCCTCGGGCCCGGACGCACCCGCCGTGCTCGGCGCCGACATCGTGATCCTGAGCACCGGATACGCCTACGCGCTGCCGGACTTCATGGCTCCGCTGGACGCGCGGCTGCGGCGGGACGGCGGGAAGCTCGTCGTCGGCGAAGACTTCTCGGTCGCATGGGACGGGCCTGCGGAGAACCGGATCTACCTCCAGAACGGTGCCCGGCACTCCTGGGGCGTCGCCGATCCCAATCTCAGCCTGCTCGCCTGGCGCAGCGCGGTCATCCTCAACAGCATGCTCGGCGAGACGAGGTACCCGGTATGACCACTCGTCAGGTCCCGCAGTTCCAGGCCGATGCGGTAGGCGTCCTGGTCCCCTTCGGTCCGACCGAAGTGGAAGCCGACGGAGTGACCGTCGCCGAGGCGGACTTCGCGCGTTCGGTCTTCCCCCACGTGCCGTTCGAGGCGGCCCGCTTCACCGTGCCGCCGGGCGGAACCAGCTCGCCCGACCAGCACGCGGTCCAGGAGATCTGGGTGGTCCACGCCGGATCCGGCACCCTGGAGGTGGACGGAGAACGGTCGCTCGTCGGGCCCGGCTCCCTGGTGGGCTTCCCCTCGCAGGCCCTCCACGAGATCTTCGCCGACCAGGGCGAGGAACTGGTCATCTACTCCTTCTGGTGGTCGGCGCCCGATGAGTGAGCGCACCACCGGTGAGGTGCCCCACTACGACCTCGCCGTCCTCGGCGCGGGCGCGGTCGGCGCCCTCGCCGCCTACTACGCCGTGCGGCGGGACCCGGGCCGCCGCGTCGCCGTGATCACGCACACGGGACGGGGGACGGGCGCGACCCGCCTCTCGGCCGGGTTCGACACGCCCACGGGGCACAACCCGGCCCAGCGCGCCCTGGCCGTCCGCAGCACCGCGCTCTTCGACGAGCTCACCGCCGGACTCGGCGGCGCCGGACGCACGCCCGTCGACGTCCGCTGGCTGGTGGCACGCGAGAACACGGCCGCGCTCGACGCGACCATGGCCGACGGCGGCCGCACCCGCCCGGTCACCGGGGAGCAGCGCGCCCAGCTCGCCCGGACGTTCCCCGGGCTCGCCCACGGCGACCACGAAGTCCTGCTGGCCACCGAGCCCATGACGGCCGGTCAGCCCCAATGGCTCACCGACCGGCTTCTCGACGAGGTCCTCGGCCGCCCGGACAGCACCCTCCTGGAGGGCTTCCGGGTCACCGAAGTACGCCGTACGGGCGGGCGCGTCGAACTGGTCGCCGCCGACGGGAGCCGGATCACCGCCGCCAAGGCGGTCCTCGCGCCCGGCCCCTGGGTCCTCGACGGCCCGGTGGCGGCGGCGGCCCGCGAGCGCGGGGCCCGGGTCAAGAAGGTGGTGGCGTTCCACATCATGACGCCGCCCCCGCCGGGCGCCCCGGCACTCGTCCTGGAGGACGCCGACGCCTTCCTGCTGCCCCACCACCCCGGCGGCCACTGGATCTTCAGCATCACCTCGCCCGACTGGGACCGAGGCCCCGACGAACCGCTCGCCATCGACGCCCGCGACCGGGAACTCGCCCGGGCCCTGCTCGCCCGGCACGTACCGGGATTCCTACCGTACCTGCTCGGCGGCCGCGTCTTCAGCGACTGCTTCACCCCCGGCCATCTGCCGGTCGTGGACACGGTCGGCGGCGACGACGTGGTCATGGCCATCGGCGGCTCCGGCTCCGGCTACCGACTCGCCCCGGCCATGGCCGAGGACGCACTGAACCTGCTCGACGGGAGAACGCGAACATGAGCCTGCTGACCGGGGACACGCACACCCCCCGGCACTACCTCCTGGTGCCGCCCGAGGCCACGCCCAACGGCCCCCTGCACCTCGGCCACATCGGCGGCCCCTTCCTGTGGTCGGACATGATCGCCCGGCATCTGCGGGTCCGGGGCGACCTGCCGTTGGTGATCACCGGCAGCGACGTGTACGAGTCGTACGTGCCGATCAGGGCGCACGCCGAGGACTCCACGCCCGGCGAGGTCGCCGCCCGCTACGGACAGCGCATCCAGGACGACTTGGCCGCGCTGCGCATCGGCATCGACGCCTTCATCGTCCCCGATCAGCAGCCCTGGCGAGAGCAGTTCGAGCAGGAGGTAGCCGCCTCGATCGATCGGCTGACGGGCCGGGGCGCGGTGCTCACACGCACCGAGCGCGTGCCCCACTGCACGGCGTCGGACCGCTGGGTGGTGGGCGGCTGGCTCCAGGGCCGCTGCCCCGAATGCGATGCGGGCATCACCAGTTACTTCTGCGAGGAGTGCAGTGCGCACTTCCAGCCCGAGTCGGTCGTCGAGCCGCGCCCCCTGCTCGACGAGGGGCCGCTGACCTGGCGGGAGATCTCCAGCCTCTTCCTGCGCCTGCCGGACCGCGACCTCCTGGACAGCACGCTCGGGGACCTGGGCGTCGCCGACCGCTACCGGGCGACCGTGGCGCGCTTCCTGGAGCGCGACGGCATGACCGTACGGCTGAGCGCCCCGCAGACGTGGGGACTTCCGCTGCCCGCGCCCGAGCCGGACGTGCCGCACGCCCTGTTCCCGTACGCCGGGATCTTCATGTTCGCGCGCCTCGCCGGCGCCGTCCACGGCCGGCTCTCCGGCACCGGTGTGAACGCCTTCGACCCCGACTCCGGGGTCACCACCATCACCACCCTGGGCATCGACAACGTGATCCCCACCCTGGTCTCGATCGTCGGCACCAGCCTGCTGCACGGCGACATGAAGCCGTACGACCGGTGCTTGATCAACAACTTCTACCGGCTGGCCGGGCGGAAGTTCTCCACCAGCGCCCGGCACGCCATCTGGGCGGCGGACGTCGCCGCATCTCCCGCCATCGGCGTGGACACCGTCCGGTACTACCTCGCCGGGGCCGATCTGGAGTCCGGGGCGGCGAGCTTCGAGACGGCGGACTTCCTCCAGACCGCGAACGCCACGCTCGCCGACGGACTCGGCAAGCAGATCGACGCCGCCTGGAGCCGGCTGCCCGAAGGGCCGCCGCAGGCGCCCGCCCCGGCCGTCGCCGACCTCCTGGAATCCCTGCTCGCCGAGCAGTCCGCGGCGCTCGACGGCACCCGCGTCTCGACCCCGCGCGCGGTCGCGGCGCTCGACCGCTGGTGCGCCGACGACGCGGTCGCCCACGCGGCCGAGGACGGCGCCTACTGGTGGCTCAAGGGCCTGTCCCTGCTGGCGTTCCCGGTGATGCCGGACCTCGCCGAGCTCGTCTGGCAGGGCCTCGGCGGCGCCGGAGAGCCTCGCGCGGCGGCCTTCCTCGCCAGGACCCCGGCCCACCGTGACCGGCCCGCGCCCGGCTTCAGCCGGGTGAGCGCCGCCGATCTCGACGCCTGCCTGCCCGACACCCTGCGACCGGGAGCGTACGCGTGACCGACCGGACCACACCGCTGTACGTCGTCCTCAACCGCTCCGGCGACGAGTTCGGCGAATACCACCGGTTCCTCGACGGCCACCCCTGCCGGATGGTGTACCTCACCACGCCCGGCGGGCTGCCCGCGCTCGACCAGGACGGGGCGACCGAGGTCCATGTGCGCGACAGCCTCGACCACGACGACCTGCTGCCCCTCGTACGGGAGATCGCGGACCGGCACGGCACGCCCGAGGCCGTCTTCGGCCAGTCCGAGTACGACGTCCTGACGGCCGCCCGGCTCTCGGCCGCACTCGGCGCCCCCGGCGGCTACGGCCTCGACCTCGTCCAGCGGTTCAAGGACAAGCTCGCCATGAAGAGCGCGGTAGAAGCGGCCGGACTGCGGATTCCCCGGTTCCGGAGCCTCGACGACGCGCCCTCGGCGGAGGCGGTCGTCGACGCCCTCGGCGGTCTGCCCCTGGTCCTCAAGCCGCGCGCCGCGGCGGGCTCCCAGGGAGTCACGGTCGTCCACGGCGCCGGCGAACTGCGCGACGCGCTCCAGGACGTCGACCCCGAGGCGTACGAGTGCGAGGAGTACGTCGACGGGGACATCTTCCACGTCGACGGCGTCCGCCGCTCCGGCCGCCTCCACTTCGTCACCGCTTCCCAGTACGTCCACACCTGCCTGGACTACGCACACGGCCGCCCGCTGGGCTCGGTCCTGCTCGACCCGGGCGCCGAGCGCGACGAGCTCACCACATTCGCCGACCGCTGTCTGAGGGCGCTCGGGCTGAGCGACGGCGCGTTCCACCTGGAGGCGATCCGCCGGCCGGGGGGCGAGCTGGTGTTCCTGGAGGTCGGGCTGCGGCCGGGCGGCGCGCAGGTGCCGTTCCTGCACGTCGACCTCTACGGCATCGACCTGTTCGCCGAAGCGTTCCGGGCGGCCCTGGGCCTGCCCCCGCTGTGGCAGCCCACCGAACCGGCCGGGCCCCCGGCCGGCGGCTGGCTGATCTACCCCGCCCCGCGCGAGCTGCCCGGACGGGTCGTCGCGCGTACCTCGCCCGCGTCGGCCGTCCCCGAGGTCTACCACGAGGAACTGCCCGCGATCGGCCAGATCATGACCGGGCCCGGCAGCTATGACGAGGGCTGCGGGATCTTCCGGTTCCGAGGGCGGAACGCCGCAGGGGTTCGCGCCGCCGTGCACACCGCCATGGAGGTGTACGGGCTGCGGACCGAGCGGGCCGAGGGAGCCGAGCGGGCCGAGGGAGCCCAGCCGCATGGCTGAGGCACGCCCGTACGGCGCCGTGCTGCACGCCTGGTTCCGGGAGATCCTTCCGGCCGCCGGGAACGCGCGCAGACTCGGCGTCCTCACCCTCATCCAGTCCCTGGGGCTCGGGGTGTTCCTCACCTCCAGCGCCGTGTTCTTCACCCGGACCATCGGCATCCCCGCCCAGCGCGTGGGCCTCGCCCTGTCGGTCGCCGGGCTCTGCGGCCTGCTCTGCACCGTGCCCATCGGCCGACTCGCGGACCGGCTCGGCGCGGCCCGGGTACTCACCGTCAACTTCCTGCTCGCGGCCGCCGCCTTCACCGCGTACTGCCTGGTGGACGGCTTCGCCGCGTTCCTCGCGGTCGCCTGCGTCATCGCGGTCCTGGAGACCTCGGCGGGCGCGCTCCAAGCGTCGCTCACCGACGCGCTCGTGGGCGAGGCGGAACGGGTCAGGGTGAGCGCGCAGATGCGCAGCCTGTTCAACCTGGGCTTCCTCGGCGGCGCAGCGCTGGCCGGAGCCGCCATCGCGGCCGGCACCTCGACCGCCCTCTACGCCACGGTCCTCGCCAACGCCGCCCTCCAGCTGGTCTCCGTCGCCGTACTGGTCGGAATGCGGCTGCCCGCGGGCTCCGCTCCCCGGCCCGCCGCCGCCGAGGCGCCGGGCGGGGTACTGCGCAGCGCCGCGCTGCGGGACGTGCGCTACGTGGCGGTCGCGCTGGTGTGCGGCGCTCTGGAGCTGTACCACCCGTTGCTGACGGTCGGTCTGCCGCTGTGGATCGTCACCGCCACCGACGCGCCCGCGCTGCTGGTGTCGGGGCTGCTGATCCTGGACACCGTCCTCGTGCTGTTGTTCCAGGTCAGGGTCAGCAGGGGCGCGGGTACCCCGGCGGGAGCGGCACGCATGCTGCACTGGGCGGGGTGGGCACTGGGAGCCTCCTGCCTGGTCTTCTCGGTGAGCGGGGGACACGGCGCGCTCCTGGACAGCGCCGCCCTGCTGGGCGGCGCGCTGGTGCTCGTCCTCGGCGAGCTGTACCAGGCGTCGGCGAGCTGGGGCCTGTCCTTCGGGCTCGCCCCGGCGGGCCGGCAGGGGGAGTACCAGGCGGTCTTCTCCCTGGGGCGCGGGCTCCAGCAGTTCGCCGGGCCGTGGCTGATGACCTCCCTGGTCGTCGGCGCGGCCGCGACCGGCTGGCTGGTCCTCGCGGCGCTCTTCGCCCTGCTCGGGCTCGCCGCGCCGCCGTTGGTGCGCGGCCTGGAGAAGGCCCGCGCGCGGACGGAGCCGGCCCCGGCCTGAGCGGACCGTCCGGCGCCAGTCCGGACCACGAATGTCACACCCGTACGACCGAAACAAGTGAGCGAGCACCATGACCCTCCAGCGACGACACGACCCGGCCGAGCGCGGCTTCGCCAGCGACAACTACGCGGGTGCGCACCCCGAGGTCCTTGCGGCGATAGCCCTGGCCAACGGCGGCCACCAGGCCAGCTACGGTGCCGACGTCTACACCGAGCGCCTCCAGGAAGTGGTGCGCGGCCACCTCGGCCCCACCGCGCACACGTACCCGGTCTTCAACGGCACCGGCGCGAACGTGTTCGCGCTCCAGGCCATGCTCGACCGCTGGGACGCCGTGGTCTGCGCCGAGTCGGCCCACATCAACGTCGACGAGGGCGGGGCGCCCGAGAAGGTCGCCGGGATCAAGCTCCTGACGGTGCCCACCTGGGACGGCAAGCTCACCCCTGAGCTGATCGACCGTCAGGCCTGGGGTTTCGAGGACGAGCACCGGGCCCGGCCCAGGGTCGTCTCGATCGCCCAGTCCACCGAACTCGGCACCTGCTACACGCCGGACGAGATCCGTGCGATCTGCGACCACGCGCACGACCTCGGCATGCTCGTCTACCTGGACGGCGCCCGGCTCGCCAACGCCGCCGCCACCCTCGGCGTGCCCCTGCGCGAGATGACCACCGACGCCGGCGTGGACGTCCTCTCGCTCGGCGGCACCAAGAACGGGCTGCTCTTCGGCGAGGCGGTGATCGTGCTCAACGAGAACGCGGTGCGCGGCATGTCCCACCTGCGCAAGACGAGCATGCAGCTCGGCTCCAAGATGCGTTTCATGTCGGTGCAGTTCGAGGCGCTGCTCGGCGGCGACCTCTGGCTGCGGTCGGCGGCCCGCTCCAACGCGATGACCCAGCGGCTGTACGAGGCGGTGCGCGACCTGCCGGGCCTGGAGATCTCCCGCCCGGTGCAGGCCAACCAGATCTTCGCCGTCCTGCCGCCGGCCGTCACCGAGCGTCTTCAGAAGCGTTTCCGCTTCTACACCTGGGACGAGCAGGCCGGCGAGGTCCGCTGGATGACCTCCTTCGACACCACCGAGGGCGACGTGGACGCGTTCGCGGCGGCGATCGCGGAGGAACTGGCGGCGGAGCGAGGCCAAGGGCCGGCGGGCGCGCTGACCCCGGCCGAGCGCGAGGAACTGGTGCAACTGCGCCGCAGGGTCCGCGAGATGGAAGAGACGATCGCAGCGCTGGGCAAGGCCCCCGCCTCCTCCGCGAACCGCACGGCGAAGTAGCCGACGGCCTGCGCCCGGACGGCGCCCCTCGCCATCGCCGCCGGATTCCTGCGGGGCGAACCACGGGGGGCCAGGGCCGGCCCGGCACTGCCGGGCCGGTCCTGGTTCAGAGCGTGCTGGGGAACCTGTCCCAGGCGCGGTGTTCCGCCAACGCCCGGGCGATGCCCTTGAAAGCAGCGGAGGGGCCGCCCGCGAAGGCGGTCCCTGGACCGTCTTCCTCGATGCCGACGGCTTCCCGGATGCCGGAGGTGTCGTTCCAGCCACCGACCGCCTTGCCGTGTCGGTAGGCCTCCTCGACCAGGAGTACGACGCGGGGATCGGGGCCGTCAGGTTCGGGCGCGCCGGCCTTGGCGTCGCGGGCGCCGTGGGCGTCGGCCGCAGCCCCAGGGGTGCCGGCGAGCAGCAGGGCATCGAACTCGACGGAGCGCGTGGCGGCGAACGTCCGCTGGGCCGTGACCGGGTTCTTCCCGCTTCCGAGTGTGCCGCCGGTGGGGGCGATCACCAGGGGCACCATCCCGGCTTTCAGGACGGCGTCCCGCACCGTTCTGACCCCCTTCAAGTCGGACCCGGAGTCGGCGACGATCCCCACGACCCGTCCGTCGAGCGGCCACGTGCCGCCGACCTGGGACAACGCCGGGCTGGGAGCCGGTTTCCCGAGGGGCTGCGCGGGGGCCGGCGCGGGAAGCCCGAGACCGGTGGCGACCTCTTGGCAGAGCTGCGGGTCGATGTTGGCCAGCACCGCCAGGGCGCGTTCCTTGACGGACTGCTCGTAGCACTTGCTCAGTTCGAAGGTGTAGGCGGCGATGATGTGCTCGCGTTCCACCGGCGTCATGCTCAGCCAGAACAGGCGCGGCTGGCTGAAGTGGTCGTCGAACGACGCGGGGGCCTCGCGCACCTTCCGCGCCGCGGCCAGTTCGACGGGGACCTCGATGAACGCGCCCGTCTCCGCTCCGGCGAGGAAGGGGCAGCCGCCGTCGAGGCTGTTGGGCCGGTACGGGGCCGTGCCCGCGTGGACGGCGCTCTGATGCATGCCGTCGCGGAGCATGTCGTTGACGGGGGCATGCGGCCGGTTGACGGGGATCTGCCCGAAGTTCGGTCCGCCGAGCCGGCTGATCTGGGTGTCGAGGTAGGAGAAGAGCCGGCCGGCCAGCAGCGGGTCGTCGGTGACGTCGATGCCCGGAACCAGATGGCCGGGGTGGAAGGCGACCTGTTCCGTCTCGGCGAAGTAGTTCGTCGGGTTGGCGTTCAGCGTCATCAGCCCGATCGGCTCCACCGGCGCGAGTTCCTCCGGGACGATCTTGGTGGGGTCGAGCAGGTCGATCCCCTCGAAGGTCTGCTCCGGAGTGTCGGGGAAGACCTGGATCCCGAGCTCCCACTGGGGGAAGGCACCCGCCTCGATGGCATCGGCCAGGTCGCGGCGGTGGAAGTCCGGGTCCATCCCGTTGGTGATCTGCGCCTCCTCCCAGACCAGCGAGTGCACGCCCAGCTTCGGCTTCCAGTGGAACTTCACCAGGGTCGTGGCACCCTTGGCGTTCACGAGACGGAACGTGTGGACGCCGAAGCCCTCCATCATCCGGAACGACCGGGGAAGCGCCCGGTCGGACATGTTCCAGAGGGTGTGGTGGGTGGCCTCGGTGTGCAGCGACACGAAGTCCCAGAACGTGTCGTGCGCGCTCTGTGCCTGCGGGATCTCCCGGTCTGGGTGCGGCTTGGCGGCGTGGATGATGTCGGGGAACTTGATCGCGTCCTGGATGAAGAAGACCGGGATGTTGTTGCCGACCAGGTCGAAGGTGCCCTCACCGGTGTAGAACTTCGTCGCGAACCCGCGCGTGTCGCGCACCGTGTCCGCGGAACCCCGCGATCCCAGGACGGTGGAGAACCGCACGAACACGGGCGTCTCGACGCCCTTCGCCAGGAACGCCGCCCTGGTGACCTTCGCCGCGCTGCCGTATCCCCGGAAGACCCCGTGGGCGGCCGCGCCGCGCGCGTGCACCACCCGCTCGGGGATCCGCTCGTGGTCGAAGTGGGTGATCTTCTCCCGCAGGTGGTGGTCCTGCAGCAGCACCGGCCCCCGCGCACCCGCCTTCAGCGAATGATCGCTGTCGTACAGGCGCGCCCCCTGCGCGGTCGTCAGGTAGGCGCCGCTTTGCGCCACCGCGGCCTGGGGCGCGCCGGTCGGCCGCCCCGTCGGGCCGAGGGTGTCCGGGCCCCTCTGATCCGGCTTCGGAGGCAGGGGCTCACGCGGCCTGGTCGGCTCGACACCCGCCGCAGGCTCCGGCGCGGGCCGGCCCGGCGTGGCGCCGGAATCGGCCCGCTTCCGCGGAGTGGCCTTCTTGGCCGTGGCCTTGGCCGCCTTCTTCTGCACCATGCGTGACGTCTCCTCTTGCCCAGGCCGTGTGGCCCGCGAGATCCTCTGCAGCTCAACCGGAGTGCGGGGCCATGCCCCAGGCGCAACCCTTCCGCCCGTGCTCGACTCCGGCCTCCCGAGTACGCCCATCTCGGCTAAGACCGCGTCCTATGTGGTGAGGCGGACGAGTCGCTCATAGGAGCCGAGGGCTGCCGCGCGACCGAGACCTCGGCACGCGCCACGGGCCCTGAGCCCTGGCTGCCAAGGATCTGCCTCTGGAAACTTGATCGTCCGGTGAGGCGGGAAAGCTACGCTTGCTCTGAATACGCTAGGTAATCGCCACCGGGCGAGCGCGGTCTCGAACAGGCAGGACACTCCAGTGACGGTCTCCAGTGCCCAACGGCTGCCCGTCCTCGCGTTGTCCCGCGAGTCGGGCCGTGCCCGACAGCTGCTGGCGGCAGGGGAGCCCGCCGCCGAGCTCCTGCAGTTCCGTGTCGAAGTGCAACCGTGCCTCGGAGGAAGGGACACCGAGACTGTGGGGGTCGCCCGCTTTGATCATTACGGCCGACCGTACGGGACGCTGTGGACCGGCTCCACCGAGTACTGAGCCTGTACCTGGCCAGGCGTCGGTTCCGCCAGTCGTTGCGGACCACGTACGGGATCTTGAGACCACGAGCAGCCCATGGCTGGCTCATGCCGCATGATCGATGAGTTCGCGAAAGACAACCTGCACGGGAGACTGCGGCGGGATCGCAAAGCGCTGCTCTGGAAACTCGACGGCTTGTCCGAATACGACGCCCGCCGGCCTTTGACAGCGACCGGGACCAACCTCCTCGGGCTGGTCAAACACGTGGCCACCGTCGAGGCCAGGTACTTCGGCGAGGTCTTCGACCGCCCTTCCCCGGAACCGCTGCCCCGGTGGCAGGACTACAACGGCAGCGATCTGTGGGCGGCCGAGGACGAGACCCGCGATCAGATCATCGGGTTCTACCAGCGCACGTGGGAACACTCGGACGCGACCATCAACGAGCTTCCCCTCGACGCCCCCGGCCACGTGCCGTGGTGGCCGGAGCCTCATCCCAACACGAACCTGTTCGCCATCATGGTCCACGTCCTCGGCGAGTCCAACCGGCATGCCGGACACGCCGACATCCTGCGCGAGGGCCTCGACGGCCGGACCGGGCTGCGCCCCGAACACGAGGAGCAGATCGACGGAGAAGCCCGCGCGGCCTACTTCGCGAAGGTCGAGCGGGCCGCCAGGTCCGCCGCACCAATCAAGGCGTAGAGGCACTGTGGGCCGGAAGCAGGTGGGCGTGCCCTCCGTCGGAGGGCTCCTCTCCCTCGCTCAGAACGGCAAATGCGGGCCGTACGTTTTCCCGTCCGCGCTGATAAGAAACAGGTAAGTTTCCCGTGCATGGGTGGGAGGTGTGGGGGCATTCGCTTGTCTGGAGGTTGATAACTATGGTTCCCCTGCTTCTCGTTCTTCTGCTCGCTCTGCTTCTTTTCGGTGCCGGTTTCGCGGTGAAGATTCTCTGGTGGGTCGCGATCGCGGTCCTGATCCTCTGGCTGATCGGCTTCGTGGCCCGACCGAAGGGCAGTAGCGGCCGCTGGTACCGCTGGTAGCCGACCGGCGGAAGCCCAGGTCAGGCATGTATGGCTGTGGCCTGTCACCCTCTCCGAACGAGGGTGGCAGGCCACAGCCATGTCCGCGCGCGGGCGCAGGGTGTCCGGTACCGGGTGAAATCGTCTATCCGGGGTACCTGGGGGAGTAACCGGGACGGCCGCCGTGACGCAGCAGGGGACCTGCTCACCTCCAATGATCGACGGCCGTCCCGGCCCCCGAACCCGATCCGGGGGAATGAAGTCGCAAGGGCGGGGCATGCGGCTGCCAGGCGGAACGGAGAATGCGCCATCCGCCGCACGAGTTGTACGGAAGGAACGGGAGCCGACGGGGAATTGTTTTCCTTATGGTTCTCGCTTTACCCGGAGGAGTTGTTTTCGCGTGACTGAGCATGTGTGGAGTTACAAGTCGGCTGCGGGTCACCTGGCCGGTACGGACCTGACCGGATACAAGGTCGAGGCGACCGACGGGAGCATCGGCAAGGTCGACAAGCACTCCGACGAGGTCGGTGACGCCTACCTCGTCGTGGACACCGGGGTGTGGATCTTCGGCAAGGAGGTCCTGCTGCCGGCGAGCACGGTGGTGCGGATCGACCCGGACGAGCGGAAGGTCTACGTCGACCGGACGAAGGAACAGATCAAGGACGCTCCCGAGTTCCACCGCGACAAGCACATCGGTGACGACGGCTACCGCGAGGAGCTGGGCACCTACTACGGCACCGGCGCCCCCTTCGGCGGCCCTCCGTCCTGACCGCGCCCTTCACGGCTTGGGCCCCGGCATCCTCAACAGGTTGCCGGGGCCCAAGCCGTTGGCCGTGACCCCCGCTCGCCCGGGACATCACGGGCGCTCCGCCCCACCGCCTGCGCCGGCGCCTTTATCGCGCTGCCATTGCGGAGGTGTGGGGCAGGCCTTGAGACTGCGGTCTCATGGACCTCGTAAACCTGACACCCGTACAGGCGACCCTGATCGCCACGGTTGTGACGACGGTGGTGACGACATCGACCGTTGCCGGTACTCATCTGCTGACCCGTGCCCGCGAGCGCCGTCACCTGATCTGGAACCGTCGCATGGACGCCTACGGGGCGGCGGTCCAGTCCTGCGTCGCCCTCGCGCGGATGCGCCAGGAGATTGCCGCGCGCGTGGACCGTGGGTCCGACAACGACACGGTCCCTGACATGACGGCATTGGGGCTGGTCGGGGCGCAAGTGGAGATGTTCGGCTCGCGGCAGGTCGCGGACCTCTGGAACCAGTTCTTCGATGCTGTCCACTCGTGGACATACGCCCTGGACCTTGTCGAAGGGCGGATACGGGTGGTCGTGGTAGCCACCGACAGTTTCGGATTGACTTCGGCGCCCTTGCCGCCCATCCCGGAACCGAGTGCCGAAGAGAAGCAGGAGGCCAACCTGCGAAGGCTCGACGCGGCAGGGGAGCGCGCGACCGCCGCCGATGCACGGCTCCTCCAGGCGATCAAACGCGAGGCCAGGTTCCAGCGGCCCAGATAGCAGGATGCGGTCAAGGAGCTCGCCGCCTCTGACCTACCCCATAACCGGCTTCCAGGTGTTCGGGCAGTCCTTCGCGACCCCGAGCAGAGCCTCGCATTCGGCGTCGTCGGCGGCCAGGTTCCAGCGGCGGCCCCGACGGGAAGACCAACCCCGCCACTGCGTGGGGAGGCTGACGACAGTGCGCCCATCACGGGAGTCGACGGGCCAGGAAAATGTGTCGAACGCGGAGCCGACCTCTGAGAAGGTCCTGAGTGACCCGGAACTGCTGCGAAAGGAAGCCCGTGCCGCGTGCTGTCACATTGATTCGCTCTGCCTCCCTGTCCGATGTTGCGGAGTACGCCTACGCGGCCACGGCCCCGGCCGAGTCGCGGCTGATCTTCCTGGCCGGAGCATGTCCTCTGAATGAGGATGGCTCCACAGCGGCGATCGGGGACGTCGCGGGGCAGGCGGCCAAGGCTGTGGAGAACATGCGGACCGCTCTGACGGACTCGGGCGCGTCACTGCACGATGTCATCAGCACCCGTGTTCTCGTTGCCTCTCACCGGCGGGAAGACCTGGTGACGGCGTGGGAGGTTGTCCGGGACGCGTTCGGTGACCACGACGTGCCCAGCACCTTGATGGGTGTCACCGTGCTGGGCTATGACGGCCAGCTCGTAGAGATCGAAGCCGTCGCCGCCGTGCTTGATTCCTGAGCCGACGGGCCATTCTGCCGAATCGGCATCGGTATTGGCGGCGCCCGGGATGCGCTGGAGGAGCCTCTCCCAGGTGCGGTCGGCCGACCATGGCAAGTACCGCATGTGGACCATCTTCCACGGGCCGAACCCTTCGGGCAGTTCACGCCACTGCATCCCAGTGCTGAGCCGTGAATGATTCCGTCGTGCTTCCCGGCGTCGGCGGCGATGGGGGCTGTCGACGAGTGACACCCGGACCGTGCGGGGCCCGCCTGGATCAGTTCCGGCGGCAGCCAGGGCCTGGCTCTGGTGGAACCTGGACGGTGTTGTTGCACCTGCCGTAGCGGCATGTGGTGTGGTCGAGGCACCACAGCACGAAAGGCTCCGTCTCATGTACCCCTCCATCACGCCTCCCCGCCAGGTCAAGATTGGTGATGCGGCCGCGTTCGCCGGGACCACCCCCCGTGCCATCCGCCACTACCACGAAATCGGCCTGCTGCCGGAGCCTGCGCGAGGGGGAGACGGCCGCCGCCGCTACGGCTACGACGACATGATCCGCCTGCTGTGGATCCGGAAGGCGGCAGCGGTCGGCATCAGCCTGGACGACATGCGGGCCGCCTTCGACGAAGCCCGCGACATCGAGGAGATCCTGAGCAGGCTGGAGGAGACCCTGGCGGCGCGGGCGGCCGAAATCGAACGTCAGCGCGCCGCTGTCCGCCATCTGCAGGCGGTGGGCAACCCGCTGGGGCTGCTCTCCGAACTGGTCACGGACCGGCTCAGCCACCTGCCCCCGGGCGCACTGCGCCCCTCCGACCTCGACGCCCTGTTGGTCACGGAACGGGTCTTCGGCCCGCTGGGCGCCGCCGTCCAGGCCAGCGTGTTCATCGTGCTGGCCACCCACCCCGAGCTGAGGGCCGAGGACGACCGTCTCGACGCCGCCGAGGCCGCTCTCGACGACGGCGTCGATACCCACGACCCGCGCGTCGAAGAACTCGCCGTACAGCGTTGTGCCCAACAAAAGGCCCTGGATCGGGCCATCGAGGCGGCTGGGCTGGATGCGGCAGAGGAGGAGCTGTTCGAGATCTACGACGCCGACCTGACAGGGGAGGAGGACACACAGATGAGCGCCTTCAAGGCGATTACCAAAATGCCCTACGACTTCTCTCCCGCCCGGATGCGCTGTATCGAACTCACGGCACAACTCCTCGCCGACGCCGACGCCGACGCCGACGCCGACACCCACTCCGCAGACCAATGATCGCCCGTGCCCGGCACCGATGCGGCCCGGCAGCCGGTCGCGCCCGGCACGGCGCCTCTCCGCGGTGTCGGACCACGGCCACCGGGCTCCCGTGCGCATGACCGGGGTGAGGGGTGGCACCCGTCAACGCGGCGACCTCCCTCTCATCCTTCGAGTTGCACAGAGATGCGCGGCGGGCCCGGCCCGGCCGTGCCCGTCCCGTACCCGGTGGGGCCGGGGGCCCGCCGCCGCAGGGCGGGCGCCGACGGCCGGCGGGTAGGCGCACCGCCGTCGCCCGCCGGCCTCTCGGGTGCGCGCGGCGGATCGGCGCCGGTGCCACGATGCCTGGCGGAAAGCCGGGCAGTGCGGTGAAGCGCCCGCACAGCGACGAGAGGGAAGACCGTGACGCCTCATCAGGTGGTCGTCGAAGCAGCTCAGCCGATTCCGGGGCAGTCCGGGCCGCCCGTGGACACCCTGGACGCCGTGCCCGGCCGGGCTCCTTCCACGACGGGGCAGCCCGACGCGGAGCTCCTGATCGCCGCCTCCGTGCTGCTGGCGGACGCGGCGCTCACCGCGAAGCGGGCCGGCGCGGATCTGACGGGCGCGTTGAGCAGCTGGCGGTTCGGCCTGGCCTGCCTGCGCCGCCCCGGGTGGGCGTTCGGTACGGCGGTGTCGTGCGCCAAGGCGCTGACCAGCCCTTCGGGGCTCGGGTTCGGTCCGAACGGTGGAGTCGTCGGCGAGCTGGCCCGGATGGCGGGGAGCGTGACCTACCGCCGCCCGGCCGCGGTGGCCATGGCCGTGGACGCCTTCGCGCTGAGGATCGAGGCGGCGGTGGCCGAGCACCCGAACCTCGACTCCGTACTGGCGAGGCGCCTCACCGACGCCATGGTGAAGGGCAACCGGTGGGAGGCACTGCGGGCCCTGCACGCGCTGGTCGAGCGGCTCGGCGTGACCCGTGCCCTGACGACCGTAAGCCCCGTCATCATGGAGCTCCTGGGGCTGCTGGGACTGCTCGACGAGAACCCGGTCAACGACGACTTCTCGTGGGTGACCCTCGCCGGCAGCGTACCGACCACGGATCCCTTCTTCGGACTGCCCAGTTCGGTGCTCGGGTTCCTCAATCCCGGTCCCGGGCGCGCGGAGCGGATCGAACCCGACTCCATCCTGGCGAAGGCCCTGCGCACGTCCTGCAACGACATCGTCAGCTACATCAACGACATCGGCACGCTCGGCAATCACGGCCTGGTGCTGCTGCGGCGCGTCGCATGCACCGACGGCCACGTCAGGTACGTGCTCCTGCTGCCCGGTACCAGCTTCGGGCTGCCGAGCAACAGCACTCCCCAGGACCTGATCGGCGCCTTCGACGGGTGCCTGCGCTCCGACACGACCTACACGCGCGCCGCGCGGAAGCTGCTGCGCCGGGCGGGGGTGCCGGCCGGGTCCGAGGTGATGTTCGTCGGACACAGCCTGGGCGGGCTGACGGCGATGAACCTGGCGATGGACGTGGACCTGGCGTCGACCTACCGGATCACTCACGTGGTCACGCTGGGCTCACCCATCGACAACAAGCGCCCGGCCGACCACACCACGCAGGTGATCAGCCTGGTCAACAAGCACGACGTGATTCCCATGCTCGACGGACGCGGCCCTGCCTCTCCCCACGACCTCCCCGCCGGCTGGGTCGAACTGTCCTGGCTGGACGAGTCGTACGACTACCCGCTGTCGCACGCCCCGCAGGCGTACTCCGGCACCCTGCGCGGGGAGATGGCACACCACCGGGACCGGGTGAACGAACTGATCGCGGCCTACGACGGCGAAGTCGTCGGGAACCAGCCGTACATGCTCCGCGACAAGTGACCGCGTGACCACGAGGGAGACCAACCGATGACCACCCCGTACGACGCCCCGGCCACCACCGCCCCGCGACCCGAGACGGCCCGGCCTCTGGAGAACGTCCTGTTCAGCGCCGCCTTGGTGGCCCGCTGTCTGCCGTGGGCGGACCTGCCCGCGCGGACGCTGGGTCTGGACGCGCTCACCCGCGCCGGCCTCGAGCGCCGGCTGGTGACACACCTGCAAGACCGTCGGGACGGGCGACCGGTGCGGCTCAGTACGCCCATCGGCACCTTCCTCGCGCCGCTGGCCCGTGCGGACGCGGAGGGCCTGCTGGCCCGTGCCGACCGAGCCGGTGCGCTGGGAACCGCGTCCGCTCTCGCCACCGACGGGCGCCGCCGCGGCCTCTCGCCGCACGTGGTCCCGGCGGGCGCGTGGGATGTGCTGACGCAGGAGGAACTCGCCGGGCTGACCACCCGGGTGGGCCGGCACCTGCATGCGGTGCTCGATGCCCGGAGTGAGGACGGAGCCCTGGACGGGGACCACTGGCACACCGGAATGCTGCGGCTGAGCCGACACGTCGTACTGGGGGCCGGCGCGGCCGCGGACACCCTGCTGAGCGAGATGGTCAGGGCTGCGACGGGCGCCGTGGGCAGCCGTGCGTACGAGGAGCGGGCGGCGGCCCTGCGGCGCCGGCTCGCCCCGTACCTCGCCGACCCCGAGCCGGGCTCCCTGGCCGGCCGGCTGTCAGCCCGGTCCCAGGGCGCGCCGGAAAGGGACCTGGCCGTCGCGCACGCCCTTGCCCTGGTGTCGACGGTCACCAGCGTGTCGGCGCTCCAGGCGCTGGCCCTGCTCGCCGCGGGCGCGGCCACGGGCGCCGTGACCTCTCCGGACGCCGCCGTGGACCTCGCCCTGGAGCACTACCCTCCGCTGCCCGCCCTGGTGTACCCGGTCCGTGCGCCGCTCGACACGGACGGACCGGCGATCGCCCCGGGAGACGAAATCCTCTACGACCGCGCCATGTTGGGGCGGCGCACACCGGGGGAGCCCGCCGATCCGGCGTGGGCCCTGTGCGGCAGCCCGTCCGGCTGCGCCACCGCGCGCTTCGCCGCGCTCGTGGGCCGGGAAGTCGTCCGCGGCGCCACCGCGGGGGCGCGCCCCGTCCTCCTCGCGCCGCGGTTCGCCCTGGACCGCCTCCCGGGCCGCCTCGATCCAGAGTCCGTTGCCGTCGCCCTCGTCGAGACCGACGGTCCCCCCGTGACAGCGGAAGCGTACGGAGACCGGCTACCGGCGTACGGGGCGCGGGGACGGGTCGACGCGGACCGGCTGGACCACCACGCGGAGCGGCTCTCCGCCTGCGCCGCCGATACCGGCTGGAACGGGAGCGAAACCGGCGAACGGTTCCGGGCGGCCCTCCTCGCGCACGCCGACCGGTGCGCGAACGCGGCCGCCGACGTCCGGCAGGCCGCGAGGTGGTTCTCGGGCTGAACCCACCCGGGCGGGCGCCGCTCGTCCGACCGCTCTCGAACGCACGACTTCATCCGCGCCGTCGCGATCACCCGTGATCAACAGCGCCCACGCACGTTGAACCGGCAGAACCCGTCCCGTCGACATCCCGTCGGTGACGCGCGATGCGAGAGTGAGGTCCCACCATGAGGGACAGTGTGGCCGAGATGATCAAGGCGGCCGGGGCGGAAATCGACTCCGCCAAGCGGCTGCTCGGCGAAGCCGGCGAGGTGGCGTGGGACCGCCTCCTCGACTGGCTGGTCGACGACTACTTCCGAGTGGTCGCGCTCGGCCTGGAGAACATCCCGGCCGAGGGCCCCGCCGTGATCGCCGTCAACCACTCCGGTGCCTGGGGCCTGGACGCGTTCGTACTGGACAAGGTCCTGGGCAGGGCCCTGGACCGGCGCGTGCGCTTCCTCGCGGCCCCCTTCGTCTTCCGCACACCCATCCTGGGGCGGCACGCGCGCCGCAACGGCGCGCTCCCGATCGGCCCGACGGCCGGCGTCGACCACCTCAACGCGGGACGGCTCGTCGGGATGTACCCGGAAGGCGTCGCCGGCCTGGAGAAACCGTTCACCGAGCGGTACCGACTGCGGCCCTTCCACCCCGGCTTCGCCGTCGCCGCCATCCGCTCGGGAGCTCCCGTGGTACCGGTCGGGATCGTCGGAGCGGAGGAGGCGACCCCCAAGCTCGGCGAGGTGCCGACCCTCGCCCGGCTCCTCGGCGTGCCGTACTTCCCGCTCACCACCCCGTTCCCGCTGCCGTCCAACTGGACCATCACCGTCGGGGAGCCGATCCCGGCGCCGGCGCGGCCCGAGGGTCTGGCCGCCCGCCGGGAAGCCGCCCGACTGCTCGGCGAGACCACGCGCAGAGCGGTCCAAGAGCTGATCGACCGCGAACTGGCCGATCGGGAGAACCTGTTCGACTGACCTCGCCACAGGCGCCGGACGTCAGCCCCCCCGCCCGCCCGGTGCTCAACGGAGCCAGGACGCATGGAACGGGGAGCGCCGGACATACGGGAGGTACGTCAACCGGCCTGAACGCAGGCACGGTTCGGCCGCCCGTCCCGTACCCGCACCGAGGAAGTGAGACGACATGCCGCTGACGTTCCGCAAGAGTTTCAGGATCCTGCCCGGTGTCCGGCTCAATATCAACCGCAAGTCGTGGTCGGTCACCACCGGCGGCAAGCACGGCCCCCGCCGTACCCACAGCAGCACCGGACGCCGCACCACCTCGATGGACTTGCCCGGCCCCTTCGGTTGGCGCAAGACCCGCCGCGGCTGATCCGCGAGGGGCTCACCGACCCCACGCCCCCGGGCCGGACAGGCCGGGGGCGTGGCGCATGAGGCACGGCGCGTCTACGAACGGGACGGCCTTCCGCGCCCACACCCGGCGCGGGCCGCGTGGGGCGTGGGGCCTACCGGTCCCAGGGCGGCGTCCCCTCGAACGTGAGGTGGTGTACGTCGAAGAGGACCGCCGCCTCGACACCGAGTGCGGGGCCGCCCAGCCGCGCCGCCCAGGTCAGGAACGGGCGGGGTTCGAAGCCCCGCTCTCCCAGCCCGCTGGTGTATTCGGCGTGGGCGGACAGGGAGGCGATGCCGCGTTCCAGGGGTTCGCCGGTGACGTCCACGGCGTGGGTGGGGCGTTCCGGGCCGGCCACGCACACCAGCCGGACGCCACCCCAGGGTTCGAGGCCCTCGTCGGCCAGTTCCGGGAAGATCCAGCGGTTGCCCGCGTCCCTCGCGGCGTCCAGGGCCGCGAGGCCGACCGCGCGGTGATCGGCCTGGTTGGTGACACCCGCGACCATCCGCACGGTGAACGCGCCCGTCACCACCACCTCGGGCCGGTGCCGACGGATCGCGCGGACGATGTCGCGGCGCAGGCCGGGGCCGTACTCCACCACGCCGTCGCGATGGTCGAGGAACTCCACCGTGTCCACACCGACCTCACGGGCTCCGGCCCGCTCCTCGGCCTCGCGCAGCGGTCCGGCCTCGGCGGGGTGCAGGGCGTCGATGCCCGCTTCACCACGGGTGGCGAGCAGGTACGTCACCCGCTTGCCCTGAGCGGTCCAGCGGGCTACGGCCGAGGCGGCGCCGTACTCGATGTCGTCCGGATGCGCCGCCACGGCCAGACACCGCTCCCAGTCCTCCGGAAGCGGCGGCAACGGGCCCTGCGGGCGGAACGCGCCCGTTTCATCTCGCGTCGTCATGGACCGATAGTGGCGGTCTGTCCTCCCCGATCCGCAGAGGCGCGCGTCTTCGCCGGTCCTCCCGCGCCCCCGGGCCCGCTGGAGCGCAAGCCCTGGCACTTCGGGCCTGACTCGGGGGCCATGTAACGGGGCCATAGGTCATGAACCATGCGCGGTTTCGGCAACACGTTCAGTCGAGGCCATGTCCCTGTCGTCTCGCCGCCTGGTGCGCGGCGGCCCGATCTGGGGTGTTTCGACGAGCGTTGACCAGCCCGGGGTGTTGTGACGGGCGGTGACCGGCCGGGATATTCGCTGGTCGCCGCTCGTTGATGGTGGTCATACTGCCGCGATGGATCCAGTGACTCTCGAGACCGACCGCCTGCTGCTGCGGGCCTTCACGCCTGTCGACGTGGATGCGGTGTACGAAGCCTGCCAGGACGAAGACATCCAGTTCTACACCCCGGTGCCGGTGCCGTACCGGCGTGCTGACGCGGAGGAACTCGTCGGCGAGAAGCTGCCCGCCCAGTGGGCCGAGGACAAGGACTACACCCTCGGCGCGTTCCGCAAGGACACCGGCGCCCTGGTTGGTTCGTACTGCCTGACCCTGATCAGCCGCGGCGTCTGGGAGCTCGGTTACTGGGCGGTCAAGGAGCAGCGCGGACGCGGGTACTCGGTAGAGGCCGCTCGGGCCCTGTGCGACTGGGGCTGGGCCACGCTCGACGTGCACCGCATCGAGTGGTGGGCCATGGCCGGGAATGCCGGCTCGCGTGCCGTCGCCGAGAAACTCGGCTTCACCGTCGAAGGGACACTGCGCCATCGCAGCATCGCCAACGACGGCAAGCCGCACGATTGGTGGGTGGGCGGACTGTTCAGGCCGGTCAGGCCAGTCAGGGCCGAGTCTGCGGGCGCCTCGCCCGGGGCTCGTCAGTAGCCGATCGTGAAACGGCGCTGGACGAAACGGGGGAGTTCGGATTCGTCCAGCAGGGCCACCGCCGCGTCCTCCGCCGAGACGTGGCTGCGCCCGTCGGCGTCCAGGACGGGCTGGTCGCCTCCGATGCGGAAGCGCGCCGTGCGCTCGCCCGGGGTGATGGACTCGGCCGGGCTGAAGTACGTCCACAGGCGGTTCGAGGTCTGCAGGACGCTGAGGGCTTCGCGGTGGCCTCGGACCGCGGCCGCGTACGCGCGGGGGAGTCCGACTTGGTCGAGAGTGGGGTGGAGGAGGGCGTCGGAGTCGGCGCGGACCACCCCGGGGGCGACCTCCAGGCTGCCGGCGCCACCGATGACGATGAGGCGGGTGCGGGGGTGGGTCTCCAGGGCCTTGAGGAGGGAGCGTGCCGCCGTGGCGTACGCGGACGGGTCCGCGATCGAGCGTTCGATCGTGTCGGCCAGGTCGCGGGTGGCATTGCCCGGCTGGAAGGCGCTGATCAGGACGTCGAGGCCGGGGAGTACCGCTGCGATGGCGTCCGGGTCGAGTACGTCGACCGTGGACCAGGTGATGTTCGGACGCTCCTCTTCCACGTGCGAGGCGTCGCGTGTGAAGGCGCGGATGTGGTGGCCCCGGGCGAGGGCCTCCGTGACGACGCGGCTGCCGATGGTGCCCGTGGCTCCTATGACTCCGATGAACATGGCTGTCCCCTTGCTCCGTTGACTTCCCATCGATCTTTACGCCGTGTGGGAACTATACGGTGTGAAGTTCCTGTGCGGGGTACAGTTGCCGGGTGGTGAGAACAGACCGGCGGGAACGGTTGCGGGCCGAGACGACCGCGGAAATCAAGAGCGTGGCGCTGGCGTTGATGGCCTCGGGCGGGCCGGACGCCATCACCCTGCGGGCCATCGCGCGCGAGATGGGGATGACCGCGAACGCCATCTACGGCTACTTCGCGACGCGCGACGACCTCGTCACCAGCCTCATCGATGATGTCTACACCGGGCTCGCCGACACCGTGGACGGTTCCTGGCAGGCGACCGACGGGCACGGCGCGGCCGTACGGATCCAGGCGTGGGCCGATGCCTTCCGGGGGTGGGCTCTGGCGAACCCCGAAGGTTTCCGACTGATCTACGGGGACCCCGTGCCGGGTTACCAGGCTCCGGAGGGGGGCGCGGCGCCCGAGGCCGCACGGCGGGTGTGCGTCGGACTGGCCGGCCTCGCGGCCGCCGCCTGGCCGGACGCCGAGGGGCTGTACGAGGGCAGCGCTTTCGAGTGGAGCGACTTCGACGCCGGACTGCTGGACAAGGTGCGGCCCCGTTTCGCCGAGCTGCCCCCGGCGGGTGTGGCGCTCGCCCTGCGCATCTGGGGGCACCTGCACGGCATGGTGTCGCTGGAGGTCTACGGGCATCTGAGCCGACAGGCCGTCAACCCGGACAAGCTCTTCCGGGAGGAGACGCGTCAACTCGTCACGGCGCTCGGGCTCGTGCCGGCCGAAGCCGGCTGAAGGCCGGCCGAGCGGGACCGCGGATCGGATGGATACAGCCATGGGGGGTGAGGTCATGTGGAGCGCTGGACCCGTCGGCGAAGCTGAGGGGCGTGACGCCCTCCTGCGATTCGTGAGGGGGTCGGTTCGAGACGATCGGGCCGAGGCCATGATGCTCGTGTGCACCACGTGCGGCTCGGAGGAGTTCGAACTCAACGGAGAGTGCTGGTGCTTCGGCTGCTGCCTGCCGCTGGGTCTACCGGATGGCTGGGAGGCCGGGTTCCCCGGACAGTACGCGTGGAGGCTTGAGCCTTCAGACACCCCGCTCCCCTCAGCACTCTCCGGTGCGGGAAACCAACCCGTCATCCGGTGTCCGGCAGGGCATCGCGTGTTCGAGACCGCCATCGCGGTCGCTCTCACCGCCGACCGCAGGATCTGTGGCCTCACCGTGGCCTTGAGATGTCCGGATGACGGGTTGCTGCACCTGTACCTCAGCAACGCGCGCGTGGTGCCGACGGGGAGCGACACGGATACGTTCCCGCTGCCAGAGCTCTGACCGTGGCGAGGTGCCGGACAGGCCCGGAGGTGGGCGTCACCGGTCGATCGGCAGCAACCTGTTGATGGCCGCGACGGCGGCCCGCGGTTCGTCAGCGTGGCAGCGGACGGTGTGGACCTCCCTGGGGGTCCCCCAGAAACTCAGCGTGATCACTGGTCGGACCAGGTCGACAGTGATCGAGGTCTGCGAGGCGATGGCCACCTCCAGCACGCCGTCCTGGGGCTTGTTCGCGTCCGGGATCCGGAGATCGTAGCGAGCGGACGCGATCCGTTCGAGGGGTATCCACAGGTCGAGCGCCGCACCGCGCCGCACTCGCAGCCCGCCCGGCCCCACGACGTGTGGGCGTGTGACGGCGGCGGCGTGCAGCCCCACCACCAGACACACCGTGTAGAGGTCGAGAAGCAGCATGAGCAGATGGGCGACCGGATACTCGGCGAGCATGAACGACACCCCGACCGTCTCCACCACGAACACGAAGATCAGCCCGTACGCCGTCGGCGCCTGAGCACGCGCATACCCGACGGCGACGTCGGCGCCCCCGACCCCGTCCGTGCGCCGTGCCAGCCACAGCCCGAGGCTCGTCATCCACCGCCGCTCGTAAGCTGCCAACCGTCGCATGCGCGCGCCTAATCCGGAGATCCCCCTGCGCCTCAGCGCATCAGAAGCGTTCAATTCGCGGATGGAACGCTTGGTGGACATCGAGTTCCCCCTTGATTCGCCGAGTAGCGCCCATGGCCGCCGTGCAGTCACAGTTGATCGTCGCGCAACGGTAGTTGAGCATACGGGCTGGTCGTGATCAACCCGTTCGCCGGAGGGGGTGCCCCTCCGGCGTTGGTCCAGGGAAGCGCGAGTGCGGTGGCGGGACCGGTGCCGCGAGGGCCCCGTACCCCGGCCGCATCCGGCCCTGCCGGGGTCCTGGGGCGAATGAGCCACCCGCGTGCGGGGGTCCCGCACCGTCACCTCACCTCCAGTCGACCGGGACCCCGCCCCCCAGCACCGCCGGGTCAGCCGTACGTGCCGGCGACGACGGCGGCAGGCGCCGTGCGGCGAGCCACAGCAGCAGCGCCACGTAGGCGCACAGCACGCCCATTCCGGCCCACCACGGCAGCGGGAAGTAGCCGGCTGAGGGTGCGTAGTGGGCGAGGACCTGCGCATGTTCCACGAGGGTCTGCTGCGCGGCGAAGCCGGCGGCCGGAGTGAGGCGCAGCAGCCACTGTGCCGGGCCGTCGGCGATCAGCGGGAAGGACGTCACGGCGTAGGGGACCGCGACCGCCAGGAGCGCGACGGGTACCGCGAACCGGGCACGTCGCAGCAGCGTGCCGAGGGCGAACGCCAACACCGCGGCGAGGGCCAGGGCGGCGGCCGTACCGACCACGACCCGCGCTCCGGTGAACGCCGACACCCCTATGACGGTGATCCCGTTGCCCTTGAGGACCGATGCGCCGACCGGGATCACGATCCCCAGCGCGAGGACCCCGGTGGCGAAGGTGACGGCCCCCAGGACGGCAGCGCGCGCCGCGAGCTCCCGGCGGGTGCCCGAAGCGTCGGGACCCACGGAGGTGGCGAACCGCACCGCGACGACGAGCACGACGATCAGGGCGACCGGCAAGCCGCCGAGGGTGCTCTCCACCGGGCGGGCGCCGTCCTCACTGCCGGCCGGGCCGATGTCGCCGACGCCGGTGACGGTGATCGTGCCGTCCTTCTCCACTGCCCCGGACGGCTGGTGGTACTTCTCCCAGTCGGTCCGGTTCATGTCGCCGAGGGTGTCCGTCCTCCAGCCTCCGGTGGTGGCCGCGCCCTGGAGGGCGACCTTGTCGAAGACGCCGGAGGCCTGAGTGAAACGTACGTGTTCCTTGACGCCGCCGCCGAAGCCGACGGGCTGCAGGGTCAAGTCGCCGGGCGAGGCCGCGAACAGGCCGACCTGCGCGGTCTTGGGCAGCCCGGGCAGCCGCGCCGTGCCGACCCTCGTCCAGCGCTCGCCGTCGGGGGACTCGTAGCCCGTGACGGTGTCGCCCGACCGGGTCAGTCGCAGCCAGCGCGGCGACTCGACCGAGACCCCGCCGGCGCGGCCGGCGACGTCGTGGCGGTAGTCGTACTGCATGCGGACCCCATGGGCGCCCGTGAGCATCAGCGCCGCGTACGAGGACCCCGGGCGGACACCGTCCTTGACGATGATCCCGGCCTTCGCCCAGGGCACCAGGCCCGGGAGGATCTGGTCGTGGTTCGGCGGCGGGTAGGTGATCGTGCCGGTCATGGACGTCATCCGGACCGTGATGCTGCCGCTTTCGCCGAGGTCGCGGTGGGCGAAGACGAACTGGTCGTTGACGAGGGAGCCGTCGGGACCGGTCGGGTCGACCGGGCACGGGCCGTCGCAGGAGGCGTGGTTGCCGAGGGCATAGATCAGGCCGACGGCGACGACGGCCAAGGCCGCGGCCACCATCGCGAACAGTCGGCCCGGTCGCCGGAATCGGGTCCACTCCCGCCGGAGCGGTTCGGTTGTCGTTGGCATGGAACGGTTCTACGGTCCGGCCCCTCACGCCGCCCGAACCGTCCCCGTTATGCCGCTGTTAGGAACGGCCGGGCATCCTGGGACCGGCCGAGCGCGGGGGACGGGGAGAAGATGGGCATGCTGCGGGGCGGGACGGTACGCCGGCGATTCACGATCCTCTACGCGGCCGGCTTCCTCGGGTCCGGAGCCGTACTGCTCGCCCTCACCTACCTGATGTCCGGCACCCGGGTGACCAGCAGGGCTCCCGGACAGCCCCCGGACAGTGCGTCCGGTGGGTCCCTCGTCGCCGCCGAGCAGCGGATCCAGGACCTCCAGGGGCAGCTCGCCGAACTCCACGAGCAGCAGAGCCACCGGCTGCTGGTCGGCTCGTTGATCGCGCTGCTGGTGATGGCAGGGGTTTCGCTCCTGGTCGGCCGGCTCCTCGCCGGGCGGGTGCTGCGCCCGCTACGCCTGATCACTGCGGCGACCCGGCGGGTTTCCGCGGACAACCTTCACGAGCGGCTGGCGGTCGCCGGACCCGTCGACGAGGTCAAGGAGCTCGCCGACACCGTCGACGGCCTGCTGGAACGGCTGGAGGCCTCGTTCGTCGCGCAGCGCCGATTCGTCGGCAACGCCTCGCACGAACTGCGTACGCCACTGGCGACGATGCGTGCTTCGCTGGACGTGGCGGTCGCCAAACCGGAACCCGCGGCGCAGACCCTCGCGCTCGCCGGACGGCTACGGACCGAACTCGACCGGGTGGACCACCTGCTGGACGGGTTCCTCGTTCTCGCCCGGGCCCAGCACGGCACCCTCGCCGACCGGACCCCCGTGCCCCTGGACGAACTGGTCGCGGAGGCACTGGCCGCCCGGGCCGCCGGCATCGCCGCGAAGGCGCTGACCGTCGAAGGCGGGGCCGAGGGCGCGGGCCTGGCGCCGGCCTGGACGCGGGGCAGTGCGGCGCTGCTGTCGCGGCTGGTGGAGAACCTGGTCGACAACGCGGTCGTGCACAACGAGGAGGGCGGCTGGATCCGGATTTCGACCGGCCTGGACGACGGCGAGGCACGCCTCGCCGTCGAGACCGGCGGCCGCGTCCTCGACCAGGGGCAGGCGGACCGGCTGACGCGGCCGTTCGAGCGGCTCGGCGCGGACCGGACGGGCTCGGAGACCGGGTCCGGGCTCGGACTGTCCGTCGTCGCGGCGATCGTTGCGGCGCACGGTGGCCGACTCGTCGTGCTGGCCCGCCCGGAAGGAGGCCTGAGCGTCACGGTGGCGCTTCGCGCGGCCGCCGGACAGGAAGGAACCGGAGGGCTGACGGCGTGAGGATACTGGTCGTGGAGGACGCGCGGGCCCTCGCCGAGGTCGTCGCCGAGGGACTGCGGGACCAAGGCATGGCCGTCGACATCGCACACGACGGCCTGGCCGCCGCCGCGCGGATCGACGTGCACACGTACGACGTGGTGGTCCTGGACCGCGACCTACCCGGCATCCACGGCGACGCGCTCTGCCAGATGATCACCGAGCGGGACGATCGGGCGATGGTGTTGATGCTGACCGCCGCGGGCGAGCCCGGCGACCGGGTCAGCGGGCTCACCCTCGGAGCTGACGACTACCTCGCCAAACCGTTCCACTTTCCCGAACTCGTCCTGCGCATCAGGTCCCTGGCCCGTCGAAGGCCGACCGCCCGGGCCCGCGTGCTGAGGGCTGTCGGCCTCGAACTCGACCCGGTAAGGCGGACCGTGCTGCGCGAAGGCCGGCCGCTGGACCTGTCCGTCAAGGAGTTCGGCGTCCTGGAGGCGTTGCTGCGCGCCAGCCCCGGATTCCTGAGCGCCGAACAGCTCCTGGAGCAGGTCTGGGACGAGAACACCGACCCCTTCACCAACACGGTCACCGTCACGATCGGCCGCCTGCGCCGCAAACTCGGCGATCCCCCGGTCATCACGACCACGACCGGGGTCGGCTACCGCATCGCCGACACCTCGGATGGGACCCGAACCTGATCCGAGCGGCGACCAAGGCGGCCGCCAAGGCCCGGCAGCCCGTGCCGCTCCCGGGGCCGGGTGAACCAGCCCTGCCGCGAGCCGAGTTCGTTGCTCCCTCCATCCTCCTTCGCAAATCCCGCACAGCGTGCCAAAGTCCGCTCCCTTACCGGAACGGAGTGTTTCGGTTGTTCTACGCGCGTCCGAACCGGCGTCTCCCTGTAGGAACTCACAACCGGGAATTCCGTGATTTGGGTTATCTCCCACACCTGTTCGTTCGGTGACGCCAAACGAGCCAACGTGTGGAGAGAATCCCGGCCAACGGGCAGCGACGGGGCACCCCTCGGCCCGAAACGACGTGAGCCGTAACGGAATCCAGAGAAATTCAGGGGAACACACCCGTGCGACGAAGGATTTTCGGGCAGGCCGCCACAGCGGTCGTCCTCGGTCTGCTGGTACCACTGTCCGGATGCGGGACTTCCGCAGGCAGCGCGGCCGACGGCGGAACCCTGTTCCTGGTGGCCGCCGAGTACGGCGACACCCCTGCCACGAGCTCCGCGGCCTTCTGGTCCAAGGTGAGCACTGACTTCACCGCCGCGAACCCGGGCATCAAGATCGAGGTCAAGCTCCTCCCATGGGCCGACATCGACCGCGAGGTCACCAAGATGGTGAAGGCCGGCAAAGCGCCGGACATGGCCCTCATGGGTTCCTACTCGGACTTCGCCGCTCAGAACAGGCTCTACTCCGCCGACGAACTCCTCTCGGTCGCCGCCGAGGCGAACTTCCTGCCGCCGCTCGCCGAAGCCGGCTCCGTCGGCAGCACCCTCTACGGGCTGCCCTTCGTGGCGAGCAGCCGCCTCCTCTTCTACAACGAGGCACTCTTCGACAAGGCCGGCGTCAAGGCCCCCAAGACCTGGAACGAACTCAAGGCCGCCGCCAAGGCACTCAAGGCCAAGGGCGTGGCGTACCCGTACGCGCTGCCCCTGGGCCCTGAGGAGGCCCACGCCGAGGCGATGATCTGGGAACTCAGCAACGGCGGCGGCTACGCAGACAGCAGCGGCAACTACAGCCTCGCCTCCCCCCAGAACATCAAGACGTGGAACTGGGTGAAGGAGGAACTGGTCACTCCCGGCCTGACCGGACCCGTCCCACCGTCCCGGCTCAACCGCGCCGACGCCTTCGCCGCCTTCCTGCGCGGCGAGGTCGGCATGCTCAACGGCTACCCCTCCCTCCACCACGAGGCCCGCGCCAGGGGCATCAGCGTCGGCACGGTTCCGATGCCGCTCTCGGACGATCTCGGAACCGGGCAGGTGCCGCCGGCGGTGGGCGTCGCGGACTGGATGATGGCGTTCAAGCAGAACGGCAAGCGGGAGCAGATTGGCAGATTCCTGCGGTTCGTGTACGAGGACGAGAACCTGTCGGACTTCGCCGGCCGTTACCACCTGCTGCCCGCCACGGTCTCCGCCTCACGGGCCCTGGACGGGAGCGAGGGCATGGACAAGACCGACACCGAGTTCCTGACCGCGCTGCGCAGCGCCCAGCTCTACCCGGTCAACGACCCGTCGTGGATGGTGGTCAGCGACACCATCAAGCGCAACATCGGGCGTGCGGTGGAACCGGGCGGAGACCCGAAAGCGGTCCTCGAGGACATGGCCGCGAAGGCGAAGCAAGCCGGCGGGCACTGAGGCCGGTGCGCAAGGGCCTCTCGGCGGCTCGCCCTCCGGGAGCCTCCAGGCCGTTCCATGAAGGCGGCCGCCGGTGCGGCGGGCGTGTGAACGTGGAGCGTGTCGGCCGCGGGCCTTGATCACCCCGGTCTACGGTGAATCCGAGGTCCAGCGCCGCGTCCTCACGAGCGAGCGTCCAGGCGTGGTCGAGGTCGTGGGGGCAGCCGCCTCGTACGCCTTCATCTGCGAGGAGCGGGCACATGAACCCGACATCGAGGACGACCGGCACCGTCCGCAGCGTCGGCACCGTACGAGATGGGCGGGACATGCGATCTGACCTGCCACCGGGCCCAGGGGGCAAGCGGCTGTGACCGGGCATAACCCCTCCGAGACGGACCGTCTGGGCCCGCCCGCGCCCGGGCCGAGATCTGCCGTCCGTACCGAGAGCCGCTGGCCGATGGCCGCAGCGGTCGTCGCTTCCGCGGTCCTCACCCTGCTCCTGCCCGACGACCTGCGTCTCGGACCCCGGTGGGCACTGCCCCTCGCCGAAGGTCTTCTGCTGGTGGCGCTGATCTCGGGAGACCCCGGCCGGATCAGCCGTCGCTCCACTGTCTTGCGCTCGGTGGCGATCGCTCTGGTCGTCGTACTCGTGGGAAGCGCCATCTGGTCGACCGTCCAGCTGATCGACGATCTCATCCACGGTGGGACCGAGACCAACTCGGCCAATGCCCTTCTGCTGGCCGGTGGCAGCGTCTGGGCCTCCACCGTTCTCGCCTTCTCCCTGCTGTACTTCGAACTCGACAGCGGTGGCCCGGCCGCCCGGGCCCACCACATGCCCCCTACTCCGGCACTCGCCTTTCCACAGCAGCTCAGCCCCGAACTGAACGCCCCGCACTGGCGCCCCCACTACATCGACTACTTCTACCTCGGGTTCACCAATTCCACCGCGCTGAGCCCCACCGATGTCATGCCACTCGCCCCCTGGGCCAAGAGCGTCATGACTCTCCAGTCCATCCTTTCCCTCATGATCCTCGGGCTCGTGGTCGCCAGGGCCGTGAACGTCCTCGCCTGAGCGCGGTGTCCGAGCCCTTCCGTGTGCATCGACGTGGTGAACACGAGCAGGTGGTGGAGCCACCGTTTGCTCAGAAGCTTCGATGCCGGGCCGTACCGACGGCGGCTCAGTGCGCACGCCGCGCTCCTACCCCTCGCCAGGTGACGAAGGACGACCGCGGCTCGTGATCACCTAGGCTCTGGTGTTTATGACAGCGATACGGATCGGGCCCTGGCAGCAACTCCACTCCATGGACACCTGCTTGATCGAGGAGATCCCCAGGACGGCGATCCCCCATCCCACGGCTTCCGGGCTCTTTGACGACCTGCGCGGGCAGAGACTCGCCGCGCTCGTTTCCGCCTACCACTCAGCCGGGCCGGACACCGGTGCCATCGTGCTCGGCTGGTCCCGCCCCGCGGCGGACCGGCCTCTCGACGTGTTCGTCGGCGGCTCCGCCCTGGTCGGCGATCCGGCCGAGTCCGGGACGGACACGGCGCTCCTGAGCCTCCCGGCCGGGGCGCGGGCGAGGCTGCAGGACAGGGGTGCCGTCGCGGGTGCGCTGGACGCGTTCCCGTACTGGACCGCGATATCCGGGATCACTGACGGGCTGCTGATGGACGACCAGCCCCGGGATCAGGTGTCCTCCCTGATCCGGCCGACCCTGGAGGACTGCCTGCTGAGCGTGTGGCAGGGGCCTTTCGCATGGCTGGTGTTCGCGGAACCCGTAGCCGCCGGCGTGATCGGCGAACTGATCAATGACGCCGCGGACCGCCAACACAGCGCAGAGGTCACGTCGATCATCGCCCCCGAATACGCTGTGGAAGTCACCAGGTTGAAGCGCCACCAGCGCGAGCTGGCCAAGGCATCATCGAGGGGGCTGTGGCGCATCCGACTGCTCGCCGGAGGCCACACCCCGCATGCGGCGTCCCGGGTGGCGTCCCTGGTGTGTTCGTCGGCCGACCTGGAGGGCTTGCCGTACGTCCTCAAGCCACACGGCGAAACGGCCGGACTGAGCTCGGTCATGGACCACAACGTCGGATTCGACGCCTCGTCCGACCTGCTGGCCGCACTCGCCCGGCCCCCGATCCGGGAAGTCCCGGGAGTGCGGTTCGCCCTCCGGCCCGAATTCGACGTCACCCCCGAGAACCGCCCAGGCGCCGCGAAGCCCGGTCAGAGCCCGGTCCGCCTCGGCTCGGTCCTCGACCGCAACCTCAACCCCGTCGGCGACTTCTCCCTCCCCCGCTCCAGCCTCAACCGGCACACCTTCGTCTGCGGCGCGACCGGCGGCGGCAAATCCCAGACCGTACGCGGCCTGCTCGAAGCCGCATCCCGGGAACGCTTGCCGTGGCTGGTCGTCGAACCGGCCAAGGCCGAGTACCGGTTCATGTCGGCGCGCCTGGGCGACGAAAGCGAGGTCATCGTCATCAAGCCAGGCGAGCTGGACGCCCTCCCCGCCGGGCTGAACCCGCTGGAACCCTCTGTCTACGGCGACGGCGAACGCTTCCCGCTCCAGACCCACCTGGACATGGTCCGGGCGCTGTTCCTCGCCTCCTTCGACCCCCAGGAGCCCTTCCCCCAGGTGCTCAGCGCCGCGCTGACCCGCGTGTACGAGGATCTGGGCTGGGACCTGACGCTGGGCGAGCCGCGCTTCCCCGGCACCGCACCCCGTTACCCCACCCTGGAGGATCTGGAGGACACCGCCGTGAAGGTGGTCTCCGAAATCGGCTACGGCAAGGAGATCACCAGCAACGTCCGTGGCTTCATCAAGATCCGCCTCACCAGCCTGCGGCTCGGCACCACAGGCCGGTTCTTCGAGGGCGGGCACCCCATCGACTTCGGGGAACTGTTGCGCCGCAACGTCGTGTTCGAGATCGAGGACGTCGGCGACGACAAGGACAAGGCGTTCCTGATGGGCACCGTCCTCATCAGGCTCGTGGAGTACCTGCGCATGGAGCAACGAACGACACGTCGGCTGGCCTTCCCCCTGCGGCACCTGACCGTCTTCGAGGAAGCCCACCGACTGCTGCGCCGCTCGCACAGCAGTGGGGCGAGCGCGCACGCCGTGGAAATGTTCGCCGGCCTGCTGGCGGAGATCCGTGCCTACGGTGAGGGGCTTGTCATCGCCGAACAGATCCCCAGCAAGCTGGTCCCCGACGTCATCAAGAACACCGCCGCCAAAATCGTCCACCGGCTTCCGGCCAGGGACGACCGCGAGGCAGTCGGCGCCACCATGAACATCACGCAATCCCAGTCCGACTACCTCGTCACCCTCAAACCGGGCGAGGCCGCCGTCTTCACCGACGGCATGGATTATCCCCTGCTGGTCCGCATGGAAGACGGCACCGAAAGGGAGGACGGCGCCGCGGTTTGGCCCGCCTCACCGGCTCCGCTCGTCACCCCGCGCAGCCGCGCCTGCGGCAAGGAGTGCGGCACCGTGCCCTGTACGCTCCGGCAGCTCCGCACCGCACAGCACCTCACCGAACAGCAGGAGCTGCGGATCGCGCTCTGGGCGGAGATGTCCGTTGCGGCCCACATGCTCGGCTGGACCACGCCGCTCCCCGGCGACGTGATGCGTCGCTCCCTGCAACCGTTGTGGACCGGCGACCGCCGTCTCGTCGAGTGCGCGATCGGCCAGGCCGTGGACCGTGCTGTCGCCGACCGGGGCAGCGCCATCGGCGAACCGGCCCCATTCGCGGGACACATCGCCGAAATGATGCGTGCCCAGCTCGACGGCGACGACCCCTGCCCAGTCGGCGAGCCCCGCTGGAAAGCCCGTAAAGGCACCAAGACCCGGCAGTACTACCACGGGCGCTACACTCCGTCCAACCTCGAAAAGATCACCGGCTGCCAGGACCCCTCCGAAGAGTGGTCGCAGCGCTTCGCAGCTGCGCTCAAGGCGTTCTCCCGCCCGATCCGCAAGCCGCGCCCGAATCCAGACACTGAGGTAACTGGAACGAGCGAGCCGCAGCAGGAAGCAGGCTGACGGAACAGCGCATACTCGCGGAATCGCCAAGTTCTGCCGGGTGATCAACAGGCTCGGCGGCTACCGTGTTCGAGAGCCCCGCTGGTGTGTATGAGACCTTCGTGATCAACGGGGCGCCAGCGGTCGCGTCCGGCTGTCCGGACCGCCCAGCCTTGCTCGCGTAGGCGCCCTGGCCCTGGTCTCGTGCCTGGCGTCGCCCACGCGCATGTGCCCGGGGAACGCTCCGGCGTACCTGGCACGCCCTCACCAGCGACCGCTTGCGCCACCCGCTGCTCGGGTCCAGCGCCGAGGGGCTATGAGAATGCGGGGGAGGGCGGGGGGACGGCGATGGCGTTGGCCTGGTCGTCGAGCCACAGGCGCTGGCCCGTGTGATCGACCGTGATGCCTGCCCGGTCCCGGGCGGGGCGCTGGAGCCTGGTCCACCACTGGTAGGCGCTCTCGGCTTCGTCCCACAGTCTGCGGGGGCCGAACTGGTCGACTTCGTAACTGGTGGCACCGGGCCGGTATTCGATCGCCGCCCAGGAACTGCGGTCGTCGGCGAGGATCCACAAGGTGGCTTCCCCGCTGTTGTCCTGGGCTTCGGCCAGGAGGTACCAGGCGTCCGGCAGGGCCAGCCCGATGAAGAACAGGGCGTCGGCCTCGGAGACAAGAGCGCGGGGGGAGAGACCGGTCCGGCTGGGGGTTCCGGTGTCCTCGCGGTGGTAGAAGTCGGCGAGGTATCCGCGGTGCGGGCGGTTGACGCGGGTGCGCATGAAGGCCGGCCAGCCGGTGAAGCGGCCTGTCGCGCGTCCGTCGGCAACGTCCAGGACGGCGTAGGAGTGCGAGAAGAAACTTCCGCCCCACGGGGCCACGATGCGTCCCGCCGGTGTCTGCTCGACCCAGGCGTAGGGGATCTCAGGCACGGTGTAGGTGGCGATCAGACGGTCGTAGGGCGCCCGGGCCAGCCAGCCCAGGCCCGCGTCACCCACGGCCAGGTGAGGTGTGTAGCCGGCGGCGGCCAGGTTTTTCGCGGCCTGGGCGACGAGCGAGGCGTCGATGTCCACCGACGTGACGTGCTCCGCCCCCAGACGGTGGGAAAGCCAGGCCGCGTTGTAGCCGGTTCCGGTACCGGCTTCCAGGACGTGCTGTCCGGGCCTGGCGTCGAGCAGGGCGAGCATCTCCAGCATGACGGTGGGCATCGAGCTGGAAGAGGTCGGCAGCCGGTAGGCGCCCTCCGTCACGGGATTCCCGTCGTTGACCTGCGTGGTGACCGGCACGTCGTCGTAGACGGTGGCAGCCCATCCGGCGGGATCCGCGGACCGGGAGACCTTGACGTCGCCCACCTCGATCAGGTCGGGCACGAACAGCTCGCGCGCCACCTCCCGCACCGTCTGCGCCCACTCCTCGGGGAGAGAGCCCTTGGCCTCCAGGATGCGGGCGAGCCCGTCAGGCGAGGCCACCGGTCACTTCTTCTTCGGCGGGTCGGACACCGGTTTCGTCCACTGGCCGTCCGATTCCTTCGGAGACTGCTGCTTGTCTCCCTCGGTGCCTTCCTTGCCGTCACCATGCTTGCCCACGGCGGCCCCCTCCTCCAGCATCATCGGTGCGTAGTCTGCCGGATACGATCAGTGAGAGGAAGGCGGCAACCGGCCGATGCGCCGTGGGCCCCGTGGGTGAAGTTCTTGGGTGAGACGATGCGGCACAGTCCTCGACGGCACTAGCTGCTCTTCTCGAAGGTGCCGAGGCCGTTGGCGTCCAGGTACTCCACCCGCATCCTGCCGTCGGTGAAGGTCACTTCGGTGCGGCCGATGGCGTTCTCGCCGACGGTCTCGAAGCTGAAGGTGTCCCCGTCGTAGTGGCTGAGGGGGAAAGCCATCGGCTTCGGTCCCAGGTGCAGCACCAGCCCGCCGCCCGGGCCGGCTGTGACGGTGGCCTTCCCGTAGAACGGGTTGGTGTACGTACCCGTGTACGCGCTGTCCGAGCGGGCCGGCTTCGGGTCCGCCGGCGGCTTGGCGAAGTCCGTCTTCGAGCGGCCCTCGCCGAGCTGCTGCTTGTAGGCCTCGCCCACCACGGGCAGCCAGTCCCGGCTGGGCTTGCCGAACTCGGCGGTGTCGAAGAAATTGAGGGCGACGGAGTCGGGGAGACCCGTGGGGGCGCCGTTGGTGAGCACCACGATGGCGAGCTTCTCGGCGGGGACCAAGGTGACGTTGGTGTTGGCGCCGAGTGCGAAGGCGCCGGAGTGGCTCAGGCGTAGGCGGCCGTGGTCGTCGTAGCGCACGTTCCAGCCCAGGCCGTAGAACCCGGGCTGGGCGTTCGGTCCGGCGGGCGGCTGGCTGATGCTGTGCGGGAGGTGGGTCTCGGCCAGGCCGGCGCCGTTGACGACCTGCTTGCCGTCGATCTTTCCGCCGCCCAGCTGGAGGCGTAGCCAGCGCGCCATGTCCCGGGCGTTGGAGCTGACGCCGCCGGCCGCGGTCTGCGCGTCGGCGTCGCGTACGTAGCGCGGCTTCCAGGTGCCGTCGTCGGCCTTGACGTGGGTGAGGGCGCGGTCGGCGGCCTTCTCGTAATCGCTGAAGCGGGAGCTGGTGTGCGTCATCCCGGCGGGCTTGTACAGCAGGTCTTCGGAGAGCTTGTCCCAAGCCACGCCCTTGGCCTTGGCGACGGCTTCGGCGGCCGCGGTGAAGCCGAAGTTGGTGTACGCGTAGCTGGTGCGGAACGGGCTGAGGGGCTCGTAGCGCAGGTGCGACAGGATGTACGCCTGGTCGTAGCCCAGGTCCTCCAGGAGGTCACCCGAGTGGTCCGGCAGGCCCGAACGGTGCGAGAGCAGGTCGGCCGCGGTGACGTGCGAGCTGACCCAGGGGTCCTTGAGGGTGATGCCCTTGAGCGGGGCGTCGAAGCCGTCGGCGCCGACGGCCTGGGCCAGCACGGTGGAGGCCACCGGCTTGGAGACCGAGGCGAGCTGGAAGACGGTGTCCGGGCCGACCGTGTCGCCCGGTGCATCGGTGCTGCGGACACCGAAGCCTTTGAGGTAGACGACCTTGTCGTCGTGAACCACGGCCAGGGAGACGCCGGGCACCCCGGTGCGCCGCATGCCGTCCTGTACCTGCGCGTCCAGCGTGTCCAGGGCCCGCGCCACGTCGAAGCCACCGGGGGTAGGGGTGGGCGACGGTGCGGCGGCGACGGCCCCGGCCGCCAGGGCGAGCCCGCCGACCACGGTCAGCCCCCTCCGCTTGCTGATACGTCGCATACGTCCATTTAACGCCGGTCCCGCGTCGAGCGCCCGGAGAGAGCCGGGGCACGGAAAGCGGCTGCGGGGCCGCGCTCGCGGCCCCGCCGGCGCGGTGGACCGTGGCCCGACGGAGTGGAAGCCGTCCGGGCGGCCGGCCTGCATGTTCGGATCCTCGTCTTCGCCGACACCGTGCGGGACGGTCCCCGTACGGGCGGCTCGACGGGCGCCCGCCGCCGGACGGGCGGAGGATCAGTGCGGGAACACGCGACAGGAGCCGACCAAGGATGCCGAACACCGCCGGTCGCCCGAAACGGGCGCGCATCGTTCTGTCAGGCGTGCTGGTCCTCGCCGGGGTCGTCTCGGCCGGGTGCGGCGGCGAGGCCCGCGACGCCGGGCGGGGGCCCGGAGCGGGGCCTCGCCCCGAGGCGGCGCGTTCCGGCAGGGTCACCGTCGTCTACGAGGCCCAAACGGTCAAACCGGAGGACCGGCAGGCCGTGGAGCTGATCCGGCAGTCCCGTGTGCTGGAGCGTACGGCCGACTGGGTGAACAGATCGCTCGCCCTCCCGCACGACATGGTCGTGAAGGTCACCGCCGACGTGCCGCCCGGCGTCACCGACGCCGTCACCCAGCCCGACGGCAGGACGATCTTCGTCCCGCCACCGTTCCTGACCGAAATCGAGAAGGCCCTCGCCGATGTCGTGAAGACCGTCGAACGGCCCGCCCCGTTCCCCGCGTCCGAGTACAACACCGACGACCTGACCGTGCTGTCGACCGAATTCATCTTCGGCCACGAGATGGGCCACGCCCTGCAACGCCAGCTCCTCCTGGCCAACCTCGGTCTCGAAGAGGACGCGGCGGACGGCTTCGCGTCCTTCTACACCGTCAACGAGGTCGGGCCGGGCCCGTCGCTGGCCGCCGCGATCCTCTTCGACGAGATCGCACGCAAGGAAGGCACGCCGACCCTGGAGGGCATGTCGAGCGACCACCCCGTCACCCAGCAGCGCGCCTTCAACTTCCTGTGCTACCTGGAGGGCAGCGACCCGAAGAAGTACCAGAAGTCCCTGGTCGACAGCGGCTACCTCCCCAAAACCCGCGCCCCCCTCTGCCCACAGGCGTGGGCGATGCTGGACTACGGCTGGTGGACCCAGCTTCAACCCCACTTCAGCGTGGCGTTCAAGGCCCAGGGCGATGAGGAGCAGAAGAAGGCGCAAGCGCGGCTGATCGCGGAGACGCAAGCCCTGGCGCGGCGCATCGACGAGGTCCGCACCGGTCAATGAGCCCGTGCGCCGTCTCCGCCATGGCGAGCGGTCGGCCACAACCTGCCGGAACACGGTCTCCAGCACCTCCTCCCCGCCCCAGTCGGGAGCTCCCTTGAGGAGCCGACGACGGATCTCGACAGGGGCCTGGATGCCGTCGCGCGGGCTCGCCGCGATGTCGATGCCGAAGGTGGTCAGGTGCCTGGACGCAGACGAAGCCGTCCGGGAGGAGCAGCGCACCGCCGCCCGCCGCACCCGGGACGCCGCCGGTCAGAGTCCGGGGGAGTGGGCGCTCCTTTGAGGACACTCTGTGTCCTCAAAGGGTCCTAATGTCGCTATTGCGGCCATCGGGCCGTCTGTCGTCAAGCAGGATCCCCCACCTCAGGAGCAGCACTGTGAAGATCGCGATTCTTGGTACCGGCGCCGGCGCCCGTCAGCACGCGGCGCGCCTGTCCAGTCTCGGCCACCAGGTCGTCATCGGTACCCGCGACCCCGAGGCCACCCTGGCCCGGACCGAGCCCGACATGATGGGCACCGCACCCTTCGCCGCCTTCCATGCCACTCACCCCGGACTGACCCTGGCCAGCTTCGCCGAGGCCGCCGAGGCGGGTGAGCTGGTCATCAACGGCATCGACGGCGTGAACGCGGTCGCCGCCCTGGCCGCCCTGCCCGCCACCGCGCTGGCGGGCAAGGTCCTGATCGACTACGCGGTCCCGTACGTCTACCAGCAGCCCGGCGACGCCCCGTACCCGTGGCCCACCCCCTGGGGCGAAATGCCGCGCCTGGACCCCGTCGACACCGATAGCCTGGCCGAACAGATCCAGCGCGCCCTGCCCGACACCAAGGTCGTCAAGACCTTCGTCACCCAGGAGCAGGAAACCGTCGTCAACCCCGCCGAGTTCGGCGGCGGAGACCACACCATGTTCCTCGCCGGAGACCATGACGAGGCCAAGGCGGCCGCCCGCGAACTCCTCAACGCCTATGGCTGGACCGACATCATCGACCTCGGACCGCTGGCGGCGGCCCGCGGCCTGGAGATGTACGCCCACTTCCACACCGCTCTCGGACTGGCCCTCGGCGGACGCTTCGGCGTCAAGATCGTCCGCTGACCGGTGGTCCCCGGCGCGGGCCGTCGGTGACGGCCCGCACTGTTGTGACCGGTCCTCCGGGAATCTGCTGTGCACAGGGGGCCGGATCGGGCAGCTGTGCCTTTACGCCATTGCCTGTCGCTGGGCTGAGCGAGTCGGTTGGGCCGTGGGTGTGCAGTCCGTCCAGGCCGGGTACGCCGGGTGCCGCGGGGGGTACTGGTCACGGCGCCAGCTCGCAGCGGCGTCGCAGCGCCGGGACGGAAGGAAAGCGTGTGAGTCGCGTCTTGATCGTCGAAAGCCATGACCGGTCCAGCCTGCATCCGGTACTGGAGGCCAGCGGTGACATGGTGGTCGTGGGTGAAGCGGCTGATGCTGTGCAGGCCGTCAAGGCAGCCAAGGAGTATCGGCCCGATGTCGTGATCATGAATCTGTCCCTTCCCGGCCAGGGTGCTGTCGAGGCCACCCGCCAACTGTTGGGGCTTGGCTTCCCGCCTAGGGTCCTTGCGGTGACCTCCTCCAGCCCGGACGGGAGGGTCCTCGACGTGCTCCGCGCCGGAGCCTCGGGCTTCGTCGTGCATGACTGCAGACCTGACGAACTGGCTCACGCGGTGCGGATCGTGGCGGCCGGCGGCAACGTCCTCGACCCGAAGATCATGCGCACGCTGACTCGGGGCTGTCCGTCCGCGGGCTCTCCTGACGTGCTGCAGATGATCGGCAACCTCACGGACACGGAGCGGCAGATGCTGGCCCTCATCGGTGGCGGGCACACCAACCAGCGGATCACCGATGAGTGCCACCTGTCCATCACCACGGTGAAGGCACACGTCTCGCGCCTGCTCCGACGACTCGGGCTGGAGTATCGGATCCAGGCCGCGGTCCTCGCCTGGGAAGCCGGCATCGTCGCCGAGGCCTGATCGGCCGGACGGTCCCCTACGATGCCCCCAGACACCCGGCAGCCCCTCGGCGGTCCGGCCTCCCGTGGGGGCCGGGAGACGGGGCGGGCTGGGCTGGGCGTACGGTTTCAGGAGCTGCCGCACGTCATGCGGTGCTCGCGTGTACGGCGTGCCGTTCTACTCGGTCGGTGCCGCCAGGCGAAAGCCCACACCTATCGCCGCCAGGTCTTGCTCGTACGCACCATGGCGACGGGCACACCGGGCCAAGTCCCGGTCGTGGCGGAACGCCCCGCCTCGAGTGACGTGCGGATCGAATGCCCAGTCCTCGGTGTCCGGCACCTCGGTGGGAGCACCCGGGTAGGGGGCGTAGAGGGTGGAGGTCCACTCGTCGGCGTTGCCGGCCATGTCCAATACCCCGAAAGGGCTGGCGCCTTCGGGGAATGAGCCGACCGGCACCGTGGTGCCGATGCCCAGGTCCACCAGATTGGCCAGGCCGGTGCGGTACTGCGCACCCCACGGGAACTCCCGGCCGTCGTCGCCACGGGCAGCGCGCTCCCACTCGTCCTCCGTGGGCAGCCGCACCTCAAGGCCGCCGAGCTGTTCCCCGAGCCACTGGCAGTAGGCCGTCGCGGCGTCCCAGGTGACCCCGATGACCGGATGGTCCGCAGGCGCCTGCGGGATCGGCCTGCCGGTGGCTGCCGCGAAGAGTGCCCACTGGCCGACCGTGACCTGGGTACGGGCGATCCGAAATGCCGGGAGGTGGACCTCTGCGCGCGGGGCTTCCTTTTGGTACCACTCCACCGGCACCCCGGTGTCGGCATAGCGGCGGGCCACCTCCGCCACCTCGTCAATCGGCGTACCCCGACGCAGCCACCCGGCGGGGACTTCAACCCAGTCCACCTGCTCCACCTGCATGATTTTCTCCTCAGCTCGATCGGACAGCCCTCATGATCACATCGGTGGGCGGGGCGGACATCGGCTGATGGGCCTACCTCGACAGCGACTTTGGAACCAGGACCTCGTGGCCGTCGGTCCGGTCGTGCTTCGACATGGCGGAGCTGTTCACGTTCGCACGTACCGTGCTGATCATTTTCATGTAACCGCCGACAAGGGTGGGCCAGCCCAGCGCGTAGCTCCGCTCACAGACGGCGCTTGACCGGTCGGCACGGCCCGAACCGGCGGAGGCGGCGAAGCCGACAACAGTGGTCAAGGAGCGCTGACGTGCCAGGAGATGGCCGCCTGCTTCGGCCTGGAACCCGTACCGGGAAAGGTGGAGGCACTGCTATCGAAGGCCAAGCGGCTGACGGCGCGCGCGGCTGCCTGATCGAGCCGGCACCTGGCCGCTGCACGCTCGCGAAGTACGCAGCCGGGCAACGCGGTGGGTCATGAGCACAGTCATCGACCAGTAGACCATCGCCTCCGCGCCAGCGATGGAACGCTCGAAGTCGCGCACGAGACGGCGACTTCGCAGCAGTTGGGCGAAAAACCGCTCGACGATCGACCGCTCGGGCAGACGACGAAGCCGCGCATTTCGTCGCTGCGTTTGACGATGGGGAGGAGCAGGGCGAGGGCCGCGAGGCAGTACTCGACGAGGCTGCCGGTGGATCCGCCGTCGGCCCAGACCAGGGCCAGCAAGTGGCGCGCGGCAGTGACCTGGGTGAGCAGGACCTGGGCCGCGGCGCGGTCGCCCACATCCGCTGCGGTGACCATCACCGCCAGCAGCAGGTCAAGGGTGTCGACCAAGACGTGCCGCTTGCGGCCGTTGATCAGCTTGCCGCCGTCGAAGCCGCAGCTGCCAGAGCCGACGACCGCGTCCGCGTGACCGACTGCGAGTCGATCACGCCCTCGCCCGGCTCCGAGAGTCGTGTCTTACCGGCTCCGGCTCCGGCTCCAGGCGCGGCCGACCGCCCCCGCTACGTCCTACTTCTCCTCCGGCTCCCAGGCGCGGAGCAGGTCGAGCAGCCCTGCGTCTCCGTCAACGTGCATTGAATCGGCCTGGATCCGGTCGTACAGGTAGAGGACCAACTCACTGGCCGTGCCATGGACGGAGGCGCCGGCTGAGTCCGAGTACTCGCCGGTCGCGGCAGTAGGCGCGGGGATGCGGGTGGTGCGTGCGCCGTCGCCGTCGACGGTGAGGCGCCAGGAGCGGCCCTCGAAGGAGTGGAAGTCGAAGGCCGTGGGCTGGTGCGGCCAGGCACTCGGCGTGGCGCAGACGGTGAACAGGAACTCCTCCACACCGTCGAGTGCCAGCTCGATCGGCAGCGGCTGAGGGGCGCCTGCGGCGAGCTGGGCGTCGTAGGTGTGCACCGCGGTCTCCTGGACCCGGTGCCGGGCGACACCGCCGGCGGTCTGCGGTGACTGCGACGCGGGCCACCACGTCCAGCAACCGCTCTCCGGTCCCGCCGCGCGCAGGGCGCCCACCAGAAGCTGCGTCGATGCGTCCAGCCAGGCCAGCAGGGCCTCACGCTCCTGCGGCACTTCCAGCGCGGCACGCGCGGCGACGGCCTCGGCCGGGGGAGCGTCGGCAGACCCCGCGCCGACGATGGCGGCCCAGAAACGGTCTCCCCCACCCAGGTGCTTCACCAGATCGAACAGCGTCCACCCGGGGCAGGTCGGCACCTGCGCATCGAGACCGGGCGCGGCGGCGACCACGGCGCGGAAGGCGGTCGACCGTTCATCGATCAGTCGCAACAGGTCAGGGAACTCAAGATTCTTTTCCACGCCGGATGTCTATCACCGTGCTCCGGTGATCGAACAGCGATTTTCGCAGTCGCCGTCGGTCGGCCGTTGCGGACGTCCTCGCCTCCCACCACCCTGGTGCCAAGCTGCGCATCTTGAGGAAGCGGGGCTCGGTTCAGGCGAGTCGGGTGCTCTGCCTGTCAGCTGCGCTCCTCAACGCCCGGGCGGGGAAGTCAGGGTGGTCCATGTAGGGCGAAGCAAGGTCACGCAAGTCGTGGTACGGCCAGGGATCACGGGCGTGACGTGCCAGGATGCGCCGCTTGGCCTCGACCTCGCGCAGGACGCGGGCCGGGGCGTGCAGAGCCACATGCAGCGCAATCGTGGGATGGAACCCGGGGAGGTCAACCTGGCAGAAGTCGACAGTGTGTCTCTGGGCGGACCACTCCCCGCAACCGTCACCGTCGCAGCGCCGGGCCAAGTCGGCCTCCTCATCCAGCCGCGCCTCAAGGAACCTCACCAGTTCGTCAGTCATATGCGCGTTCTCGGAAGTTGGTGCCCGCGTTTCGCCGCGAGGGAGTCAACTCTCTGGCCAGGCGCGGCCGTGGGGCCTGCCGCTGGAGGACCGGTGCTGCTGGAACTATCGGTACTCCACCAACCACCAGGTCGTCATTGACGCGGATACCCGCCTGGTCGTTGTGGCCGGTGAGCCCTTGCCCGGCAATCGCGACGACTGCCGGGCACGGGAGGAGTCTGGCGCGAAGGCCGCCTTGGGCAGGACCCTCACGATGGCCGACGGCGGCTATCCCGGCACCGCCCTCCTCATGCACCACCGCCGCAGCCCAGGCGAAGAGTTGCCGGGCTGGAAGCGCGAGCACAAACGCCCGCACAAACAGGTACGGGCCCCCGCGTCGAGCACGTCTTCGCCCGCATGAAGATCTGGAAGATCCTCCGCGACTGCCGTCTCAAGGGCGACGGGGTCCGACACGCCAAGCTGGGCATCGCCCGACTGCACAACCTCGCTCTCACGGGATGGCTTCCGCCGCAAACGAGACCTGAGAGGTCCCCGGGAGACGGTTCCCCCCTCGCAGTCTCGGAGGAGAATCAGTCGAGGCAGAACTCGTTGCCCTCGATGTCCTGCATCGTGATGCACGACTCGTTGACGCCATCGGCGCGCTGCGTCAGCACGTGTTTCGCGCCGAGCGCCATCAGCCGTGCGCATTCGGCCTCGAGTGTGGCCAGCCGCTCGTCACCCACGAGCCCTGTGCCGACCCGCACATCAAGATGCACCCGGTTCTTGACGACCTTGCCTTCGGGAACTCGCTGGAAGAGCACGCGTGGGCCCACACCCGAGGGATCAGCGCACGCGAAGTAGACCTCGTCCTCAGGCGGCAGCGACTGGTGGTACTCCTCCCACGTGGCAAAGCCCTCCGGGACTGTCGGTACGACGTACCCCAGCACCTCGCACCAGAAGGCGGCGAGGCGCGCAGGCTCCGCGCAGTCGAAGGTCACTTGGAACTGCTTGATCATTGACATCGGCGCACGATAACAGGGGCCCTGCTCATCTCTCCAGGCGGGTGAAACCACACGTTGCCGGGATGACGAAACCTGCCATCCGCTGCTGTGTCGTGTGCTCACAGGGCTGAACCGAGGTCGGCGCCTTCCAAAGGGTGGGACCCAGGATCCGATCTCAGCCGACCACTCCCGTGCCAAGGCTCAGTTACGGGACAGCCCTTCGGTGGCGGGGTTCGGTTCGTCGTTCCCAGGCCGTCGGAGGTCTTCCGTGAGGGGCAGGGTGAGCCAGAGTTGGGTATGTGCGGGATGAACTGGTTCGTCTATCCGGCACCACGCCCATAGACGTGGCAGAACAGCCTGTAGTCGCTGGTGGGAGGTCAGGGCGGAGCCAGTTGCTCACGTCCACGCCCAGTACGATCCGCCCGTCGCCCGTCGCCCGTCGCCCGTCGCCCGTCGCCCGTCGCCCGTCGCCCGTCGCCCGTCGGCGTCGAGGTTTGAGGCCGTTTCGATACCGATCACGGAGTCTGTCGATCGAAGGGGAGTCACGATCGGGTGATCGCGGGCATTGCCCGGCATGAGGGCAGGGCCTGGCGGTATACGAGGAAAATCCAGGGGAGCGGACGGCCGCGCGCTGCTACGGTCGGGCGCCATGAGCTGGCTCCCCGCACACTTCGTCCATCCCGTCCTGATACCGCTGCCGGGCAGTGATCATCACCTGCGGCCGATCCGGGAGACGGACACCCCGCTCGACTACCCGGCCGTGATGGGTTCGCGTGAGCGGCTGTGGACCATCTACGGCCCAGCCTGGGGCTGGCCCGCGGCCACCATGACCTACGAGGCCGACCAGGCCGACCTGTTGCGGCATGAGAAGGAGATCGCCGCACACCAGTCTTTCAACTACGCGCTGTTCGACGCTGAGGAGACAGCTCTGCTCGGCTGCGTCTACATCGACCCACCGGAGAGGGCCGGCGCGGACGCCGAGATCTCCTGGTGGGTGGTGGACGAGCTGGTGGGCAGCGAGGTCGAGCAGGCCCTCGACGGGCTGGTGCCGCAGTGGATCGCCGCCGACTGGCCGTTCGAGCAGCCGCGCTTCCTCGGCCGAGAGGTCTCCTGGTCGGACTGGCTCGCCCTGCCAGAGCACCCCGACGCGTAAGTAGCTCTCGTCGTAGCATCGGGAGCCGTCTTCGCCCGGTGCTGTTCGCGACAGTAGGGCCCGAAAGCCGCCCAACTCCCAGCGGTGAAGGCCCCGCTCGCAGTCCTCGTCAATTCCGACGTCGACCACCAGGGCAAAACTCGGTCCTCCACTATCGCCAACAGTGTCACTTCCGGCCGGCCCCCGTGCCCGTCGAGCCGAAGTAGCCCGACCGGCCTATCGAACTACGCCAAGGCCCTGCAGCCGCTCTGCCAATGGCGCCGCTCTCATGGACGCACGAGTCGCTCAGGCCCTTGGCTGGGTGACTACCGTGTCCTCTCGCGCGCGATGTGGCTGAGCTGTCTGACGGGCTTCGGGGAACCTGGCGAGTCGCGGCGACGACGGACTGAGAACGAAGGGCTGTGCGCTCGGTGCTCATCGAGGTCAGCGTGCGCTCCGGGGTCTGTTGTCGCTGTCGGGCCCTGCCTGCCGGGCCGTTGTGCCCCCTCCCGCAGTCGGTCAACCCGGCAGCACCCCCATTCCCCGCCCAGGTCGGTGGTACCGGCGTGCACCCGGAGTTTGACCGGGCTGCTGGGCTGGCATGGCTGCCGGCCCACGACGAGATCGTGGTCCCCGCGAAGCGGGAGAGCGTGTTCCGGCTGTTCGTGTTCATCCGTTCCGGCGGCGCACGCGGGCGCTTCGGCTCGATGACCCAGGCCTGACGCCCACCCAGGACACGTCAGACGAGGCCCGGTTGTCCCCTGGGTCACGAAAGCCGACGCTCTCGCCACCCTGACAGACGGTGTGTTCGGCGCGGCACTGTGCCGGCTGACCGTGGCGGGCAGGGGCCTGTTGGCCGTGCCGGGAGAGGTGCCGGCCGCCGCACCGCGGCGGGCGTTCTATCCTGGCCACCTCGCGTTTGCGGTGGGGTAGGGGGAGCAGCATGGCCGACGAGTGGATCCGCACCGACTGGGTGGAGACGGTGTCTGGGGATGGCACGGACCTGATGCAGACGCGTCTGAAGGTGAGGGTTTCTACGTCTGAGGGTCGCAAGTTCGTTACCTGCGCGCTGACCCGCAGAACGTATGTGGTGAGGGACGGTGTTGCCTGTCGGTATTCCGCCTACGCACTCGGTCGAGACTGGAGCGGCACTCTGGACGACTACGACTTCGACATTGTTTCCGCGACCGGGGGTCCTCCGATCCGGAAATTCTTCGAGCGGAACGGCGGGCCGACCGAGAATCTCGACGGCGCTGTGTTCCGTGGGCATCAGGGACTTGACGATGGCGAGTACACCGTCCGGATCGCCGCGGGAATGACGACCAGCTGGGTGAGTGGGACGGGACAGACCATCAAGCTGCCTGTCCCGGGTCATCAGCTGACTTTCGTCGTGGTGGATTCCGCGCCGCCGGAGGTGCGCGCAACGACTGTCAGCCCGTCGGCCGCGCGGCCTTTCATGGAGATCCCTGTGGTCGACTGGTGCGACCAGCCCACAGCGGAGGCGGCGTGGGGGGCCTACCTGGACGGGAACGCAATCCGCCGGGATCATTTCGGAATCTTCTCCCCACGGCACCTGATGAGGCATCAACGCAGTACCGCTCTGGGGATTCTCCGGAGCGAGGGCTACGACATCCCCTCAAGTCCGCAACCGGTCAAGACGGGGCAGACCGGGCTGGGCGACTGGGGCGGAGCATGGATGCAGGCCGATGTGCTCACCGCCCTTCGCGCCGTCCCGGACGACACCGCGCAACGCGCGTGGCATCAGGGAGTGAAGGAAGCCCTGGACATAGCAGAGGAGATGTACGTCCTGTGGACTACCGACGTGTTCTGACCGGGCCCGCTTTCCGTCCGTGACCGCCCCTGGCGGGCACCGTGTAGAGCCCGGCCGCCACGACCGAGTGGTCGTGCCCGCCCGTCGGCAGCAGGCGGGCTGGTGGGCGCTGCCCGGCCGCCGCCGAATCGCGACCGGGGGCCTGCTGCGGGCCGGCGCTTTGCTCGTGGTGGGCGGGCCGTCCTCAACGCATGCTGCGTGGCTGGGCGCGGGCCCAGCTCCCGAAGAGGTTGTGCAGGCGCCGCCGACCGATTGCGGGCCCGCAGGGTTTCGCCTGGCGACCGAGGAGACCAGCGTCCTCCCCCGTGCTGCGAGCCTTGCGCGAGGTACACCAGCTGTCACCCGCCGATACCCAGCTGGCGGCCGCCAGCCCGAGGAGAGTCGGCCTGGTCGGCACGTCTGCGGAAATGGCGCACCAGGCAGAAGGACTCCGCAAGCGGTCCGTCGCCACGACCATCGCTCCGTCGCCCATCTGAACGCCCACGAAGCCGCCACTGCGGGTGGACAAACGGTGCTTTGGGATTGTTGTCCGTCAGCACATCGCCGGTCATGGACGGTCACGGCCGGCCATCTGCGGGGCCGGGGTGGCGGGTGGCAGCGCGTCGAGGAGTTCCGGCAGGGTGCCCTCGAAGGTGGGCAGCCGTTCGGTCAGGGCCGTCCGCTGCTCGGGGGAGAGGTCGGCGAGGAGTGTCTCCAGCGCGGTCGTGGCGGCCTCTTCCACGTAGCTGGGGAACGGCCACAGGGCCCGTCCGGTCCACCAGTCCGTGAGGGCGTGGGCGGGGTGGGCGAGCTGCACGACGTCCGCGATCGTGATCTCGGGACGCCAGTCCTCGCCGTCGGGTGTGGCGGCCCACAGGGCGATGGGGCCCGAGTCGGTGGTGAGGCGCAGGGAGCGGAGCAGGTCGAGGCCTTCGGACCGGTTCTGGAAGAGGTGGAGGAAGCTGTACTCGTCGGCGGTCTCCTCATGGGTCAGCCGGCGCACCAGGTCAGGTGGGCAGTCGGCGGACTGCACGAGTGCGCGGAGGTCGTATGCGGGAAGCCCACGGGGGTTCCATTTCGCGGGGTCGGCCGCCCGGGTGCGGGCGACGTCCCAGTCGAGGGGATACCACGGGTCCTCGGCCCGGGCGTGGCTGTGGGCGAGGAGGCGGCTCGGACGGTCGCGCCGGACGGAGCCCCCGTAGAAATTACGGCGGGTGCGCCGGTCGAGTGCCACTTCGTAGAAGCCGTCGATGTGCTGGGTGAGTACGACGTCCCGCTCCAGCGACTCCACCGGGCCCTCCGGGTCGGCCAGGGCCCGGGTGTACGACTCCCTCGCCCAGGGCAGCAGCGGGACCAGGGTCAGAGCCTCGGCGAGCAGGTCGGTGCGGCCGGCGCGGGCCAGCAACAGCCCGGACACACACTGCTCGTAGAAGTCGAGCACGGCCGTGCCGTCGTCGTTGACCGCGTGCAGGGCCAGCATGATGTGTTCGGGCTCGGAGGCGTCGAAGCGGCGGGCCCGTTCCCGGGGGCTGACGAGTTCCGCGATGCGCCCGGCCATCGCCAGCGTCTCGGGCAGGCGCGGTACGGGCTCTGTCCGGCCGGCCCCGAAGGGGCGGCCCGTCAGGACGTCGAACGTGTCGGGGTGGGTGAGCCTGTCGTCGTGCAGGAGGAACAGGTTTGTCTCCGGGTCGTCCAGTTCCAGGAGTGCTGTGATGATCATCTGGTCCGGAGCGGGGGGATACGGGCCTCCTTGGTCCATCCGCTCGCGGTCCTTCGCGAGCTCCCGGCGTATCGCCAGGTCGCCGTGGCGTATGAGGGCGCATGCCTGTTCGGAGTACCACGTGGTCTGCTCCGCGAGCAGGCGGCGGCCGTCCGGTCCCATCCAGCAGACGATGGGGTCCACGGCCAGCCGGGGGGCGAAACTGATCATCCGCTCCAGCGCCTCGCCGATGGCCGTCCACTCGGGGGGCGGGGGGCACTCTCCGGTGCGCGCGGCCTCCAAGGCGGTGTCGGTCAGTTCCGCCATGGTGCCGGAGAAGTCGGAGGCCATCAGCGCCACGGCGACCAGCCACCGGTCGCAGTCCTCGCCGAGCCGGTCCTCCAGCAGATCGCCGGCGTCCATCGAAGAGTCGATCTTCTCCAAGGCGTTCCGCGCCGGCGCGGCATTCCACCAGCGGTCTTCCCGATCGGGGGACATGGACATGCGAGTGTCTCCTGGTTCTGAGGGGCTATGCGTGGGTGGCGACGAAGTGGCGCAGTTCCTCGCGGGGATCGGGGCCCTCGCCCCCGCGCCGGAGGTTCACGCGCTCCCCTGCGAGGATGCCGCTGAGCAGCATGTCGCGCAGGGCCGTCACGGCCGTGGCCCTGGCGCGTGCGATGCGTTCACGGCTCTCCGGGGTGCCGTCGTCGGCGGCCAGGACGGTGGCCAGTTCGCGCTCCCATGCCAGTACGTCGTCCCACACGTACATCTCCATGTGCCCGGAGCCCGGGTGCTGGAGGCCGACCAGTTTCCATCCCTGGCTCTCCGTCAGGGGGATGTCCGCCGACACCCAGCCGCTCGCCAGTTCGGCCGCGCGCGTGGCGAGTTGGGCGTCTGCTTCGTTCGTCGAATCGGTCATGTTCCCGACCTTACCCTATTGTCGTCTGATTGACGATAAGGGGTGGGAGGGGCAACAGGTGGCGCCTGGGGGCATCGGCTTGGACTTCGCCGGTGCAGCTCGGGTCTGTGGCTCCGGTGCCCGGTGCCCCGGTGCTGTCGGCACCGGAGCCAGAGCCGGCGCAGTTTCGCGGCGCGGAGTGTTAGTCGTCGGCGGCGACGATCAGGGTAAGGGACGAGCCCCGGCGGTCAATGGCAACAAACTCGTGGAAGTCGATGTGCACCCCTCCCCAGTCGTGGAACGCCTCGGCGCCGAGATTCGGGAGCTCGTAGCAGCTGGTCGCCGCCCGGAGCGCGGGGTGCACTTCACGTGCCAGAACGTCCTCCAGGGAGCTGGGAAGCGGACCGTGTCGGCCGGCCCAGGCCTGGAGGGTTCTTGTCGCGTCGTCCCGGGTGGTGACCCGGTAGGCGTCGACGGTGATCTTGTGCGTCCAGTGCGGGCCATGGCGGGTGCCGTCCGGGTCGATACCGCCGCCCGCGTAGTCGTCGCGGAACTGGACACTGGCGATCAAGGCGGCGATTGCGTCGAGATCGCCGGGTACTTCAACGGGTAGCCGGAACCTCTTGATGTCGATCCAGCGGTAGCCGTGCCCTCGGGACTCGGTGAAGGCACGGTCGCGGCTTCTCGGATCATGTGCGGAGCCATGTGGCGAGGGCTGCGAGGAGTGACGGTGCAGAGGTGGGTGTAGGCGCCTTCCACGCGCCGGGCGGCGTGTTGGTGGGCCTGCACTGCCGTCGAGTCCGCCGACACGTCACAGTCGATCTGGGCCGCGGGATCCTCGGCCGCCTGGATCCGCGGCGGCAGCATCGTCCACGTTCCATCCGCTGACCAGCTTTGATGCCGCTCATAGACGGTCTCCCACGGCCCGAATCGCTCCGGTAGATCCCGCCACTGCACACCCGTCCGGACCCTGTAGAGAACCCCGCCCTAGTGAACAGTGGGAGAGCTCTAGGCACTGTCTTCAAAGGGGCTTTAGCCAGAGGAACAGGGATGCGATGGTGACGGCTGCCTGGTAGGACTCGCGGGTTTTGTCGTAGCGAGTGGCGATCGC